>CAKQXI010000097.1 GCA_934281565.1 uncultured Prevotella sp.
GTGACTTGCTCTTGTCTACAAGAACTCGTCTGCCTTTTCTTACTAACTGTGAAATAGTAGGCATAATTTTACTTTTAAATTTATATATTATTTTTATAATTGTCTATGTTTACGTGTAGTCACACCCTTTCGAGGTGACTTTTTCGGGTTGCAAAGGTACGAATTTTCCATCAAATCACCTAAATAAATAAAATGCTTTTGAGATTTAGGATTGTTTTTTAACTAAAAATAACTCTTAGTTACATTCTTTACGCCCTAACAGGTCGTTTTCTTAGGTTAATTTAATCTTAGTTCGTATGTTTTATCGCCCAAGGCTCTACGCCTCTCCCTTTGGAATATTGAAAGGTGCGATGGTACGCTCTGGCTCATTGGGCAACTTAATCTTGCCAAATGTCTGCTCATAATTATAGAGGTTGTTCTGGAGAGCCTGGAGAAGTCGCTTGGCGTGCTCTGGAGCCATCACGACACGGCTTCTTATCTGAGGCTGTGGCATACCCGGCAAGGCGCAAGCAAAGTCCAAGATGAAATCGGAGCTTGAATGAGTGATGAGGGCAAGATTAGAATATGTACCTGCGGCAACCTCAGGCTCTATGCCCATCTGGAACTGATTTTGTTGCTGGTTTCTTTTGTTATTATCTTCCATAATCGTAAAGTGTTATAAGGTAAAACATTTCATTTGATGATGCAAACTTACGGAAAATATTCGAGAAACACAAATATTTTAGTATAAAAATATAAAAAGCGGTTTCCTATACCTTATACTAAACTTTCGCAAGTGGAGAAGTTAAGACAACAGACCACACACCTCGCAATATTGCTATAACTATCTGATAGAAAGAAAGTTTTCGGAGTGCGGTAGCCATGTAGACACCTCACTAACACCTCACAACACCACACTAATACATCCCCATACACACGATATGATAGATAAATACGAATGCTATCATGCGTGATGCTGTCTTCCTATGACAGTTGGTGTCCTTTGCCTTGACAGTATAGGAATTCAATAGAAAGCAAAAAACTACATACTTATATATCTATGGTAGAATATATTCATAAGTGTTTTACCCTTATAATAGGAAGTGCTTTCTTATGCCTTGACGATATTATCGTCATGACATAAGAAAGCACCTTATCATAGTCTATCGAAGCACTTCATAAGGGTGTTATAAAGCACTGTGTGACACCCTAACGAAGCACTGTGTTAGACCTCAATGAAGTACTTCAGAGAGTGGCACTATAACTATTTAATTTCAATCTCTCTTTGGGTTGTATATTCCTTATTGTTACAAATATAATTTGCCCCAAGGATATAAGTGCCAGATGGCATACCACTAAAGTTGGATGTATCAGTAGTATAAATATCATCTATTCTACCATCTGTAATATTATACTCCAAATATGTTTTACCTGTATTTGCATTTTTCAAATAAATTTGCTTTAAATCAACAGGCTTGTCATAATAATTATAAACAGATATTTTAATCTGTCCATTTCCCTGATTATATACCAATTCACTATAACTTAATCCTATATGATGTCCTGCACTAATAGCACAATTAGCCTTTTTCGTGCCATCCTCTGTTTGAACAGTAATTATTGCATTACCCACACCATTTACATAGACATGTCCATTTTCATCAACAGTTGCAACATTTGCATTTGAAGTAGACCACTTTAATTTATCATTATCCGCATCTGCAGGATCTATGGTTGCTACCAAATCATGACTTTCATCAACATATGTGTATATACTATTTTTATTCAAGGTTATACTTTTCACCAATGTATGTTTGGTCCAAGAGCTATTTTCCGAACTATTAGGTCCATTCAAAATAATGGATTCACCTCCAGTCATTACCTTATCATAAGTTCTAC
Source organism: uncultured Prevotella sp. (assembly GCA_934281565.1). Lineage (GTDB taxonomy): Bacteria > Bacteroidota > Bacteroidia > Bacteroidales > Bacteroidaceae > Prevotella. The sequence goes on from CAKQXI010000097.1 coordinate 1,879, forward strand.
TATATCCTACACCATCTGCATTATATAAAAGGATATGGGTTTTATTGTCTGTTGGGCTAATAATACCATAATATGTTGCAGTCTGCGTTTGCTCATCATACTCTGTTGCCGCTGCACTTGTTAAGGTATCCTTAAAAGTCATATCCCAAAGATCGGTTAAAGTTTGCTGGTTTTCCATATTGGCTATTGCATAACCTTTATCTATGCCTTTTACTGTCAATCTTGCATAAGGACGCTTATTCATATCAAGATTTATATAAATAATTTTATCTGATACTATATAAGTTCCCTGTTCTTTTGTATAAGTTCCCTCATCAGTATAAAGAAACTGTTCAGGATATACAATCCAATAAGGGCTTCTCTTTCCTAATCCATAATAAGCATGCAACTTGCCACCATGTTCAGAAAACGTCCATGATCTTCCGTCAACTTGCCAGTAATCCTCGCCTTGATAAGTTAATGTAAAATCACATTTTTCATCTGTTATAACATAAATAACATCCCCCTTTACCCAGCTTGTTTTATCTGTAGTACGAGTACCATCCTCATTCCCTTTAGTTACATTTACCACAAAACGGTAATTTGTTTCGTGTTCCGTATTAGTTGATGTTATTTCAGAGCTATCGCCACAGCTACTCATACAACATATAGCAAGAACAAGAAATAGACCATATATATACTTTTTCATAATCTTCCTTTTATTTTTTACCACTGATTATCATTTCCATAAGGATTATAATTCACCTTATTATTACTTTTAACCGTAACAGGACACTTCGCTATAAAAGTTCCATCACTGGATGTTACAACAATATTAGTCGTTCCTGGCTTAACACCTGTTACATAACCAATTCTTGTTGAAGAACTCACATTTGAAACAATGACGGCAACATCTGTATTTTCTGAACTCCATTTTAAGGCATCGCTTATAACATCTGTTGCATATTCTGGCGAAACTTTGATCGCTAATCTGTCTGTTTGCCCTTCATTAATTTCTAATTCAGATTTATTAAATATTATATTCTCAATATTTACAGTAGAATTAGATACCGTCACTTGACAAGTAGCAGATAAATCATTTAGTGTTTGTACTGTAACAATTGCAGTTCCTACAGCTTTTCCTATAATTTTTTGGCTAGTAGTTTCTCCAGATTTTGTCATTCTTCCTTCTAACTCCACGACATTTTCGTCACTTGTCTTCCACCTATAATCTGGAATAACCGTTGCATCTATCGGCAAACACTTTGCTGTTAATTCCATGGTTTCACCTACATGAATAGTTGCATTCGTTTGCGACATTTCTATAGATGTCACTTCATGGATACCACCCGATGGATTTGGGTCATTACTATCCCCTCCACCACAAGAAACGAAGAAGAACAACATAACGGAAACTAAGGAATAAACCGTTTTTCTCATTGTATTTTTCTTTAATGCCAACTGTTTCCCAGAAGTCAGCGATTATTAAAGTGAAAAGCGTGGGAACTATTGAGTATTGCTTCTCCGAGGTTCTGGAATACCCGCCAACAAACAATAAACAATAGCCCACGCTTATAGATATATTGATACCTCGTTAAAGAGGATGCAATACGACCATAGCGTGAGCATTATTGTTATCACCTTAGTTGACTGAAATTTCCAGATTTCGGAGAAAGGTAATATCTTTTAACGCTCATTATCTTAAAACAATGCCAAGTCATGGATTAACCGCCAGCAACTCATTGCAGACCCTCCACAAAATGACTTTGCAAAAGTAACAAAAAGATTTTAAATCAGCAAAAGAATTACTTAGTTTTATCATATCTTTTGCCAAAAAGGATAGAAATCAGATAGAAGTTAAATACTAATCATATTTACTTTCTCGCAATTTTCCTTTCTTAAAAGTTTGTATTATCAATAATTATTCGTATCTTTGCATCGTTAGTTCCAGCCGAGCCTCTTTACAATGCTTAAATAGGCTGGGCTTTTTTGTTTATAGTCTTATGAAAAGAAACTTAGGAAAAAAACAAGTGCTTTCCTATGCCTTGACGATTATATCGTCATGACATAAGAAAGCACTCTTTGGGACTAATTATAAGATACTCTACTATTGTTTCTCAAGCGAGATAGTAACCTGATCCTTTGCTGTGTCGTTTTTATCTGTCTTCTTATCTTCAGCATCTTCCCAGTGGCAAGTCCAAGTTGCTTTATTGCCATTAAAGGTGATGTTACCAACAAGTTTGTCATCTGGTTTACTTTCTTCACCAACTGTAAATGTCAAAACATTGTCGCTCAAAGACCATTTTGCATAGTTCCAATCATTAGTAGGAGCGAACACAATGTTTCCATCGCTCTTGAGTGTGACGGTGTTGCCTACTTTAAAATCCTCCCAGTCAGAGCTTGAAACAGACACAACTTTCCACGTTGTATCAGCCAAAGATGCATCATCATCATCACTGGAGCACGCTACAAAATTTAAACTAACAAAAATGGCGAGTAATGCCATTCCAATAACTTTAAATGCTTTCATCATTATAAGATGTTTTAGTCTACACGGCTGCCACAGTAGAATTAACTATAAAATTAGTAATACATACACAAAAAACGTGGAGCCAGTCCTGTCACTCGTTCCACGCCATAAAGGCCTTCGCATTGCCCTGTTCGTCGAAACGAGCAACGCCGAAAGCCCCACGTATAATGTAAGTATATTAGTCATCCTTACAGCTCCGAACGAACAAGTTCCGCTCGAAGCCCATAAGGATAGTATACGATACACCCCATGAGGCGTTCCCGTTGCTTTGTCTTTGACGAACAGTTTGAAGTTGCGAAGTTCTTATGGCGTCAAAACCAAAGCGTACAGTTACGCCTTATATGTATATATGTCTACCCAACCTCTGCCCATTGAGGCTTTCGGTATGGGCTTAGACATTGCAAAGGTAACAAAAAGATTTTAAACCAGCAAAAGAATTACTTAGTTTTATTATATCTTTTGCCAAAAAGGACAGAAAACAAAGAAAGCCATAGATGATTGCTCACCTATGGCTTTCCTTGTTATATCATTTATATCAAATCATATCAATCATTGATATTGGACTCAGAATAATCGAGTACGTTCTTACGATTAGCTTGCATACGCTCATACTCCTCCTTGGAACCTACTATCAACTTATCCCACTGGCGGAGACCTGTACCTGCTGGAATCAAGTGACCACAAATCACATTCTCTTTCATTCCCTCAAGGTAATCTACCTTACCACGGATAGCTGCCTCGTTCAATACCTTGGTAGTTTCCTGGAATGATGCGGCACTCATGAAGCTCTTAGTACCAAGAGCTGCACGGGTGATACCCTGAAGTATCTGGGTAGAAGTAGCAGCAACGGCATCACGAACCTGAACCAACTTCAAGTCACGGCGCTTCAAACTTGAGTTCTCATCACGCAACTTGCGGGCTGTTACTATCTGACCCGGCTTCAAGTTCTCACTATCGCCTGCATCGGTAACGACTTTCTTACCCCAGATACGGTCATTCTCCTCTGCGAAGTCGAGCTTATCAACAAGCTCTTGCTCCAAGAACGTTGTATCACCTGGGTCATCGATACGTACCTTGCGCATCATCTGACGAACAATAATCTCGAAGTGCTTGTCATTGATCTTCACACCTTGGAGACGGTAAACATCCTGTACCTCGTTAACGATATACTCTTGAACAGCGGTAGGACCCTTGATGGCAAGAATATCGCCCGGAGTAACAACACCATCAGACAATGGAGTACCTGCACGAACGGCATCATGCTCCTGTACCAAGATTTGCTTAGACAAAGATACGAGATACTTCTTCTGGTCACCTGTCTTAGAGGTAACGATGATCTCACGGTTACCACGCTTTACCTTACCCATGGTAATCTCACCATCGATTTCAGATACGATGGCAGGGTTGGATGGGTTACGAGCCTCGAACAACTCGGTAACACGTGGAAGACCACCGGTAATATCACCTGCACCACCTACGGCACGTGGTATCTTGACCAAAGTCTCACCAGTCTTGATGGTCTGTCCATCCTCTACGGCAACGTGACCACCCACTGGGAAGTTATATGTACCGAGAACCTGACCGTGGGCATCGACGATGTCACAAGTAGGAACCATAGACTTGTTCTTGGAGTCGGTGATAATCTTCTCGGTCAAACCAGTTGCCTCATCGGTCTCAGCACGGTAAGTAGCACCCTCTTGAACATCATTGAACTTCAAGGTACCAGCATACTCACTGACGATGACCGCATTGAATGGGTCCCACTTGGCAATCTTGGTGCCAGCTTCTACAATCTCACCATGCTTATGGTAGAGAGAAGAACCGTAAGGTACATTCAACGTAGAGAGAACGATATTGGTGTTAGGATCAACGAACTTAACCTCGGCAAGACGGCTCACTACCATCTCGCACTCAACATCGTTTCCATCCTCGTCTTCCTCTGTATATGGAACGGTACGCAACTCATCGAACTCGATGCGAGACTTGTTCTTGGCAACGATGCTTGCATTGGCAGCAGCGTTACCAGCCACACCACCGGCGTGGAACGTACGAAGTGTAAGCTGTGTACCCGGCTCACCAATAGCTTGTGCAGCGATGACACCTACAGCCTCACCAAGCTGAACCATGCGAGCGGTAGCCAAGTTACGACCATAGCACTTCATGCAGACACCTTTCTTGCTCTCGCAAGTGAGCACAGAACGGATTTCGACACTTTCGATTGGAGATTCCTCAATAGCCTTAGCCTTTGGCTCGGTGATTTCCTCACCTGCGGCAACGATAAGCTCTCCAGTTGTTGGGTGAATGACATCGTGTACGGATACACGACCCAAGATGCGCTCATACAATGAAGATATAACCTCATCACCATTCTTCAAGGCTGTGCATACCAAGCCACGCAAGGTTCCACAATCTTCCTCTGAGATGATGACATCATGGGAAACATCCACAAGACGACGGGTCAAGTAACCAGCATCGGCTGTCTTCATGGCGGTATCGGCAAGACCCTTACGAGCACCGTGTGAAGAAATGAAGTACTCCAACACTGACATACCCTCCTTGAAGTTGGAAAGGATAGGGTTCTCAATGATCTGTGCACCCTCGGCACCTGCCTTTTGAGGCTTAGCCATCAAACCACGCATACCAGACAACTGCTTAATCTGGTCCTTAGAACCACGGGCTCCGGAATCAAGCATCATGTATACGGCATTGAAACCTTGGTCTGCCTCTGTCATCTCTTTCATCAAGATGTTACCGAGGTCGGTATTTACGTGAGTCCATGTATCGATAACTTGGTTGTAACGCTCTGTATCGGTGATGAAACCCATGTTATAGTTGTTGGTGATTTCCTCGATTTCCTTGTGACCTTTCTCTACGATAGCCTCTTTCTCTGGTGGGATGATAATATCGCCAAGGTTGAACGAAAGACCAGCTACGTATGCCATGCGGTAACCTAAGTTCTTGATACCATCGAGGAACTCACAAGCCTCTGCCATACCTACTGCCTTGATTACATCGGAAATCAAGCCACGGAGTGTCTTCTTGGAAATGACGTCATTGAAGAAGCCTACTTCCTCTGGGATGATCTGGTTTACGATAACACGACCCACAGATGTCTCCACCATGCGGCTCTGCAACTTACCGTCAACCAAATCCTTTACTACTACCTTGACAGGTGCATGGAGATCGCATCGTCCCTCATTGCGGGCAATCAATGCTTCCTCAGGACCATAGAATGTCAAGCCCTCGCCCTTTGCACCCGGACGAAGCTTGGTTATATAGTAAAGACCAAGCACCATATCCTGTGAAGGAACGGTGATAGGAGCACCATTGGCTGGGTTCAAGATGTTATGGCTCTGGAGCATCAAGATCTGAGCTTCCAATACTGCCTCATTGCTCAATGGGAGGTGAACAGCCATCTGGTCACCATCGAAGTCGGCGTTGAACGCCGTACATGCCAACGGGTGCAACTGGATAGCCTTACCCTCGATCATCTTAGGCTGGAATGCCTGGATACCGAGTCGGTGAAGCGTAGGGGCACGGTTCAACATGACAGGATGACCCTTCATCACATTCTCCAAGATGTCCCAGATGACAGGCTCACGGCGGTCTACTATCTTCTTGGCACTCTTAACAGTCTTCACGATGCCACGCTCTATCAACTTACGGATGATGAATGGCTTGTAAAGCTCCGCTGCCATCAACTTTGGAAGACCGCACTCGCCCATCTTCAACTCTGGACCTACGACGATTACGGAACGAGCAGAGTAGTCAACACGCTTACCCAACAAGTTCTGACGGAAACGACCTTGCTTACCTTTCAATGAGTCAGAGAGTGACTTCAATGGTCGGTTGCTCTCACTCTTGACAGCGGAACTCTTGCGAGAGTTATCGAACAAGCTATCCACTGCCTCCTGCAACATACGTTTCTCGTTTCGGAGGATAACCTCTGGTGCCTTGATCTCAACCAATCGCTTCAAACGGTTGTTACGGATGATGACACGACGATAGAGGTCGTTCAAATCGGATGTAGCAAAACGGCCACCGTCCAATGGAACCAATGGGCGAAGCTCTGGTGGAGTGACAGGGATAATCTTCATGATCATCCACTCTGGCTTGTTGATGCCCTTGCTGGCACGGAAGCCCTCTACAACTTGAAGACGCTTCAACGCCTCAGTCTTACGCTGCTGACTTGAATCGTTGTTGGCACGGTCGCGAAGCTCGTATGAAAGAGAGTCAAGATCGATGTTCTCCAACAACTGGTAAACAGCCTCGGCACCCATCTTGGCGATGAACTTGTTAGGGTCGCTGTCGTCAAGACGGTCGTTGTTAGGGTCTATCTGGTTGTCGATGATGTCGATATACTCATCCTCGGTCAGCAAGTCCAGCTTATGGGAACCGTTGACCTCCAATCCATCGGCATCGGTCTTGCCCTCCATCGTACCTGGCTGGATAACTACATACTTCTCGTAGTAGATAACCGCATCAAGTTTCTTGGTAGGCATACCCAAGAGATAACCTATCTTATTTGGGAGAGAACGGAAGTACCAGATGTGGGCAACAGGAACGACAAGCTCGATATGACCAGAACGCTCACGACGAACTTTCTTCTCAGTAACCTCAACACCACATCGGTCACAAACAATTCCCTTGTAACGGATGCGCTTATACTTACCGCAGGCACACTCATAGTCCTTGGTAGGACCAAAGATGCGCTCGCAGAAGAGACCATCACGCTCCGGCTTATATGTGCGATAATTAATAGTCTCAGGCTTAGTAACCTCACCATACGAATTTTCCAAGATCTCCTCTGGAGAAG
>CAKQXI010000098.1 GCA_934281565.1 uncultured Prevotella sp.
GACTGAAGGCAGGCTGGGATGAAGAGTACTTGTCAAAACTTTTGGAGGGCAGCGCAATTTAATGCGTCTGCCCTGATGTGCGATAATATGTTTTCTATTATTCTACGATAACCCTTGATTTTATTGATGTTTCAGTAAGTCAAAGAGCGAAAATGAGTTCTTTTATGGTAAAAGAAGTAACCTGAAAAGGGACATCGACAACTTTTTATAGAAAGTTATCTGTTGTCATTCTCTCTTTTCCAAGAATCTGTTTGTCCATGTTATACCCCATTTTGTTGGTGAATACGATTATGCTATCTTCGTCTTCATCTATGATAGATTTCATACGCATTTTCAACTCACGGAGTTTTGCCTCGGAAAGTTCGCCTTCTAAAACGGAGTTTTGAATCCAACAGAGATATTGACGGCACAATTTTAGCATTTTGCCAACTCGCTTTTCGTTTATGTCATAAACAATGATTACATACATATTACCAATACATTTTAAAAGGTTTGTACTCTTCTATACCTAATATGTCCTTTAGTAGCTTGTAACATTCAAGTTTTATCAAATGCTTGTAGCTGACGTTTCGTCCCAAAGAGCGATGGCGGAATGTCTCATCATATCGTTCTTCCATGGCTTTGACAAAAATCTTCTTTCCCTTTTCATTGAGCAGGCATTTGTTTAGTTTCTTGTCGAAATGCGTGGAGTTTAAAGCATGCTTGTTGAGAACCTTGAAGATGACTCTATCTACGATGATTGGTTTGAATATCTCGGAGATGTCAAGGCACAGGGAGTACCGTCTTTCACCAGGTGTATGCAAAAAGCTAATGGTAGGGGTGAGCTGTGTCTGATGAATAGCTCGTAAAGTTTCGGTATAGCACATCATATTGCCAAAAGAAATAAGGGCGTTTACCTCATTCTCTGGTGGCTGTTTGGTTCTCGAACCCATGTTGAAGTCATCAAGGATGATGTCAAAAGCTTCATAATATGCTTGACGGATGTTGCCCTCTATTCCCATGATTTCATCCACTTCCTTAGTATCTGCAAGACTTTTTGTAAGGCTCTTAATCTTGTCAATAATGTATTGTAAGTCTTTTCCTCTCCTGTTGTAATAGTTCAAATTCATGACCATGTTCCATGCTGCGCCTTGGATAAACTTACGAGCTATCTCGACCCTTTTCTTCTTGTTTTGGTAAGCCGAGGTTTGAGCTAATAAAGCTTTGCCAGACAGGAGGCTTTCACGGGGCATGAAACTCCCAGTGTAGTTCTCGTAATAGTCGAAGAAATGAACAGGTATGCCTTTCTGACCAAGGAAATTAAATAGGGCACTGTTAGCTCTAAGACTTCCAAAGGCATATAGCTCTGCTACATCTTCGATGGGAATATATCGAGGTTGCTGTTTGATTTCTTCTTTGTTCTCATCAAAAGTTACAGGTGTAAACTTCAAAGTATTATCCTTACGCTCCATGATGCCAGGATTGAATAGATAGAAACTTCTTTTCATTCTTCTTCCTCCTCTAATTCATTGGTGTAACAAAAATCGTAGTAGCTACATTTTTTGCAGATACCTTTTTTAATACGTGGTGGGCAAGCATCTTGTGATATGATTTTTTCAATATCTTTTCAAAAACGTACATGTAATACTTGAGTTGCCATTCATGAGCCTTGTCAACCTTGTTCGATTTCTTGATTTCATGAATAACCTTTCCCTTGGCATCATAATAATCTACTTTGATACCATCTATCTCTACCTCTTCATATTTGGAAGTACGTTGAGGGTAGCTATATTCATGCACAAGTTTGCCCTCATAGACCAAGTCTGATTCTTGCTCCATGTTGATGCCATTGGCAAACAACCATAGTTTGCGATGGCACAGTTGGTAATAGTTAAAGTGAGTGCCAGTTATTGTCATAACTTTCATGTTAGGGGAGGGTGCATCATGGGCATAGATGCACCCTCATAGGATATTACAATTGATTTTCGTAATCAAAATTCATCATTCTGTCAATCAAATCTTGCTTTGCTTTTTCAAGAGCATCCGCACATTCTGACTCCGTGACAATATAGTTGGCACATGGTAAGGTGACATAGGTGTTGGCACCTGCATTCTCGTCAATTATGGGCTTAACCTTTGAATTAGACACATATTCTTCATTGTATTCAACGAGTTTGGCACGAATAGCTGCTGCAAGCGTGTTGGCATTGTCGCTAATGGCAATAGCCAAAGTCTCCATCAAGCTGAAAGTGCGAGATTGGTTAGAGGTGATATGCCAGTCAATCAAGGCATCTGCAATAGCAGGAATGATTTTCTCACGCTGTTCCTTTGGCATGAGCAGACTCTCTCCAAATGCGTTCTTAATAACTTTCCATCCATCAGCCTTGAGCTTTTCAACCATATCCGGAGTAATTTCTGGCTCAAGTTGGTTGGTGGAAACACAGAACAATCTTCTTAGGTCAATAGCAACATCATAAGTAAAGAAACCTGTGGCACGATTATTGTCTGGAATCCATTTGCGAAAAAGACTTCTATCACTACCATTTAGGAAGTTGCTTACTTGCTCGTCAGTCAAAGTTTGACCATTTGCATCTCTAACAATCACTTTATGAACATTCGGCTTGTCCGAGCGATCAAAAGAGATGTTCTCTTTAGGGACAGAAGCCAAAAGTGGATGCAAAGGCGTCATAGCGGAAATGCTGAAGGGGCTTCTGCGTTTAACAGCTTTTTCCTTTCCACCTTTTGGAGTTCTCATCCAACCACCGAGAAGCTGGTCGGTATAGTGTGGATCACACACGGAAAGAACTTCCCCTTCTTTCAAAGCTCCTTTTTTATCTACATCGAAATAGAAAGTAGTAGGTGAAGGCTCCACATTGAGATCATCATTGAGTTTCTCTATGACGGAACGTTTTACCTGTTGACCACTGGAGAAAGGAACTCTTACTTTAAACTGTGGGTCGTAATAAAACTTCTGTCCATCTTCTACGCAGAAAACAGTGAATGCGGCATGCTTAAGTCCACGCATGTAAATAAACGGATTCTGTACCATAATTATTTATCTTTAATTGTTTTATACTGGAAACGTACAAGAGTCAAGAAGTAAGGAACATTATCTGTTGGCATACCATGAATCTCTTTAACGATATCCTTAAACTTATCAATGTCGGTAACAATTGATGTAACCTCGGTTGCAGCAGCAACAAACTGCTTTTTATTGGTGGTTCCAAGCACATTCTCTACTAAATTCTTGCGCTTGGTGCTGATAGCCTTGTCTTTGTCTGTAGACGCAGTATTCAGCAGTTCTGCTAACTCTAGAGATTTATCCCATAATTCTTCGTTGTTCAACATAGCTAAAATCCAAATTTTATAAACGTTAATACTAATTTGTTCTTCGTCATTTTTAGGAGCCTTAGGTTGCTTCTTGTTCTCGATATAGTCCTTAAGCCCCTTTGGCTCCATGGCTTTTATGCCAATAGCTCCAACTGTACAAGCTGTCTTGAAACCTATAGCAGTTCCCCATAAAACTTCCGAGTTTCTACTATTGATGTCCCCAAACAATTTCTTGTATAACTGAATAGGTTTACGTATTCCCGACAAATCAAATGGGATAAAACCTATAGATGTATTGGTTTGTCCAATACTATATATATATCCCATAAGTTTTGTATCCTTATATTTCCTTGAAATACCAATTAGCACCTTTGTCCATGTTTGGGTATCAATACTTATAATGCCATCTTTATTTTGAATAAAAGGATTAAAACCCGCAAGTGAAGAGTTTGCATTGTAGAGTATTGCATCGTAGTAATGTGCAAGCCATTGCCCATTCCAAGTATTTATTTGATTGCCTTTTAACATCGATGTGTTGCTGAGGGTCTCACGGTACAAGTTCCATCCTTTATATATGTCTAACAAAATGTCTTTTTGCATAAAGAGTATGGAAAAACCACCTTGGACTCCAATTCCAAGGGCATCACCTATCCATGAAAGGTAGGTGTCTTTTGGGGGCAAAGTCAAAGTTAAGTCGGTTACTTGTCCTGATGTCGTAGCGCAAACATCTAATGATGGATATCCACGAGCAATACTTGCATCAGGATTAGTATCGTCTATTTTCTTTATTAACTTTTCATATCTATCTTTTCTTTGTTCTGTTGTTTCGTATGGCTTCTTACCTTTAAGCATATCATCCCAACTGATTTTGGGATTTTCCAAAGGTGAGTTGCCTGCTGTCATCAGATACTTGTTATGGTCAAAAAACAAGGGATAGAACTGCTCCAAGAAGAACGATCGAGCATCATAGCTTGTTCCATATTCTTCATTGTAGGCATCAAGAAATATCTTTCCTATTGCTGATGTTATCATAATCTATAAATATTTCAAATGATTGGTAATATTCTGTTTAACAAAATTCAAGCAATAATCCCAATTCTTTATTATATCCATCATTGGGAATAACGAAAGGATGCATGCCTTTATCTAATTGCTCTAAATATCGATGAGCAATGGAGGGATAGTTCACTGGTATCTCTAAGCATACTCTGTCCAATGCGTTGGCTGATAGATAACGTTTTTTATCCTCTTTTTTGATGCATACGGCTGAGTTGAAGTCTAACGTTTCTAACAAAGCAGATTTGGGATGGTGCCAAAGAGTTTTTAGTCGCCAACAGCCATCGGCAAAGGCAACTCCCGTATAGTCTATGTTCTCAAATTTTATGTTAGGATAGACAGTATCAATCATTCTCTGTATGTCAGTTTCTTCCAATACATCTCCGTGATTAGGCAATACATCGTATGTATGTTGCAGCACTTCTTGGCTATATGGAAAAGCTTCATTTTTATCATTAGGCGGAGCGATGACATAAATTGGCTTGAAATGTCCAATGGTGTCTTTGCTTCGTTTTCTGTTGATTCTTCCAAATCGTTGGATCAAGGCATCAATCGGAGCACATTCTGTAATCATTACGTCAAAGTTGATGTCAAGGCTGACCTCCACAACTTGTGTAGAGACAACAATGCAAGGTTTATCTTGCAATGTATTGAACGTGTCTTTCAACTCGGTTTCGAGTCTTGCCCTATCACTTCGCTTGTAGCGACTATGGATAAGCATCTTTTTGACATGAGAGTATGGCTTCCCTATATCTTTATAAATCTCTTGTGCACGTTTTACTTGATTACATACATAGAGAACTTTTTGATTGTTTTTTATTGCACCAATAATAATCTCAAGAGCCTCGTCTTTGTTTTCTAATTTGTAAATCTGATGTCGATTGAACGATTTGAGTATCTGGTCGTCCAATTTTACCTCATATACAGCATTGGAACCTCCAAGAAGTTGCAAGATTTTTGCATATAACACAGATGGCATTGTTGCCGTTCCAACATGAACTCTACATCCTAATGAAACCAAAATCTCAATGATACGCAATACGATAGCTTGAGTTATGTCTGAGTATGTATGTATTTCATCAAGAATTACATCACAACCTTTTAAGTCCATAACCATAGCCTCGTATCCTTTGATGCCAAATACGATAGACATCATCTGATGGGGAGTCAGTACTTTTATGGAAGCTCCCACATGATGCTGCATGATACTCTCTTCTACTTTTTTATCTTCCATTACCTCCAGATTAGAGGCTGCATGAAGCAGGTGAATTTGTGCATTCGTACCCTCCAAGTTTTCTTTAAACCTTTCGTACATTGCGTTGATGGATGCTTGGAATGGCAATGTGTAGAATACACGGCCATGGCAACGTCTCAGAAGAAAGTCTGTTTTTCCTGCTCCTGTAGGTGCTGTGACTAAGGTGTGCTTCTTTTTACTATCTACAGGTATCATCGATAATGGATATAATTTGCTTTGTCTGTTATAGAACGACAAGTCTGGCTTTATGAAAAGTTCTTCCGTTGGCATACTTACGCTTGGCTCCATTGCTGATGCCATGTGGTCGGAAGCCATGAGAAGCCCTCTCCAAGCAGAACACCCAGCTTTTCTTCCTTTACAGTAATCGACAGCGTAGTTATAATTTTGTTCTGCCTCTTTTATACTAATGGGATGAGTCTTCAACCCAAGTGCTTCTAATATGTCCAAGGCTATGGGATACCAATCATGGAAGTCTTTTGAATGCTCGGTAAAGCTGTTTTCTTGATCCAAATCCAATATGCCCAATTCACTAACATCATTGTGAATAGACTTATGATGGGCCACTATCATTTCAATAATAGCATCTCGATGTCCTTCTTCCACTAAAGAAATAAAGAACAAGGAAGCAATTTCGTGTCGGAACGCATAACCAGGCTTAGGGCTATAAGACTTGGACAAGGAGCGTTGAAAAATAGGCGAAACTTTCCCTATGTCATGGAGCAGGGCACCTTCGAGAGCGATTTGGGGATCTAACTCTAAATGCTTTGCCATGACACTCGCTATGTCAGCGACATTTTTAAGATGTTGATATAGGCTGATATGCCAATTTTGCTCACTTTTGGCTAATATGTCTTCATGTTTGTTCATTTGCAACTATTTTTAAATTCCAACAATGAGTTTCCGTTATATTCCAGCCAACCATACATGGGCAGATTGTTCATAAATCTGTTGTATCCCACTAAGAATGACTGCTCTGATTGTCCAAATCGCATCTCAAATCCTTGTAGATTGTCAAAATCTGATTCCTGGATACAGGGAAATTTAGCATCGGGTAGAAGAACATCTTCGTTTCTGCACAAACAAATGTGTTGCTTTGATGCTTTTATAGCTTCTTCCTCATGTTCAAAAGCTAAAATCAATACAGGGTTTAGTAGTACAGAACGTTTGAGAACAGCACGGTTTCTATGAAATGCTTTGTTCTTATATTCCCATCCTCTGGCTTGTGTTACCTCTTGTTGCGAAGACATAGAACTATAATTTAGTTTATGTCTTAATATCTTATGGATACCTGGTGTCGTCAACAATTCTGGAAATAGCTTTTTCTCAATACCTTCTATGATGGATGGTGTGAGAAATTGCTGGCTAAAGGTTTCTCCATCACGGACAGCAGTCCATGGCTTGATAAATGCGAATTTACCTCTATATGTTACTATATACATAAGAATCCTCCCAATGATTAATATATGGCTCCAAATCCGATGCCTGTACAGTTGCCAATGCCGACATTCCAAGCAAAAAGCTTTGTCTCTGGTTTGGCTTTTATGATGACAGGACAAAAACTTGCTTTGTTCCCAATGTCGTGATACCGAACGAATTTTAATTTCTTTTTATCGAACGATGTGTCGAATTTTATTTCTAATGTTTCATCGTTTAAGCTAACTTCTTTCATTTTTGACAGCAGTGTCTCTTTGAGAAGTGAATTTGCTTCTTGGTCGTTGAAATTATATTGTTTTATAGTTCCATCTTCGATCTTTCGTTTTATGAAGATAGGACTGGCACAATCGAATCGTTCACGATTTTCTAAGTCTGGTTCATCATCAATCATGATGTCGGTAACTGTTAGTCCACAAAACATTTCGGGATCATCTAATATCGTCTTTATGATTTGCTTTATAATATGTTCATCATAAAAGCTTATAAACAGAGATGCTCCATTTGAAAAATCAAGTGCGTTGCCAACCTTTCTTCCTCCATTTAACCAAGAGAAAGAATATAGCGAGATTTTGTCATGAATGGAATTGTTGCCTATCCATTTATGAATTGTACCTACTAATTTTTGCTGATAGTTAAAAGGTACAGGACTGGTGTTTGCCGTTGTTCTTAAATGTATTCTCATTTTTATTTATTTTTTGATGGAACCTTTTATACGTTTGTTCTTGTTGAACTTCATCGTTAGATGGGCTTCATATGTCATATAAATAATGTTTTTAATCCATAGTTAGTGGAAATTTGAAGCAAAGATATGGAAAACAATTAAAAGTATCATAGGAAACAGAGATTTTTTAACATGATATAATCATAAGTTTTGTTTTATTAACCATAATTTAAGATTTTTCCTAAAAACATATAAAAGTACATTGTTTTTTTGGTGATATAGAAATGAAATTGTACATTTGCAACATCATATGTGGGTATTGCCATACAAATTGTATATGCATAGTCGTACCTTTATGGAATTGAAATTAGTTAGTGGATTTTTGCTTAAGTCCAAATTGTACCTTTATGGAATTAAAAGTGTTAAAACTATTCTCCCGCTTCGGTGGGAGTTTTTTATGTTTTAAGTATCAGCCAAGCTGACCTCATGTATACACTTTTCTGTTGGTATAAAACTATAGGTTCCATATCGTCTAAACATAAAGAATTGGTATCTTACCTTATTTATATATAGAGAAATACGAAATAAAGTATTACCTTTGCAAATCAAAATCGTAATAGTAAAATTTAAAAGGAATATCGTATGAAAAGGTTAGTTCTTTTTGCTTTCTTCATGACTGTTGGCATGATGGTGGCGAATGCTCAAGGAGCATTAAAGAGAGTGTATAATGAAACTATCGACCCAATGACACAGATAGATGAGGCTTTGGTGAAAGCGAAGGCTGAGGGAAAGTTTGTCGTTTGTCAGGTGGGTGGCAACTGGTGCCCGTGGTGCTTGCGCTTCGCCGACTTCGTGGAGAAGGATACGGCAGTGAACAAGGTGGTGAATGATAACTTTGTATATCTCCATGTGAACTACAATCGTAGAAAGGCAGCTGGTGAGGAAAACGTGAAGAAAGCAGCTTTGTTGATGCAGCGATTGGGAAATCCAGGACGTTTCGGATTTCCTGTGTTTGTCGTGTTGGACGAGAAAGGAAGTGTTTTACATATCCAAGATTCCAGCTTTTTAGAAGAAAACCAAGGATATAGTGAAAACAAGGTGTTGAGATTTTTCAAGAACTGGACACCTAAGGCTGTGAAAGAATGAGTTTTATCTTTCTTTTTTCTTGGTCTATCCAGAAAGTTTTATTCAGACTATATAATGGGTAAATTAAAAGGCAAAGTAACTTATAAGAGACATTTAAAGTTACTTTGCCTTTTCTCTATAATACTTTTGGCTTTTACGAGAATTAGGTATCGGAGTTGGTACGGACTTGATACGGAGTTGGTACGGACTTGATACGGAGATGGTACGGAGTTGATACGGAGAAGTTTTGTGCCCCCCAAAAAAGCGGAAAAGGACAAAGTACTATTC
>CAKQXI010000099.1 GCA_934281565.1 uncultured Prevotella sp.
AGTCTACACAGCTCTTACATGTCTCGAAGCTATCACCGTGATCGAGGTGAAGAACGATCTCAGGATGGTTGCAACCGAGTTCCTTTGCATACTCTACAGCACCCTCTGCCATATAGCGAAGCAATGTAGGGTTAGCATACTTACGAGCACCCTTAGAAACCTGAAGGATAACAGGTGACTTCAATTCAGAAGAAGCCTGAATGATAGCCTGGAGCTGCTCCAAGTTGTTAAAATTGAATGCAGGAACGGCCCAGCCGCCTTTGATAGCTCTTGCGAACATATCTTTAGTGTTCACAAGACCGATTTTCTTGTAATCTACTGCCATAATTGTTTATAATTTTATTGTTTTAATTAAACATTCCGAGTGCAAATTTAATCTTTTCATTTGACATGACAAAATGTTCAAATGCTTTTTAGCCTTGCAATCAAGTTAAAAAAGTTTATATTCACATTTACTTCCTTATTAGCTCCGTGTTTTGCTACACACAGATTGCAATTAGAAGTTTATGCTTCTGCCTCCCTTGTTATTTTGTATTCACGAATGGAGTAAGCCAGCACTACCAAGAAGCCGATGAACGGTATCACGAAAGGCATTACCACATGAGTACGATCAGCTATCAACCCCATCAGCAAGAAGCCACATCCGCCTATCGGAGTCATCATCAAGAGCGAAGATGCCGACTTCGTGAGATTGCCCAGTCCTGTCAATGCCATGGCGAATATCGTTGGGAACATGATTGCCTCAAAGAGGTAGTTGCATACCAAGGCCATGAGTGACAAGATACCTAAGTCGCAAAGCACCAGTCCTATGCACAGCACACTGCCTATGGCACAGATTAGCAACATAGTAGTCGCCTTGATGTGGCGCATTATCCAACTGCCCAGAAATCTGCCAACCATGAAAAACGCCAAAGCTCCTGTCAGTACGAGCGAAGCTGTTCGGTCACCCATCCAGTGCATACCTGTAACAAAGTTGATAAAATAAGAGTTGATGGAAATCTCCGCCACCTCATAGCATAGCAATGAAAAGAGTCCGAAAACGAACATGGGATGATGGGCAAAGAGTTTGGTGATATTAGAACCTTGCGCCATGTCTTCCTCTGTTTTCTCATGCTTGATTTCGGGTAAGTGGACACGAGAGAAAACCATAGCTATCAAGAGTACCAAGATACCCAAGATAGTATAAGGAACAACAACATTACCTCCCTCGTCTGTGTTATTAAACAAGAATTGTCCGATACAGAAAGTCGCGAAGATGCCTCCTAACCCATTGAACGACTGAGAAAGATTTAATCGACTTGTTGCGGTTTCCTTGGCTCCCAATTCTGTTACATATGGATTAGCTGCCGTTTCCAGAAACACCAGTCCACAACCGATAATAAACAAGCAAGAAAGAAAAGCATAAAAGCTGCCCATAGCGGCACCCGGGATAAAGAGTAGCGAACCTGCGCCAAAAAGTATCAATCCAAACACGACTCCTCGACGATAGCCATAGCGATTGATAAAGAACCCTGCAGGGATTGCCATCAAGAAATATCCGAGATAGGTAGTCACCTGAATGAGTGCGGAATGTGTGATGCTGATATGCAAAGCATTCTGAAAATGCTTGTTGAGTACATCCAGAATGGCACGAGCGAAGCCCCATAAGAAAAA
This sequence comes from uncultured Prevotella sp., assembly GCA_934281565.1. GTDB lineage: Bacteria > Bacteroidota > Bacteroidia > Bacteroidales > Bacteroidaceae > Prevotella. The sequence continues at coordinate 1,654 of CAKQXI010000099.1, forward strand.
GAGCGATGTTATCAAGACAAAAGGCACGAAGTACTTCTTATCTGTTATTTTCCTTTGTTCTGTTGACATTATTCTATTTTGTTTAGTCTATTTCTTTAGCCTATATCGTTTTGATGGCAAAGGTAAGGCTTTTATTCGAGAATACCAAACAAATGATTTCTTTTTATTTTTCATCGGGGTAGGATACTTGGTTTGAAATGAGAAGATAACACCCTAAAAGCTATGTTCAAGAACCCTTTTCAATAAGAACGTTGCGTTTTGATTATGGGCTACTCCTCGTTGTATCCTATAAGTATAAGTTACATCCGTACCCAAATCTATCTCAAAGCAATAATTATGGAAACGGTCGGGATAGGCTTCCTCCATCCTGGAAAGTTCAAGGTCATGGGTGGCAATGACACCACTCACCGGCAACTTTGAGACAGCTTCAAGGAACAGGCGTGAGCCATTCAATTTATCCAAGGAGTTCGTTCCCTTTAATATCTCATCGAGAACTATCAAGGTTCGGAGAGTACCTTGCTTGCAATATCTCATCAACTGCTCCAAGCGTAGCAACTCTGCATTGAAATAGGAAATGCCATGCGTAAGGTCGTCAGTGGTTCGCATACTCGAAAAGAGCTGGAAACGAGAAACCTTCAACGAGTCGGCAAAGACTGGCATTCCTGCCATTGCCAAGATATAATTAACGCCAAGGGAACGAAGGAATGTACTCTTGCCCGCCATGTTGGCTCCTGTGATGATATAATAATTGCCATCCTGGATATGGAAGTCATTCTTCACTGCTTTGACACCCAAGAAAGGATGAAAGAGATTCTTTGCCTCATAGACCACAGGAACGGCTTGGGGATTTGAGGCAGATACCTCTTGTCCACCAGAAAGGATTTCCGCATCCGTAGCCTCGGGATGATTATAACGATAGTCTGCCATGCTCACCATGGCATCCATCTCACTCACAACAGCCATCCACTCCTCCATTTTCACCATATAGGTATTCTTCCATTTCAGGAAACTGCGAACGAGGAAGAAGTCGCTCAGCATGAAAGAGTCGGTGAAGAACAATCCCAAGAAGTTGCCACGACGGTCATAACCTTTCAAGATTTTCTCCAACTGGGCAAAAGAAGGCAATGCTTCTGCCAGGCAATCTTGCATCTCATGCCCCATCTTACTTTGGAAGTTGCGACGAGCTATCAACTGGAGAATCTGGGAATAAGCCATCAATTGATGACGAAGTTTTCCGCCATTGCTATCAATCTTATCCAGTGTAGCCTTACAAATGGAGAACACCACCATAAACTGCATCATCACCCAAAACAAAGGCATATTGGCAGGCACCACATCAAAGACGGCAAGAAGCGCCGAGGCACATACACCTATTATTAATAACCAACCTACAATCAGCGAGAAGGTAGTTCCAAACCATACGGGCACTTGCAAGGCAGAAACTTTCTGGATGGCATCAGCCACTGCCGACGTATCTATCTTTTTTCCTCCAAGAGCCAAGAACTCCATACGCCAATTGAAAGCAGTTGCAGACAGTTCCCTCTGCAAATATCTTCTTTGCTCTATCTCCTCTTTTGACAAAGGCGAGACATGGGAAAGATGGGCAGCAAGTGCATCAGATCCTCCCGTCGTAATGGTGCGACAGATGCGATTGAACAAAGAGTCCTGCCCGAAGACATCCAAGTCGAAAGCGTATGGATGCTTAGGATTCTGGTACTGATTTCCCATTTCAAAAGACGAGAAATCACCAGCCATCGCCTTGAGTTCATCTTGGCAAACCTTGAGAAGCGAAGAGAGATGCTCTATCCGCTCCTTGTTTTTATCATCGAGGTGGCGCACACTGAGGTAAGCTATCAAAGCCACGACTGCTCCCCATAGCCACCTGCCTGTGTCTCCATCCAAAGCAAAATAGCAAACGATGCAGACGACCATGACTCCAAAAAGCAATAATTCTCCTGCCACAAAACCACTATTCTTATGCTTCAAGGCTACTACCTCGGCAGAATAGTTATCCACACATTGTTGATACCTTTCTTTTATACTCATTTTTCCTTATTATTTGATTGCAAAAAGTATATTATATTACTTGGTCAAGTATATTATATTACTTTGCGAAGTATATTATATTACTTTGAAAAGTAAGTAAGCTTCATTGAAGGTTGAAGCTTACTTGCTTTTTTGTGCTCTTATTTATTGTTTAGGAAACAGTACTGCTCCCTCTTGTTTCTTTCCATCCATTAATATTCTCATTGGTTTTGAGAAACGGACATGGCGTACGTACTTGGTTTCCTCTATCGCAGGCATGGCATCCAGTACATTCTTATTGACAAATCCTCCGTCTTGAGTATTCGTATCTATTGTGAAATAGCCTACACCGAATGATGTCAAGTTCTGGAAGAAATGGGTGCCTTGACTGGGGTCGATGTTATAGTTCTTCAAGGCAACCTCCACGATGATACGAGCGGCACTGATATGAGGCCATTTTACTGGCACACCAAGATAATGGTCACTGGAGCCCCATCTTCCCGGCCCTATCAAGACATAATTCTTGCCATCGGCAAGAAACTTGCGATTAATATGCTCTATGTCATCTGCAACATAATAGTTGTTCATCGCAGAGAAATTATCGTCATACTTTACGTACACAACATCTACAACATCCTCACTGATACCATGTCCCAGGGAATTGTGGGAGCGTAACAAGCATTCATTATCTGGTATCGCCTTCACATCCTCGTCAAGCATCTCCTTGGCATCCACTATCGGACGAATTTGAAGAAGATAGAACTCACAAGTCTTGTCGGCATTGATATTACAAGCAAACTCTATCTCAACAGGGCGGCGCATCGCTTCTGAACCATACTTCATTGACATCTGAAGTATCTCTGGCAATGGGATTACCCCATGTTGAAGAACACCAGCAAAGGTTATCAACTTACGACCATTCTCATACACTCCGTCGTTGATCACTTGGTCGTATGGGTCGAAAGTGGAAGCTATATAATTGAGCGACTGATCCTCCACCGCATCTTTCACCTTTAGTTTTAATATGTTAAAGCCATCGTCCACCTTGAAGTCATCACCTATATGTTTCATGTCAAGGGCATAAAACTGGGTCTGCGTATCTCGCAAAGCCATTTCCATCTCGCTTGTCTGGAGCACTTGGTTAGGATGATAAGGGCATACACGCAAGGTCTGTCCTCCATCCACGATATACTTACCCAGTCCCAAGGCCAAGCTGGCAATACCTTCTTCTGCAGTCTCGTCACCTATCGGATAATAATTGAGGGAACGAAGTACACCGCTCATGTTTGGATAAAACTTGTCACCATAGGTCTTGCCCACTACTTGCTGCAAGATTACCGCCATCTTCTCTTGGTCGATGACATTGCTTGTTGCTGTCATATAAGCCTTGGAGTCACGATAGAAAACAGAGGCATACACACCCTTGATGGCACAAGCCAACATCTGGAGCATCTGGTATTTATCTTCTAAATAGGGTATCATATAGGTAGAATAAATACCTGCGAATGGTTGATAGTGGGCATCCTCCAATAGCGAACTGGAACGAATGGCTATCGGGCTTTTCGTTGCCTCGAAGAAAGTAAAGAAGTCGGCTATCAGTGAGTCTGGCAACTGTGCTCTCAAGAAGTGACTCAAGATCTCATCATCACTGGCATCACTCAATGCTATCGGATAGAGATTGTTACTTTCCATGAAAGCATCAAAGATGTCGGTACAGAGAACAACGGTCTTTGGTATCTGCACCGTGGCATTTTCATACTGATTGAACTCTGGATGACGCTTGATGACATTGTCAAGGAACGCAAGACCTCTGCCCTTTCCTCCCAACGACCCTTCACCTATCCGGGCAAAGTGGGCATACTTATCAAACTTCATGCGGTCGAATACAGCGACGATGCCTAAGTTCTTCATGTGCCGATACTGTACTATGGCATCAAAGATAATCTGCCGATGGGCATCCACATCTTGCAGCTTACGCCAAGTGACGGTCTTCAAGAATGCGGACACTGGGAATATTGCTCGTGCACAGAGCCAACGGCTCATGTGATTACGACTGATATGATAGAGCATCGAGTCATTGGGAATATTGAAGATATTATCCTGCAATTCCTTTAAACTTCGGATACGCATGATTTCTTCATGTGTTTTGGGGTCACGGAAGATGAAATCACCAAAGCCCATGTGCTCCTCCATCAAATGGCGGAGGTCTACACTCATCTTCTTGGAGTTCTTATCCACAAAGCGAAAACCTTCCGCCTCTGCCTTAGCACGATTCTCACTCTCGGAGCTTTCCAATATCAAAGGCAAGAACTCATCTTGCTTGCGAATATAACGAAAGAGTTTCAAACCTGCCTCAGGGTCTTTCTCACGTCCAAAGGTATCAGTTGGTACCTTGGCATCTTTCGATACTTTTCCTACATTCTTCAGTGGGAAACGGGCATCGCTGATAATGCCCAAGGTATTATCAGAATATTTCTCATACAGTTTCAAGGCTTCCTCGTAGGTTCTTGCCAAGACTACCTTTGGACGACCACGCATTCGCATTGTTGCGGCATGACGGTTCAAGGCTTCTTTTGAGAAGTTCTTGCTTTGCTCCAAGATATAGTTATAGAGGTTTGGCAATATCGAACTATAAAAACGGATGGAGTCTTCTACGAGAAGTATCATCTGCACACCAGCCTCTTGAATATCATGCTCCAAGTTCATCTTATCCTCTATCAACTTGATGATGGAGAGTATCAAGTTGGTATTGCCCAACCAACAGAACACATAGTCGAAGATGCTTAGGTCTTCGTTTTCCATACGCTTGGTGATGCCATGGGAGAAAGGTGTCAAGACTACGCAATGGATGTTCGGGAACTTACCCTTGATGTCGCGTGCTACATCGAAAGCATCGTTATCTGCGTTGCCCGGCATACAAATCACTAAGTCGATGACAGTGGAACGCAATACCTCCGCAGCTTCCTCCGTTGTGGATACTTGGGTGAAAGTTGGTGGATAACGAAGTCCCAACTCCATATATTCATTATAGATTTTCTCCTCAATGCGTCCATCGTCTTCAAGCATGAAAGCATCGTACGGATTGGCAACGATTAGCACATTGTATATACGGCGCATCATCAGATTGACAAATGACACGTCTTTCAGATAGAACTGATTCCACTCTTGAGGTATATTATTTTCCATTTTTACCAGTTTAGTCATGCAAAGATACTGATTTTCTGATATTTACTTGCATCTTTCAACATTTTTTATTATATTTGCACCATTATCCTTATAGATGATATGAAACTAAAATTATATATTACAGCTTTACTGTCCATGCTTTGCCTAAGTCCATGCTTCGCCCAAAAGCAACATGGGAAGGCTTCTTTCTACTCTAAGAGAGCGACAGGAGCAAGGACAGCCAGCGGACAGAGGCTCCATCATGATAGCCTTACTTGTGCCCATCGTTTCTATCCTTTCGGCACTCATCTAAAAGTTACAAATCTTGGTAATGGAAAAAGTGTTATCGTGAAAGTTATCGACAGAGGACCTTTCGGCAGAGGGAGGATTATTGACTTGTCATGGGCTGCTGCTAAACAAATCGGTATGATTTCACAAGGCGTTGCTTCTGTCAAGGTCGAAATGGTAGAGAACCCTATACCCTATCGCCCTGAAGAAATCCAGCTTCCTAAGGTTGACTTTGAAGTGGCTGAATCTGATTTCACTTTAATCCCTAAGTGGAAAATGCCAAAGAAAGAAGAAAAACAAATGCTCAAGAAAGAAGATAAACACTTGAAGAAAGAGAAACATCATCCTATTGAGACAGAGAAGGAAGCGATTGACAAAACAAAGCATAAGGGCAAGGACCATTGATGGTCCTTGCCCTTATGCTTTGACTATTTTAACTACTTTGCCTTAGTAGGTATATTAAACTCATTTACCTTTGAGATGGCTTGTCCACCATGAATGACCGACACACAAAACTTAGCCGAACCATCTTTCAATCGTTTATCTGCCTTTATCATTGCCGTGTAACGCACACCACTTCCTGGTTCAATCTTCTCCACATGGATACTTGGAGAAATATAAATATGTTTATTGCCTGTCGTCTCCACAACCGTTGGAACCACATCATAAACAGGTCTGGAACCACGATTCATTATTTCAAATATCAACTTACAGGTTTCATTTCTGTTCAAGGTATTATTCTCATTGGAATCAACGAAGCGAGCATTGACTATCTCTAAGTTTGGAGAATAAGACAAGTTCGCACCCAGCTCATCTATCGTAGAACTTGGCATAGTGGTAGTTGGTTGCTGGGCACTATAATCACCCGTATAATCCCTGCCGTTGAAATCATATAGACGGTCATCGCCACTGTTCGTTGAGTCAAATACCTCATCTCTTTGCTCTCTATGATAACGAGCTTGTTCATACTTCTGCTGTTGTCTCTCATCAGCCTGACTACCAACTGCAGCTCCAATGGCAGCACCACTGGCCATACCGATGATCGTTCCCATATCAGAACCACGAGGTCCACCACTCAAACCACCAATAGCAGAGCCAAGTATAGAACCTAACGACCCACCAATATAAGCGCCACTACCTGTATATGTGTCGCAACTGCTCAACAATAAAGAAGAGCCAAGTATCAATACCAAAACCTTTCTCATAACCAATAACTTATTATTTTACTGCAAAAGTAATCATATTCTCAATTCAAGAACAGGTTGTATCCCTAAAAGGAAATAGGGAAACCCCTAAAAAGGAAAAGCATCCTTGCCAAAAGACAAGGATGCTTTACTTATTTGAGATTTATTGTAACTTATTCAGCCTTTGGAGCTTCCTCAGTTGCAGGAACCTCTGCTACAGGAGCAGCTTCTTCTGTTTTAGCTCTACGACTACGACGAGTCTTCTTGGCAGCACTCTTAGAAGTCTTAGCCATGTTCTCATCAAAGTCTACGAGTTCGATGAATGCAATCTCAGCAGCATCACCCTGACGAGTACCAAGTTTAATAACACGAGTATAACCACCTGGACGATTAGCTACTTTCTCTGCAACCTCACCAAAGAGAGCCTTGACAGCATACTTGTTCTGAAGATAACGGAAAACTACACGACGTGAAGTTGTTGTATCGTTCTTAGAACGAGTAATCAATGGCTCAACAT
>CAKQXI010000100.1 GCA_934281565.1 uncultured Prevotella sp.
TATAAAATCTCAGCTTAAAATGAAAATAATGGTTAAAAAATTTGGATATTAACATAGAAAGCAGATTTACGCAGATTTTTATTCTCTTTATTTGGTTTGTTGAAAGAAAAAGGGTGTTCGTTGAATAAAGTTGCGAGAAACAGAAGAAAGTGATACTTTTGTAGCGTTAAATAATAAAGATAATAGCTTATGAAACGAATGATTCAAATGATGATGATGTTTGTTGCTATCATGGGAATGGCAGCTTGCTCATCCGATTCTGATTTGTTAGGAGACAATAGTAATGGTAATGGAACTGGTTCAGGAAGTGGGACTACGGAGTCGGGAAGTTCTTCCACGGCAACTTATGCGAGTTCGATAGGAGACTTGACTTCTTTCGACATAGCCATAGACCAGTCTGCCCTTACGGAAACAGAGACTGTTCCTGCGGATGATGAGGATTATATCGAGAACAATACATTCTCGAATGATATTAACATCGCTTTCAATGGAACTTCCGCTTCTTGCTCGGGTCATGTGGACGGCGTTACCGTTACGGTGAATGGTGCGGATGTCATAGTCAATTCTACCGCCAAGAAAGTTTGCTATATGGTGAGTGGAACAACGACGGATGGTTTCTTGAAGATTTACAGTGACAATAAGTTTGAGTTGAAGCTCAACGGTGTCACAATAACCAATCCAGATGGTGCTCCTATTAACATCCAGAGCAAGAAACGTGGTTATATCGTTTTGGCAGATGGTACGACCAACACGCTTACGGATGGAACCAAGTATGCCGATGCCACAGACGATGAGGATATGAAAGCAGCTTTCTTCAGCGAGGGCAAGATGCTTTTCTCTGGTTCGGGCAAGTTGAATGTATATGGCAACTGCAAGGCTGGTATCCGAAGTGACGATTATGTGATGTTCCGTCCGGGTAATAACATTTATGTAAAGGCTACGGCAGGCAATGGCATCAAGGCAAACGATGCCCTATATATAAAAGGTGGTGTTATCAATGTCGAGGTATCGGCAGCGGCAAGCAAGGCTTTGAGCTGCGATGGTATCGTAGAGATAGATGGAGGAAGAACAACGCTTATAACGACTGGCGGTGGTGAACTGGATGATGACGGAACAGACGTAAGTGGAAGTGCTGGCATCAAAGCCGATGATGCTTTCACGATGAATGGCGGTACGTTGCTCTGCAAGAGCACTGGCGCAGGTGGAAAAGGAGTGAGCACCGACCAAACATTGACTATCAACGATGGTACTGTCAAGGTCATAACCACAGGACAGCAATATGTCAATGGCTCGCTTGACACTTCACCAAAAGGTATCAAAAGCGATGGAGCAATGTATATCAAGGGCGGTGACATCATGGTTCGCTGCACTGGTGGCGAAGGCTCGGAAGGTATCGAGAGCAAGAGTACGATGGATATTTCGGGCGGAAAAATTCAGGCTTATTGCTATGATGATGCACTCAATTCATCCGCTGCCATGACCATCAGTGGCGGTACTGTCTTTGCGATGGGAACAGGCAATGATGGCATCGATTCCAACTCTACGTTATCTATTACTGGTGGAGTGGTCATAGCTTGTGGAATGACAGTACCAGAGGCTGGCTTTGATTGCGATGAAAATACATTCACCGTTACTGGCGGTACATTGATAGGTATCGGAGGAACGACATCCACTCCTACGGAGAATGTGACAACACAGCCTGTCGCAATCCTTGGCGGAAACTCAATCTCTAATGGGACATTCGTCACTGTGACATCGAGCGATGGCGACAATGTCATTGCTTTCAAGGTGCCGAGGGATTATACCCAACAGGGATATACGTTGCTGGTTTCTTCTCCAAAGATGGTGAAAGGCAATACTTATAGCATCATGACTGGCGCATCGGTAAATGGAGGCACTGACTTCTGTGGTTATGTTACGGATGCAACCGTCAGTGGTGGAACATCCTTGACCGACTTGACGCTCTCGTCGATGATTACTACCTATAATTATAATGGTGGCATGGGTGGACAAGGTGGTCAGCCTGGCGGTCAAGGTGGGCCAGGAAGAAGATAAGAAAGTGAAACAACCAAGCAATAATTATTCAATTGGAGCGTTATAGAAGCAAATTGAAATACTTAGGATTGATCATGAAAGGACAGAAAAAGGCAGAGAATGTTTTATATCTGGTGCTGTGGGCGATATTGTTCGCAGCACCAGTCCTTTCGATGTATGTCGGTGCCATCACTTCCCATTCTTCTACCTATGATTGGCAAGGAGTTCTCAATGCTTGGGAATTGTTGGCAATGTTTGCGGTAACCTTTGCCATCCATAATTTCTTGATAGCCCCTTTGGTGGTTTACCGTAACAATAAATGGACTTATGCTGGCTTGACATTGGTGCTGGCGATAGTATTCTTCCTTTATCAAACCTATAATCGTCCACATCCTCCGGAGCCTATTCCTCACGAACATAGGGAACCTATGAGATTTGGGCATGGTCTCGAAATTCCTCCAAGGAAGCCAATGAGAGAACACAAAGAGCCAGAACCTCCCAGAGCTTTTGGTGGGCAAGACTCGGTGGCGTTCATCATCATGGCCTTGTTGTTGGGGTTGAATGTTGGTGTCAAATACTTCTTCAAGTCGCTTGACGACCGAAAGCGAATGAGGGAACTGGAGCGAGAAAACCTAAACCGACAATTGGAGTATCTGAAGTATCAGATAAATCCCCACTTCTTCATGAATACTCTTAACAATATCCATGCCCTTGTAGACATAGACCCAGAACAGGCGAAATATACGATAGAAGTGTTGTCGAAACTGATGCGCTATGTCCTCTATGAGGGTAACAAGTCGATGGCTCCCTTGCAGAAAGAGCTGTCTTTCATCACTCATTATGTAGACTTGATGCGTATTCGATATACGGACAAGGTACGTATATCAGTGTCATTGCCCTCGGCGGCGCCAGATGTCATGGTGCCATCTTTGCTCTTTACCACCTTTGTGGAGAATGCTTTCAAGCATGGTGTAAGTTATGAGCAAGAATCGTTTATAGAGGTCAGTGTCGATGTGGAAGACAACTATGTGGAATTTCTCTGCTGTAACAGCAGGAAGAATAGTGACGAGGATACTGCGCATGGAGGCGTAGGGTTGCAGAATGCCATCAAGCGGCTGCAACTTATCTATGGCGATGATTATACGCTTTCGATCACGACTTCAGAAAAGGAATATCGGCTGATTCTGAGGTTACCGATGGAAATGACTTTAAAAGTTTAAGATTATGATAAGATGTTTAGCGATAGATGACGAACCTTTGGCACTCAAACAGTTGGCAAGTTACCTTTCCAAGGTACCGTTCTTTGAGTTGGTGTGTAGTTGCCAGAGTGCAATGGAAGCAATGCGTGTGGTAGGTGAGCAAGAAGTGGATGTCCTTTTCATAGACATCAATATGCCCGACCTCAATGGACTGGAGTTTGTACGCTCACTCCAGAACCCTCCGTTGGTAGTCTTTACAACTGCATACCAAGAGTATGCCGTGGAGGGCTATAAGGTGGATGCCATCGACTATCTCTTGAAACCCTTTGGCATGGGGGACATCTTGCGAGCAGCCGACAAGGTAAAGCGCCAATATGACTTGCTCCATGCAGTGAGCCTGTCGCCTGTTGACGAAGACGATGCCTTGTTCTTGAAAACGGAATACAAGGTGGTGCGCATCCTTATCACGGACATTATCTATATAGAGGGAATGTCGGAGTATCTTCGTATTCATCTCTTGGGGCAGTCGAAGCCAGTTGTAGTATTGTTGAGCATGAAGAAGATGGAGGAACGACTTATGGGGCGTGACTTCATGCGTATCCATAAGTCTTATATCATCAATCTTCATCATATCGCCGAAATCAACAAGAACCGGGTGATACTTGACAACCAAGTGGACATACCGATAGGGGAGAGTTATCGGGAACGATTGAGCGAATATGTGGCGAAAAAGTTCTTGGGAAAGGGATGAATTAAAGAAAAAAGTGTACCTTTGCACTCGCAATTTTATAAATGAGAACAACATGAAGTTAAACAGTAAAATTCAACGAGTGGCAAGTTTCTTGGTATGCTTGCTCATCTTGTCTTCTCTTGCCATCGTAAAGCAAGGTGAATGGATGGGGCATAAGTTCAAGACCAAGCAAGAGACTGTTAGGAATGTAGATAACGATACGTTGCGAACACTGGCAGACGGATCGATGGTGGTGAACACTACGAATTTGGCTTCCGACATTTCAGGATATGGTGGTAAGGTGCCACTCGAAATCACGGTAAAGGATGGGATAGTGGTGAATGTGAAAGCATTGGATAATGATGAGACAAAGGATTTCTTTGACCAAGCATCGACATTGCTCGACAAATGGAAAGGAAAAAGGGTGGATAAGGCTGCAAGCATGAAAGTGGATGCCATATCGGGCGCAACATTCTCGTCGAAAGCCATTATCGGGAACATGGAACGAGGATTGCAATATTATATAGAACGGAATTCTGCTCCTGTTTCATCTGGCAATGCCTTTGACTGCTCGGCGAAGAATATTATCGGTCTCATGGTCGTGCTGATGGCGGCTATTCTCCCATTGTTCATCAAGAACAAGAAGTACCGTCTTTGTCAGTTGATGCTTAATGTCATTGTGTTAGGCTTCTGGTGCGGCACATTCCTCTCCTATACTTCCTTGATAGGATATATGGCGCACGGAGCGAATGTCTTGGCGATTATCATTCCATTCATTATGATAGTTACGGCATTTGTGTATCCGCTGTTTGGCAAGAAGGTCTATTATTGTACCAATGTCTGTCCCTTTGGTTCTTTGCAACAAGTGGCAGGAAAATGTGTCAAGCATAAGATAAGGATGGGACAGAAAGCCTTACGTCGTTTGGATCTCTTTCGTCAAGTGCTATGGGTCTTGTTGATGATTTGTATCTGGGGTGGTGTTTGGAGTGAATGGACTGACTATGAGCCATTTTCGGCATTCATCTTCCAGTCGGCTTCTTGGGTGGTCATCCTAATAGCAGCCGTGTTTGTCATCCTGTCATTTGTTATCACTCGTCCCTATTGTCGCTTTGTTTGTCCTATGGGAACATTGCTGAGATTAAGTTTAAGAAAACTGTAGAAAACGATAAAAGGCAGCCTAACTTCCAAGTTAGGCTGCCTTTTTGCTAATATTATAATCTTACCATTCTACTTTCTCGTTCAAGATAACGCCGTCGGTAGCATCATCAGCAGTGAAAGTATTGCCACGGTATTGTACACAAAGCATAAGGAGAGGTTCTGTACCATTGTTGCGGACGGAACGGCGACCGTTTGGTGCTACTCTCACGACACTTCCCTCTTTGATAGGGAAGACTTCATTGTCTACTTGAAACTCACCCTTGCCACTCAAGAAGAAATACAATTCCTCGTGGTTCTTATGGGTGTGAAGAAATCCTGTCTCCGTGCCAGGGGCGAATGTCTGGAAAGAGAATTCAGCACCAGTGGCATTCACACTTTGTCCACCAAATACCTTACCCGGGATTTTCATTTCAGGACCAAGCTCTAAAACATAGTCCTTGATTTCACTCATCTTACCAAAGTCTGTTGCTGTGAAGTTAGCAGCTTTTGCAATTGTTTTCATTTCTTTCATCTTGTTCTATAATTTTAAGTTGTATATTTATCTTATTTCCGATGCAAAGGTAATGCAAATAATTCGTTCTTGCAAGAGGGTACAAAAAGGTAAGATAGTTACCTTGAGGTAACTATTGCTGAGTGTTAAGGGAGAAAGAAAAGCAGTATTAACTAACATTAACTTCGGAAGTTTGGTAGATAAAAGTTTCTTAGTTACTTTTGTAGCCTAATACAGTTTTTATGGCAAGAATGATAAAAGAAACCGTGTTCAAGGATTGCCCGATACGCAATGTCTTGGCTCGTATTTGTGACAAGTGGTCGTTGCTTGTCATCTACACATTGAACGCCCATAAGGACGAGGCGGTTCGTTTTAATGTTTTGCGCAAGCTCATCCCTGATATTTCGCAGAAGATGCTAACCAGCACTCTTAGAACATTGGAGATTGATGGTTATGTCAATCGACAGGTTTATGCCGAAGTTCCACCACGTGTAGAATACTCCCTGACTTCTCGTTCCCAGTCCTTAATCCCTATCATGGACAACCTCATAGGATGGGCGAACGATAATATGGCGATGATACTCAAGGATAGGGAAAAAGTTTTATTGAATTAATGGTTTATAATGGTAGCATTTCAATTTATTTTCGTAACTTTGCCACAGAACTTCTTAAATAGAAACTTTTAAACAATAACTATTATGTATAAATCAATACTTCTAACTTTCGCATTCATCTTTTCTTTTCAGTTTACCAATGCAGAAGAAAAGGCTTCTATTTCTCGCAACAAACTTGCAACGACTCCACCAATGGGCTGGATGACATGGAATATGTTTGAGGGCAATATCTCAGACCAGCTTATTCGTGAAACTGCTGATGCAATGGTAAAGAGTGGACTGGCTGATGCTGGTTACAAATATATCTTTATTGATGACCTATGGCAGGGTGGTCGTGACAGTAGAAACAATATAATTCCCGACCCTAAGAAATTCCCCAATGGTATCAAGGCTGTTGCCGACTACGTACATTCCAAAGGTCTGAAACTTGGCATTTACTCAGATGCCGCACAACTTACGTGTGGTGGATGCACTGCCAGCTATGGTTTTGAGGAACAGGATGCACGTACATTCGCATCATGGGGCATAGACTATCTGAAATACGATTATTGCAATGCACCTGAAGACAGTGCAACGGCACGTTTGCGTTATCGTACTATCGCCAATGCACTGCAAAAATCAGGGCGTGATATAGTGCTTGGTATATGTGAATGGGGACAACGACACTGTGAAGAATGGTGCGAAGAAGTTGGTGGACAACTTTGGCGTACAAGCTATGATGTGCGTGATATGTGGAAAGATACCGTTAAGCAAGGTGGTATGGGCATACTTGACATCATTAACATTACTGCTCCATTAGTCCCATACGTACGCCACGGACAATGGCCTGATATGGATATGCTTGTTGTCGGTCTGAATGGAAAGGGAGGGCCATCGAGTGATTTAGGTGGAACAGGCTGTTCATACACGGAGTACCAGACACAGATGAGTATGTGGTGTATGCTCTCGTCAGTGCTTGCACTCAGCAATGACTTGCGCCACTTTACCGATGAGGACCGTCGTATATTGCTAAACCGAGAGATTATAGCCATCAACCAAGACCCACTTGGAAAGGCTGCCAAGCGTATAGTCAATACCGACACTCACCAGATATTCGTGCGCCCTCTTGCCAATGGTTCGCACGCAGTGGCAATACTCAATACTTCCGAACAGAAACTCAACTTAGCGGTTAATTTCAATCACTTAGGACTTTCAGGCAAGTATTCTGTACGTGATGTATGGCAGCATCGCAATATCGCTCGCAACGCCACGAAATGGAAAGGAAACGTTGAGGCTCATGAAACAAAAGTTTTCATAGTTACACCATAAGTGATGTAAGCATCATCGTGGATTATTTAATAGAATGTTTGATACAAAGAAAGGATATATAGTATGGAAGAAATGAAGAAGGGAAGAATTACTCCTCATTGGATAAACTCGTTGAAAGACAATGAAGTATTTGTGTTTGGTAGCAATTTGGCTGGTATGCATGGAGGTGGTGCAGCTCGTGTAGCTTGTCTTCACTTTGGTGCGGTGATGGGACAAGGAGTCGGTTTACAAGGTCAGAGTTATGCCATCCCAACAATGCAGGGTGGTGTAGAGACTATTCAACCATACGTAGATGATTTCATCGCTTTTGCCAAGGCTCATCCTGAAAAGCAATTCTTGGTCACCCCAATCGGTTGTGGCATTGCTGGCTTTGAGGTAAAAGATATTGCTCCTTTGTTTGAGGCAGCAAAGGATGTCAAGAATATCAGTCTGCCAGAAAGTTTCTGGCAGATGTTGGAGTAAGTATTTTATAAAAAATATTCTTTGTTCCTTTGTCCTTTTAGAAAAACATAGTATCTTTGCACCTGCAATTGGTTCACGAGCATATATGAGTCCCTTGAGAGAGTCATGGTGTGAGTGATTAAAAGGGAATCAGGTGAGAAACCTGAGCAGTCCCGCTGCTGTTAGCATCCGTCCCTCAATAAGGGGGAGTGGCAAGCAAGATAAGGTCACTGACAATTTTTCGGGAAGACCGCTTGCCATGCGAGTTTGTTTTTGAAGTGCTCGCAGAGATGTAAGCCAGAAGACCTGCCGTTGCCATGGCGTGATACAAGTAATGTATGATGCCGTGAAGTGATGTCGCCCACGAGGATGGGTTGTCATCAGATAACAAGAAAATAATAGAGAAATGGATGGATTGAGAATAATTGTTCTCATGCCATTGTTGCTGTCTTCGGTGGCTCAGCTTCCTGTCTGTGCCCAAGAGGATACGCTCCGTACTCACCAGCTGGAAAGAGTAGAGGTGTATGGTAATTCTCGTGTCCGTAGTTTGCAGAGTACATCGCCTTTGCAAATGGTAGACCATGTGGAGATGTTGCATTTAGGTGTAACGGACATGGCGGATGCGCTTCATCGATTGCCGGGCATCACATTGCGTGATTATGGTGGTGCAGGAGGATTGAAAACAGTTTCGGTAAGAGGCTTTGGAGCACAGCATACTGGTGTGAGTTATGATGGAATTCTGCTTAGCGAGAGCCAAGGAGGAGAGATAGATGTGTCTCGTTATTCGTTGGATAACGTAAAGTCTATTCAGTTGATGGTGGGCGATAATGATGACCTTTTTATCCC
>CAKQXI010000101.1 GCA_934281565.1 uncultured Prevotella sp.
ATGAGGAAATCCTTACCTCTCGTCTTGTGGACCGTGCTTTGCGTCCACTTTTCCCTTCTAACTACCATGCAGAAGTCTATGTACAGGTGATGTTGCTCTCTGCCGATGGTGTTGACCAGCCAGATGCCCTTGCAGGCTTTGCTGCCTCAGCAGCCATGGCTTGTTCAGATATTCCTTTTGAGTACTACATCTCAGAGGTTCGTGTAGCTCGTATCAATGGTGAATATGTTGTCAACCCTACGTTCCAGCAGATGGAAGAAGCTGACATGGACATCATGGTAGGTGCTACCAAGGACAACATCATGATGGTAGAGGGTGAGATGAAGGAAGTATCTGAGCAAGACCTCATCGGAGCACTCAAGGTCGCTGCAGAGGCCATCAAGCCTATGTGTGAGTTGCAAGAGGAACTTGCCAAGGAAAACGGTACTGACGTGAAGCGTGAGTATGACCATGAGATTAACGATGAGGAACTTCGTGAGCAAATCAAGACAGAGCTTTATCAGCCTGTTTATGATGTAAATCATCAGGCTCTGGAGAAGCACGCTCGTCAAGATGCTTTCGATAAGATCTTGGCAGACTTCTTGGAGAAATATGATGCAGCTCATACCGATCTCTCAGAGGAAGACCTTGAGGAAAAGCATGCCGAGGCTACTCGCTACTATGGCGATGTGATGCGTGATGCTATGCGTCGTTGCATCCTTGACGAGGGCTTGCGTCTTGACGGTCGTAAGACTACGGAGATCCGCCCTATTTGGTGTGAGGTTTCTCCTCTCCCAATGCCTCATGGAAGTGCTATCTTCCAGCGTGGCGAGACCATGTCTCTCTCTACTTGTACTCTTGGTACTAAACTTGACGAGAAGTTGATTGATGGTGTTTTGGAAAAGAGCTACCAGCGTTTCCTTCTTCATTATAACTTCCCTCCATTCTCAACAGGTGAGGCTAAGGCTCAGCGTGGCGTAGGTCGTCGTGAGATTGGTCATGGTCACTTGGCATGGCGTGGCTTGAAGGGTCAGATTCCAGAGAACTTCCCTTACACAGTACGTTTGGTAAGCCAGATCTTGGAGTCTAATGGTTCTTCTTCTATGGCTACTGTCTGCGCTGGTACTCTTGCTTTGATGGATGCTGGTGTTCCTATGAAGAAGCCAGTTTCTGGTATCGCTATGGGTCTTATCAAGAACCCTGGTGAGGACAAATATGCTATCTTGAGTGATATTCTCGGTGATGAGGATCACTTGGGCGACATGGACTTCAAGACAACAGGTACACGTGATGGTTTGACTGCTACGCAGATGGATATCAAGTGCGACGGTTTGAGCTTTGAAATCCTTGAGCAGGCTTTGATGCAAGCTAAGGCAGGTCGTGAGCACATCTTGAACTGTATGTTGGAGACAATCTCTGAGCCACGTGCTGAGATGAAGCCACAGGTTCCACGTATCGTAGCATTCGATATTCCTAAGGAGTTCATCGGTGCTGTCATCGGTCCTGGTGGTAAGATTATCCAGCAGATGCAGGAAGAAACAGGTTCTACCATTACCATCGAGGAAACAGAGGGCAAGGGTCATGTTCAGGTTTCTGCTCCTAACAAGGATTCTATTGATGCAGCCCTTTCCAAGATTAAGGCGATTGTGGCTGTTCCTGAGGTAGGTGAGGTTTATGAGGGAACGGTACGTTCTATCATGCCATACGGTTGCTTCGTTGAGATCCTTCCAGGCAAGGATGGTTTGCTCCATATCAGCGAGATTGATTGGAAGCGCCTTGAGACAGTTGAGGAAGCTGGTATCAAGGAAGGTGATAAGATCAAGGTTAAGTTGATGGAGATTGACCCTAAGACTGGTAAGTACAAGCTCTCTCACCGTGTGTTGTTGGAGAAGCCAGAGGGTTATGTTGAGCGTGAGCGCCGCCCACGTCCAGAGCGCCGTCCTCGCCGTGATGATCATCATAATAATGGTGGTGAGCGTCAGCCACGCCGTTATGAGCATCGCAACGAGACTCCTGCACCAAAGGATTTCAATGATTCTTTGGATCACAGCAATGAGGTAGAGTAATTATACCTTTATTGATAATAAGTATGGGTGTGCTTTGTTAGTAAGAAGTACACCCTTTCTTTTATAAAAGAAGTGTTTTTTGGATAAACAAACTGTATAGAATTATGATAAAGAAACTATGTTTGATGGCGTTTCTCGCTATTGTCGCATTGACAGCGAACGCCCAGAATGAAGCAATTACCAATCAGTCTGTTCTTGATCTTCTGAAAGAGGGCTTTTCTTCTGAGGAAATCATCGGTGCCATTGAGAACAGCACGACTCGTACCATCACCTATGACATCAACTTTATGCGTGAGTTGAAGGCAGCAGGCGCAGACAAGGAGTTGACTACTTATCTTCAGAAAGTAGCCAAGGTGGACAACGGATATGAGGGTGTGGTCTTATGGAACCCATTGGGTGGAGGCAAACCACAAAAGGTTTATCGTTGTAACTTTGAGAAAGAGAGCAAGGGCTTCAATCTTGGTACTCTTGCAGTGGCAGCAGGTGCTGCGTATGGTGTAGGCAATATTGTCGGAGGTCGTAAGGTAAGTGGTGGCGAGGCTGCCGCTGTCACAGGTGGCTTGGTATTGATGGCATCATCTGGCAAGGAGATTCAGAAACTGATAATCCCAGGTACAACGGCAAAGATAAAGACCAGTACAAAGCCTGTGTTCCGTTTCTTCTTTAAGAAAGAGGACGGTAAGAGCTTCAACCAAGATGCGGCAAACTGGTATGAAATGGTTATGAATGGCATCCAGAGCCCTAATGAGTTCCAGCTCATCAAGATGCAAGTAAAGGACAGCAAGAAGGGTGGCCGTCGCCTTTTCCCAAGCAGTATGTCATATACTGTCGCCGGTTTTGAGGGAACTAATGCCAGTACCCGTGAAATGGTGAACTTCGAGATAAATGCCATCAATAACAATACCTTTGAAGTAACATTCGCGCAACCATTGGAACCAGGCGAGTATTGCTTCTTCTATAAGAGTGGTCTTAGCAACAAGTATTTCCAGGCTCAGCCATTTGGATTTGATTTTACGGTAGAATAATGCCTTATATACCGTGCCGATATTTGTAAATAGCGGAGATGGTACGGACTTGGTACGGAGATGGTACGGAGTTGGTACGGAGAAAAGGTATATAAAATATCGAGCAAAATCTTCCCATCGCTTTCATTAATTCCATCGTATGGTGGACTTGGTGAGAGTGGTGGGATTTGTTTTATATGATGGTGGGGAGCAATATGGGTGATAAAGTATATATAAACAAAAAGAAATCACTTAGGAAGTGATTTCTTTTTGCGCTTCAAGATGGGCTTGAACCAACGACCCCCTGATTAACAGTCAGGTGCTCTAACCAACTGAGCTATTGAAGCATTTGCTTTGTAATAAGTGTTGTTCCTTATTTGCGGTTGCAAAGGTAGTGACTTTTTTCGGTTCCACCAAATATTTTCGTAACTTTTTTTGCTTTTGGACTAAAAAAGTGCACTTTTTTGTCTTTTTAGGGCTATTTTAGCATAGAAATGAGTATTTTTGTGGTCGAAAACAATAAAAGAATAAGCAAATGATGAAAAAACTGGTGGTTTCCATGCTGGCTCTTATGTTGGTGATGCCAACTTTTGCCCAGAAAGATAAAGATCATGACTTCAAGGTGGCAAAGAATATGGATATATTCAATGCCATTTACAAGAACCTTGACTTGATGTATGTTGATACTCTCGATGCTGATGAGGTGATAGGGAATGGTATCAATGCCATGTTGGGCAGTCTTGACCCTTATACAACGTATTATCCTGAGTCGAAAGTGAAAGATCTCAAGTCGATGCTGACTGGCAAGTACGCTGGCATCGGCTCCTTGATACGCTATAACAACCAACTTCAAAAGGTCGTGATAGATGAGCCTTACGAGAATATGCCTGCTGCGGAGGCTGGACTCAAGAAAGGTGACATCATCCTTAGTATCGATGACTCTACGATGGTGGGAAAGGATGTTAGTTATGTAAGCGATCATCTAAGAGGCACTCCTGGTACTTCTTTCATATTGAAAGTAAAACGCCCCAGTACAGGAAAGGTCTTCAAGGTAAAGCTGGAACGTAAGTCCATCCAGTTGCCCTATATGCCTTATTATGGTATGCTGCAAGATAAGGTAGGCTATATCAATCTTAACCAATTCACGGACCAATGTGCCAAAGATGTGCGCCGTGCTTTCATAGATTTGAAGAAACAAGGCGCGGAGAAACTGATATTCGACCTTCGGAGCAATGGAGGTGGTGCCGTGAACGAGGCTGTAAGCATTGCCAATCTGTTCTTGCCGAAAGGGAAAGTGGTACTCAAGATGCGAGGAAAGCTACAACGTGCCAATAGTGAGTATAAGACCACGGTGGAGCCAGTCGATACGCTGATGCCTATGGTCGTGCTGGTCAGTGGAAACACGGCAAGCTCAAGTGAAATCCTCAGTGGTAGTCTGCAAGATTATGACCGTGCTATCATATTAGGTACGCGCACGTATGGAAAAGGATTGGTGCAGGCTACTTTGGACTTGCCATATAATGGGCAAATGAAGTTGACCTCAAGCAAATATTACATTCCAAGCGGAAGGTGTGTGCAGGCACTGAAATATAAGCACGCGAGAGGTGGCTATGTAGAGCACGTCCCAGACTCCTTGACCAAAGTGTTCTATACCGTAGGAGGGAGAGAAGTGCGTGACGGAGGCGGAATTAAGCCGGATGTGGAAGTCAAGGCAGACTCAGTGCCTAACCTGGCGTTCTATTTGGCAGGAGCTCGTGATAGCAATGAAGTCATGCTTAATTATGAGATAGATTATATTGCCAAGCATCCAACGATAGCTCCAGCCAAGGAGTTCGCTTTGACAGATGCCGATTATGAGGAATTCAAGTCAAGGGTGTTGAAGTGTGATTTCAAATATGACAGGGAGACGGAGAAATATTTGAAGGACTTGGAAAAACTTGCCAAGTTCGAGGGCTATTATAATGATGCCAAGCCAGAGTTCGATGCCTTGGCAAAGAAACTTAGCCATAATGTGTCAAAGGATTTGGATTACAATAAGACCTATATCAAGCAGTTGTTGGAAAATGACATTGTGACAGCTTATTATTACCAAGGCGGTGCGATACAAAATTCTTTACGTTATGACAAGCAGGTGAAAGAGGCTGTCAGATTGCTGAATACACCGGAAGAATATGGCAAAATACTTCATCCAGAGAAGAAATAAGTAGAAAATACGGCGTAAATCATCAAAATTGCGCAAGTTACTACGAAAAAAATGCAAAAACTTTGGATAATAACAAAAATATTCGTAATTTTGCATCGTTCAGTGGAATGAGGGGTTCGCAAAGAGCTCCTCATTTTATTTTAAATAAATAAATATGATAGACAAAAACGTCGTAAGAAAGTTAGTTGATGAATGGCTCCAAGACAAGGAATATTTCTTGGTAAGCATAGAAATCAGTCCTGATGACAAGATAACAGTCGAGATAGACCATGCGGATGGTGTGTGGATAGAGGACTGTGTAGCCTTGAGCAAGTACATCGAAGATCACTTGGATCGTGATGACGAAGACTATGAGCTGGAAGTTGGCTCGGCAGGTCTTGGTCAGCCGTTCAAGGTTCCTCAGCAGTACATTAACTTCATAGGAAAGGAAGTGGAGGTGCTGGATGCTGATGGGAAGAAAGTCAAAGGTGTCTTGAAAGCTGTGGATGGCAATGATTTCACGGTAGGCGTAGAGGAAAAGGTCAAGGTAGAGGGCAAGAAGCGTCCTGTCAAGCAGGAGGTGGACCATGTCTATCAGATGGATAAAGTAAAATATACAAAATATATAATAAGTTTCAAATAAGCTATGGCAGCAAAGAAAATGCAAGAAGTAACTGCGAGTATGATCGATACTTTCCGTGAGTTCAAGGAAACCAAGAATATCGACCGTACTACATTGGTGAGCGTGTTGGAGGAAAGTTTCCGCAATGTACTTGCCAAGATTTTCGGTAGTGATGAGAATTTCGATGTAATCGTCAATCCAGACAAGGGTGATTTCGAGATATACCGCAATCGTGTCGTTGTGGCTGACGGCGAGGTGGAGGATGAGAACAAGGAAATTGCTCTCGCCGAAGCACGCAAGATAGAGCCTGACTATGAGGTTGGTGAGGATGTGAGCGAGAAAGTTGACTTTAATAAGTTTGGTCGTCGTGCCATCTTGACTCTCCGCCAGACCTTGGCTTCCAAGATATTGGAGCTGGAGCATGACTCCCTGTATAATAAGTATAAGGACCGTGTCGGTCAGGTAATCTCTGGTGAAGTTTATCAGGTCTGGAAACGTGAGGTGCTTGTCGTTGACGATGAGAACAATGAGTTGATATTGCCTAAGTCTGAGCAAATCCCTGCGGATGTTTATCGTAAGGGAGAGACCGTTCGTGCGGTCATCCTCCGTGTAGACAACGACAACAATAACCCTAAGATTATCTTGAGCCGTACAGCTCCAATCTTCTTGCAACGTTTGTTGGAAGCAGAGGTCCCAGAGATTAATGACGGTTTGATAGCCATTCGTCGTATTGCCCGTATGCCTGGTGAGCGTGCTAAGATTGCAGTCGAGACATTCGATGAGCGTATCGACCCAGTAGGAGCTTGTGTTGGTGTCAAGGGAAGCCGTGTTCACGGCATTGTTCGTGAGCTTTGCAACGAGAACCTTGATGTCATCAACTATACCAGCAATACCAAGCTGTTCATCCAGCGTGCGCTTGCTCCTGCCAAGATTACTTCCGTCAACATAGACGAGGAGAACAAGAAAGCAGAGGTCTACTTGAACCCAGAGGAAGTAAGTTTGGCAATTGGTCGTGGCGGTATGAACATCAAGTTGGCTTCCATGCTGACAGAGTATACCATCGACGTATTCCGTGAGGTGGATGAGAACGAGGCAGACGAGGACATCTATTTGGATGAGTTCTCTGACGAGATAGACCAGTGGGTCATCGATGCCATCAAGGGTATTGGTCTTGATACGGCAAAGCAAGTGCTCAATGCACCACGCGATATGCTGATTGAGAAAGCAGACTTGGAGGAAGAAACCGTAGACAACGTCATCAAGGTCTTGCGTGCTGAGTTCGAGCAATAATTCTCATACAGTATAGAGAATCAACGAAGTAAATAAAAAGAAGGAGTAAAATTATATATGAGCATCAGATTAAATAAAGCACTACGTGAATTAAACATAGGACTTCAGACGGCAGTTGAATTCCTTGAAAAGAGAAAAGACTTGGGAGAGGTCAAGGCAGAACCGAGCTTTAAGCTAAGCGAACAGCAGTATAAGGCTCTTAACGATGCGTTCAGCCAGGACAAGGAGGTGCGTAGCCAAGCTGAGAAGCTTTTCCCAAAGAAAACCAAGGACAAGAAGCGTGCGCAAGAGCAAAGGGATAACCGCGCTGAGAGTTTATTGGAGTCAAGTGCCCAGCAGCAATATAAGCCGTTGGGTAAGATAGACTTGAATAACATTGGCAAGCCTGTTGCAAAGTCTGCTGCTCCTGAAAAGAAAGAGGCAATAAAGAAAGAGGATGCTGCCGTCAATCCTGTGCCAGTAAAGAATACTCCTAAGGTTGAGCCAGAAACAGCGGATTCTGTTCAAAAGACTGTTCAGGCTCCAAAAACTGAACAAAAACAAGAACAGAAACCTGCGCAGGTTTCTCAGCAGAAACAAAATATGAAACAACAATCAGTTCAAAAACCACAGCAGAAACCTGTACAGCCAAAGCAGAACGCTCAGGCACCAACGGCTGGTTCTACAAGTGGCGTGTTCACTTTGAAGAGTGAGAAGAAACTCTCTGCCAACGAGCCTAAGGTGTTGGGTAAGATTGATTTGGCTTCCCTCAATCAGAGCACTCGTCCAAAGAAGAAGACAAAGGAGGAACGCCGTAAGGAACGTGAGGAAAAGCAAGCTCAGATACACGGCGAGCGTAAGAAGCGTGTACGTATCAATAAGGAGCGTGTTGACATCAATGCTGCCGCCAATCAGCAAGGTGGTGGCAACCAGAATGGCAACGGTGGTAATAAAAACAAGAATAAGAAAAAGAACAAGAACAATAATAACAACCGCAACAACCAGCGCCAGATAGAGGTAGATGACGAGGCTGTAGCACGTCAAGTTAAGGAGACGCTTGCTCGTTTGACCAGCAAGAATCAAAACAAGAAAGGTGCTAAGTATCGTAAGGAAAAGCGTGAGGCTGTTCAAGAGAAGTTGCAAGACCAGGCTCGTAAGGAACAAAAGGAAAGTAAGATATTGAAACTTACGGAGTTTGTTACCGTCAGCGAGTTGGCTACGATGATGAACATCAGCGTTACCCAAGTTATCTCTACCTTGATGGGTGTAGGTATCATGGTATCTATCAACCAGCGTCTTGATGCCGAGACCATCAACATGGTGGCAGAAGAATTTGGTTTCAAGACAGAATATGTCAGCGCAGAGGTGCAAGAAGCTGTCAGCGAGGAAGAAGATGATGAGAACGATTTGGTTCCTCGTGCTCCAATCGTAACGGTGATGGGTCACGTTGACCATGGTAAGACTTCTTTGCTTGACTATATCCGCAACACCAATGTGATTGCTGGTGAGGCTGGTGGTATTACCCAGCATATCGGTGCTTATAGTGTGACCTTAAAGAGTGGTCGCAAGGTAACGTTCCTTGATACTCCGGGTCATGAGGCATTTACTGCCATGCGTGCCCGTGGTGCCCAGGCTACCGATATTGCCATCATCATCATCGCTGCCGATGACTCTGTGATGCCT
>CAKQXI010000102.1 GCA_934281565.1 uncultured Prevotella sp.
TTTTCTTGCCATAATCCTTGCTTTTTATTATTTGAAAGCAAAAATAAGGAAAAATCCCGAAAGAACCAAGTATTTTGCATGAAAAAAAATCACCCTTGATTTTACTTTTCTCTTTTCTTCGGGTCTTAAAATCATAACGTTCATGAAAACAAGCCCAGAAGTAATAGCTTCGGGAAATCCATCTAACATTTTTATTCTATCACCCAATCCGTGATATTGCCCTTATCTGAGTCAAAGTTGATGCCTACCTTTGTGACAGGCTTATTTGAAAGGGCAAATCGCTGGGGATAGTCCTTGATGTTGATTTGGTTCATTGCTACATCGGCATTCTTGTCGAGCTTCAGCTCTACGATAAAGAGGCGTGTGCTTGTCATCAGCACCATGTCTATCCTACCTGTTGGGGTATGTACCTCCACATCCACAGGATATTCCGATACCAGTGTGAAGATGATATAGAGCATCTGCTGGAAATGCCCCTCGGAATTAGCTTGGTTACAATAAGGTATTGTGCCAAGGAATGTCTGTAACAGTTGCAAGGCACCATCCATGTCGTCTTTCACCAAGCACTGTGCCATACGGCGAGCGGTGTTGGTCGTGTTCAGTGTGTTTGGGGTAACGTAGGATGGAATGAGAGCTTTGGTCAAGCCTATCTTCACCTCCTTGTTAGGGATGCCGAGCGTATAGTAGTCGAAATCTTCATCATAGTTCTTGATGGTGACATAACCGCTCTGATAGAGCAATGGCATGATGGTGGTCATTTGCTCGGTAGGGGCATCAAACTCATCTGCCGAGGCATCCACATTTGATATGTCGGTGGGCAAGGTTTCAAACTTACGCATCATGTTTATGAGATAAGTTGGGGTGCCAGAGCCAAACCAATAAGAGCCAAACTTGCCATCGGTAAAGCAATTGAGCAAGCTATAGGGATTGAATATATCGGGCGATGGCCATGTAAAATGATAGCCATCATATCGCGCTTTCAACTTCTCTATGGTTTGTTCACGAGTCAGCTTGCGCTTCTCTGCCAACATATCAATGTCGTCCGACATCTGGGTCAGCAGTTCCTCCTTGGTGATGCCACAAATACCAGCATACGGTTCGTCCATTGAGACATTCTTGATATTGTTCAACTCGCTGAAGATGCTAAGTTGAGAAAACTTGGTGATACCTGTCAAGAAGACAAAGCGAAGCATAGGATCGCTTCCTTTCAAAGGACTATAAAAGTTGCGCATCACATAGCGAAGCGTATCAAGACTTTCTTTCTCATGAGCCACATCAAGCAATGGAGCATCATATTCATCAATGAGCACCACCACTTGTTTGCCTGTTTTCTCATTAACAGCCTTTATTAAGTTTGCCAAACGAATATTAGGGTCTGGCGATTTGCCTGTGACTCCAAATCGTTCTTCGTTTCGCTCCAAGACATTAATAAGATAACGTTCCAACTGTTCTTTCTCCATGTGCTTTCCACCTGCCATATCAAAGTGCAGCACAGGATATTCCTCCCATTCTTTCTCCAGTCTTTCGATAGCAAGTCCCTCAAAGAGTTCTTTCTTGCCCTCGAAATAACTTTGGAAAGTAGAGACCAACAGAGACTTGCCGAAACGGCGTGGACGACTTAAGAAGAAATACTTACCACTCGTATGAGTCATGTGGTAGATGTATTCCGTCTTGTCTATATAGAGCATATCATTCTTACGGATTTCCTCGAATGTCTGGATACCTATTGGGTATAATTTTCTTGCCATAATCCTTGCTTTTTATTATTTGAAAGCAAAAATAAGGAAAAATCCCGAAAGAACCAAGTATTTTGAGGGAAAACTAAAAATGTCTTCGCATTTCGTCATAGATATTCACTTTTCCTCTCCAGTGATAAGTATCCAGTATCGCCATATCCCGGGGGAGGAGCTTCACCTTGGCATATTTGGCAGAGATAGCTATCTTGCCGTTTCGTTTGAGCACGCCCCAGCCATCGTTTGCCAACTCGAACGCAGCCCAGTCGCCCACGAATGGCGTTATCATCTTGTATATGGGTTGCAGGATGATGTCGTTGCCCACACGCAGCCCCCATTTGCCCTCTTTCTCGAATGGCTCCACATCTTGCAGATACTCATTGCGTTGCAATGCCGTCATGTTCTCATACTTGCTGTCGTGCTTCACCACCATCACCATGTCGTTGTCCACAGCCATCACCTTGCCTATCTTCTTGGCGTATGGCGGAATGATGCCCTTTCCAGCCTTCAAGCCCGAGAACATACCGTCCCAATCCTGCTCCTTGTCGGGCAAGCCAAACTTGCGATAGTTGCCCACGTTGTCGAGTATCAGGCACACCTTGTCCTTTTGCTCCTTGTTCACCCGTAGTCCCCTGCCCACCATTTGCAGGTACTTGGCGAGCGACAGCGTAGGGCGAGCCATCTGGATGAAATCCACATCGGGGCAGTCGAAGCCCTCGTCAAAGAGGTTTACGTTCACCAGCACCCGGGTCTTGCCCTCCCTGAACCTCTCTATCTCCTGCGCCCTCACCTTGGCAGGCGTCTTGCTATCTATCGCCACCGCTGGCGTTCCCATAGCCTCGTAGTACCGGGCTATGGCGTTGGCATGGCTGATGTCGATGGCGTAGACGATGCCTTTCTTGCCCGGCACATACTTCACCATGCTCTCGTAGAGCCGCCTGATGGACATCGGCACGTTCAGTTTCTCGTCCATCTCCTTGATGGCATAGTCGCCGTCGCTGCCACGCCTTTTCAGCTCGTTCACCGCTATCTGCTCTATCGAGAACTTTCCCACCACGACATAGTCGTAAGGGGCGAGATAGCCACGGTGGATAAAGTCTTTGGTGCGTGGAGAGGTAAGCAAGACATCAAACAGCTTGGTGAACGAGTCTTTCTTCATCCGACAAGGCGTAGCCGTCATCCCTACCTTATATATCTCACGAAAGCGGTTGAACAAGTCCTGGTAGGAGTCGGCGATGGCATGGTGAGCCTCGTCCACGATGATAAGCCCGGGCTTCCCCGTCAGTTCCTCCACGTGCCTGCCCAGCCACTGTATCGACAGCACCCTGACACGTATCTGGGCTTTCAAGGTAGCCTCTTTCTCGCCATAGTCCAGGCAGAAGCGGTCGAGCGTATGCTGCATCTGTTCCACCAGCTCCCGCCGATGCGCCACAATCCACACCTCGCCCTCACGACTGTCAAGGAACCATTTCACCAACGCCGCCATCACATAGGTCTTGCCTGTGCCCGTGGGCATCTGCACCATCACCGAGTTGCCCAAGGCGACCCGCCTATGGTTCTCGTCATAGAACACATTGGTGTTCGTCCTCGACAACTCGGTGACAATCCTCTCCAGCATCTCTCGCTGGTAGTCATAAAGCTTCATTTGTTTCATTTACTGACGATTTCAAAATCACTCAGCGCCTCGCCCCATCGCCGCTTGATGTCCCGGAACTCGTTGTCGTCGTCCACGAAGTCACGGAAGGCGACGAGCACTTGCTGGTAATAACTCAGGGCATAGGCACTGCTACCTAAGCCTTTTTCAAATTCGATAGGGCTGTCCTATCAAAATGGCAATGTTCACGGAAAGAACTCATTGTGATGCACTGTCGTTTCAACTCTGAGGTCATGAATGCCCCGAACTGGCGGTTCACCGCCTTAAAACTTGATTTTGGCATAACTTAAAACGTTAATAAATTAAAAATAAAATATATGAACCTAAATATCGCCTTAATATGTTAAGGCGGCTATTTCTAAGGATTTCGTATCTTTGTTCTCGGAAATAAAATACTTTGTAATGTACGGAAGTTGATAAGTTTCAAGAAGTTAAGGACATCAATCTTCCATCACTTGCGAAATTAACATAGAACAGAAAAATGGACATAAGTTTCTTTGAAGGCTTCACCAGCAAGCAGCCTGTACCTGGCACCCTCGATGCCATCGCCATCCTCATCAAGGAGGACCCGAAACTGGAATCTATCACTCGCGCTTACAGGCAGACTGGCAGTGCGAGTATCAAGGGCGAGAGTCCCTTGTTTGCCGTTGCCGTCACCTTTGAGGGTGGCAAGAGCAGGGCTAACATCAAGGGGATCACGGGGCTTTCGCTCGTCGACATCGACCACGTGGACAACATCGACGACATCAAGCGCAAGGCTATCGCCGACCCTCACACGCTCCTTTGCTACACCACCATCAGCGGCAAGGGACTGCGCATCATCTTTCGCTACGAGCTTCATGTGGGCTACATCCTTGAGCAGCAAACACTGTTCTACCCCAAGGCTTTTGCCGTGGGAAACGAATACTACGGAAAGCTGTTGGGGGTAGAGGTCGACACGCAGTGCAAGAACATCACCCGACTGAGTGGCTTGGCTTTCGACCCCGAGGTATATCTCAACGAGCGAGCCGTTCCTTTTACCGCTGAACAGATTGAGACGGTTTGTAGCCTGAACGTCAAGGAGAACCAAGAGGCGAAGAAGATGGCTCGCATCCAGAGCTACTACGATGCCGTCATCAAGCCGCAGTTGAAGAAAGACGGCATCGTCTATGCCCCGGGCAGCCACAACGACTATGTGATGAGAGTGGGCTACAAGCTCGCCGAGCGCAGATATTCCCGACAGGCTGCCATCAAGTGGGCTAAGTCCATGTTTGAGGAGTATGACGATGTGGAGCAAGTGTTCACCTCGTGCTTTGCCAACGCCAACAACGCCGGCAACAGGGATGAGAACAGAGGTGAAAGCAAGTTTGCCTCCGTTGAGGAAATCAAGTCGTTTCTCGATGCTCATATTTCTCTGAGGTTTAATGAGATTACTTCTCGTGTGGAGTATGAATCTATGGAAGACGATGCTGAAAGCACTTCTCCGTCGTCATGGCTGAACATCAACGACCGTAAGGTCAACTCGCTATGGAGCGATATGTCGCAAGCAATGAGGGTCAATATCCAAGACATCTATCGGGTCATTGAGTCGGACTACGTAAAGCCTTTCAATCCTTTCCAAGACTATCTCTCACAGATTAGTTCTCTCGCAGATTACGCAAATTTAGCTGGACGGGGAGGTTCTCCCGACTATATCAAGCTCCTTGCATCGACCGTGCGAGTGAAGGGCGGCGAGGAACAGCAGCAACTATGGTACAAGTATCTCAAGAAATGGCTCGTAGCAATGGTAGCATCATGGATTGACGACACAGTGGTGAACAACGTCATCCTCGTGCTCATCGGCGAGCAAGGAGCCTACAAGACCACATGGTTCAACTACCTCATGCCGCCAGAGCTGAGCCAGTATTTCTATACCAAGACCAACGCCAACCGCATGACCAAAGACGACCTCCTCACCCTCGCCCAGTACGGCTTGGTATGCTGCGAGGAGCTGGACACCATGCGCCCAGCCGAGCTGAACCAACTGAAAGCCGCCGTCACCATGCCCAGCATCGACGAGCGAGCCGCCTACGCCCATTTCCACGAGCACAGGAAACATATCGCCAGCTTCTGCGGCACAGGCAACAACGTGCAGTTCCTCAGCGACCCTACGGGCAACCGACGATGGCTGCCTTTCGAGATAGAGCATATCCTCTCGCCAAGGGAACACCCGTTCCCCTACGAGGGCATCTATGCCCAGGCACTCGCCTTGTACAAGCAAGGCTTCCAATACTGGTTCTCCAAGGAGGAGATACAAGAACTGAACCGTCATAATCAACAGTTTGAGACACCCCATCTTGAACGGGAACTGGTGGCTCTCTACTTCCGTGTGCCCCAATCTGGCGAGAACGGCATCTTCATGTCGTCAGCCAGAGCCTTGCAAATAGTGGGCAGTGGCATCGCACAGAAGCTGAACTCCATCCGTCTTGGACAGGCTTTCAGCGAGCTGGGCTTCACGAGAGTACGCTATCGTGGAGCAAGGGGGTTTCTTGTCATCCAACGCTCTGCCGAGGACATACAAGCCTACCAGAAAGGCATCGTTCTGGATCAAAACGACATGGACGACCAACCCCTCTGATTTGACACTCTTGACACTCTGCCAGGCATTTTCATAAATCCCTATACGCGGGCAGGAACTTTTATTTTTCAATTCATAAAATAAATCATAACTCTATCTAAAGAGAATTTTATAAAAGTGCTTGGTAGAGTGACAAGAGTGACAAACTTTGGAAGTCGTAACCTCGGCACTTCCGAGTCGTAAACAAGGCACTTAGGCATCCTAACCAAGGCACTTAGAAAAATTTCTCAGTCACTTTCAATCATCAACCAACATACACAAGAAACATAAAATGGAAATCAAAAGTTACAGCAAACAAGAGCTTGCCATGCTCTACTTCCCAGACCTCAACCCCCATGCCGCAGTAAGCCGACTGCGCCGCTGGATACGCAAGAACCCTACGCTCTGCCAAGCCTTGGCAAGGAGCAAGACCGGCAAGAACGCCAAGTTCTACTCCAAGGCACAAGTAGAGCTGATAGTGGAATACCTCTGCGAGCCATAAATCACGACCATCAAGGACAAGACGAAGATTTCTTCCAGTTTATCGCACGTTTACCGACCCAACGCACGTTTATCTTCATTCGCCCCACCCCGATGTTGTATCTTTGCATTGTCATTGAGAGTCAATGACTTCGTAAACTTTTTAACATCAAAAAACGTTATGATTAGAATTACATTGTATCAAAACAAGAACAAGAAGAACGAGGCGGCGTACGGCAAGTGGTATCCTCGCCCGGTCATCGAGGAGACCATCGGTCTGGAAGAGTTGGCAGCCCACATGGCGAGCCACAACACCCCTTTCTCGCAGGGAGCCATCAAGGGGATGCTCACCGATGCGGTAATCTGCACCAAGGAGTTGCTCTTGCTGGGCAAGAACGTCAAGTTCCCCGACCTCGCCATCTTCTCCATCGGCTTGAGGGTAAAGAGCGGAGCCAAGAGCGAAGAAGACTTCAGCATCGCCAAGAACATCGAGGGTGTCCGCTTGAGAGCCAGAGCCACTGGCAACCTCACCTCCGCCAGCCTCTCCCTCGATGCCACGCTGAAGCGAGTGAACGGCAATGCGGCGACTTCCAGCGACAACGCTGGAAGTAGTAGCTCTGGCAGTTCTGGAAGTTCCGGTAGCGGAAGCACCACAGGCGGAGGCAGTAGCGCAGGAGACGGTAACACCTCCATCCAATAACATTTTAGGGCAAAGGGCAGGAAATCCGTAATTCCAGCCTTGCCCGCAAATATCACACAACATAGTTTATCATCTAAAAAACAAAGGAATTATGAAAAAAGAAATCTGGAAAAAAATCCTCAACATCACCATCACAGTTCTCACCGCCATAGCCTCCGCTTTCTGCGTACAAAGCTGTAGAAATGCGCAGTAATTAAGTGAAGAATGTTCAAGAACAAAACAAGAGCAAGAAAAGCTGTCGTCCCTTAACTTCCCGAGCGACCGACAAGGAGCGATAACTTCACTTAACTTCTTTAAATTCCCATAAAAAGAATGAAATCAAACATTAAACATTGCAAAAGAAAATGCGTAGTATCAATCTAATAGTAGTCCACTGCTCCGCCACAAGAGCAACCAAGAACTTCACGGTCGAAGACCTTGAAGTATGTCACAAAGCCCGTGGCTTCAAGACCATCGGTTATCACTATTACATCACCAAGGACGGCACCATCTACCCCTGCCGTCCAGAAGAACAAATCGGCGCCCATGCCCGTCACTACAACGCCCACAGCATCGGCGTATGCTACGAGGGCGGGCTCGACGAGGACGGCAAACCCAAGGACACTCGCACCCCAGCCCAGAAAGCCTCTCTCTTAGAGCTTCTAAGAAGTCTAAAGAAAGACTACCCCCACGCCGAAATCGTAGGTCATCGTGACCTCCCATGGGTTCGCAAATCCTGCCCCTGCTTCGATGCCAAAGGTGAATATCACACATTATAACTTCCCCTCCCTTTCGTTTATCGTCATTTCCCCTCATCCAGTTTCACACTGGTTGGGGGGAATTTTTCAAAATATCCACTTACTCGTTAACCCAGTTTTCAATGTTTATTCCATTAATTCTTGAAAAATGATTAACATTATTCGTTACCATCACCAAATTCCTTGCCACTTTCCAGCAAACTCATCAACCCATGACTTACGTTTTGAAGTCTTGTTTTTCGCCACCTTATTCGCCACCGTATTCCAATTCATTCTCTCCGCCAACTGCTTAAAGAAATGTTTTTAAAAAACTTATTTCCTTTTAATGCCAACATATTTTCATTCCTCTCCAAAAGGATCATGGTATATGCCCAAGAGCTGCAAGGCAAAATAATAGAAGAACTGCATATCATCCACAAAATAACGCTTGAACAAACGCTTCGGCTCTTTCATGAAACGATACAGCCACTCCAAGGCTAACTTCTGGAATATCTTGGGGGCACGCTTGATATTGCCTGCCTCGAAATCAATGGTGGCGCCAAGTGCCATGAAAACCTTTACCCTTGGCATACGGTCACGGTATTTCATTATCCATTTCTCTTGCTTCGGAGCCCCCACACCCACAAGCAATACATTCGCTCCACTCTCATTCACGATACGTATAAGTTCCTCACATTCATCCTCATGCTTCTCAAAGCCAAACGATGGCGAGTGAGCACCCACCACGATTTTACGCCCAACCTTTCCGTTGAT
>CAKQXI010000103.1 GCA_934281565.1 uncultured Prevotella sp.
CGACATCTTTAAAGTCATCGTTATGCTGCAAAAGTTTGACCTCATAGTCCTTTCCCTTGAAGTTGTATTTTCGTCCAGCGGAACGCTCGGAACCAAACAACACCAAATCATCCATTGGGAAATTTCTCTCAGCAAGGATGCGCAAGAATTCCTGTCCTACTGCGCCACTTGCACCAACAATTGCTACTTTCATAATCGATCTTTTTATTTAAAAGTTGTTATAAGTATTATCCGGATGCGAAAGGATGCTATCTCATGCCGATGGTTGCCCATTTCGCAAACCCGCTGCAAAGTTAAGGCTTTTTCTATTAAATCAAGCATAAGATGGCAAGAATTATTGCTTTTTGCTGCATTTTTCTTAATTCTCCTTACATTTTAGCAGATTTTCTTCATGTCTATACCCAGAATCATATATCTTAGCGAATGCTCAGCTCTATCCTGCAAAGCATCCGCTTGGTTATTACGCTTTATCCTCAGAACGTGTTCTTGAAATGAATAAAACTATCATAAATCATAACGCCAACCAAAAGCTACAAAGGGAGCAATATTTTATTTTTCAAGAAATTATACCTTAAAAGATTTGCATAATTCAAGGAAAATCAATAAATTTGCACTAACATTAATAATATCAAGGTATAGACTTAATGATGATAGAAGATTTTAAATGTTCTCTTTGGGACAAATACGACTTATGTCTTGCAGCTCATTCTGACGTAAATATCATCGTTGGCATCAACGGAAGTGGAAAGACAACATTGCTAAACAAGCTCTACAACGAACTCTGCAAAAAGGTAGAGAAAGACCTCATAGTGTACCAGCCTTCCATTGACAACATTGCCATGCGCGATAAACGCAAGACATCAACAGCACTTGCGCAAGACCTTGATTATTACATCTATGACATGAAATCTGGCCCTTCCCTCATGTATTATAGAATGGAAATGCTTGATGTTTCGGACCAGCTACAGCAAGAGCGGAAAGCCCGAATTGAGCATTTGAAGGAAACTATCAATAAGTTTTTCTCCGTCTCAGGCAAAAGAATCGAGATAGAGAGCAATAAGTTCTGGATTTTGGATAATGGTGACAAACTAACAATTGATTCCCTGTCATCAGGGGAAAAACAATTGTTGCTTATTCTCTTACGTGTATTTCTTCTAGATCGAAAAGAAGCTTATGTCTTGATTGATGAGCCAGAGAACTCTCTTGATGTAGAATGGCAATACAACTTGGTCAACGAATTGGTCAAACTGAATCCACATGCCCAGTACTTCATCACCACACATTCACCAGGAATCTTTGGAGATGGTTGGGGCAACAAGGTTATCTATATGGATCAAATCACTAAAATAAAGGAGTAGCAGCTTATATGGACTGGATAGAAAAACAAGCCGTTATGTTTAGAAATTATCCATTGCTTCATCCCAATTATCGTGCCGTAGTTCACTTGGAGGATAAGGATGACGAAATGTTTTGGGATGCTATGCTTCAACATGTTGCCCCAGCGCATTATAAGTTTATCAGCTTCAGCAAGAACAACAAAGGAAATGAAACAAGGGGGTGTGAGCAATGCTTGAAATATAGACCATACTTGTCAGAGCGCTTCTTTGTTTGCATAGACAGTGACATGAGATATATTCTAGGCGAAAAGGATATTGATGCAAAGCATTATATTTGTCAGACTTATACCTACTCTTGGGAAAATCATTATTGCGAAGCAAAGTCGCTGCAAGCTAAATGGGAAACAGTTCGTTTCGCCAAAAAGATAGCTTCAACTTTTGACATAGACTCATTTTTGCACAGATTATCCTCTTTGATGTCCCGTTTATTGTTGGTTTTAGTTTATCTTCAGGGGCATAACAATCAAAAGCTCTACAAGCAACCGCTTAAGTGTCTGCCAACGCAATGCAAAAGAGAAGACTTAGCCGAGAATGGTGAGGCTTTACTTGCTCACATAGAGGAAAACGTCAACAATCTAATGGAACATGTCGAAGATGCTGAATTAGACGAAGAAAAAAGACGACTGAAATTACTTGGCATAAATGAAACAAACGCTTATCTCCATATTCGTGGTCATAACCTCTTTGACTTGGTGAAATATATGGGGGTACTTCTAACGAAAGGCTCTCAGGTTTCATTCTATAAGGATATTCTAACAAAAAGTCTGCCTACTGGTACTTATTGGGAAAAAAATAAGATAGAAGCTGATATCAAGGACATTCTTACCATTGGAGGATTATAACATATTCAAAACTATCAAAACAAAATGAATGCTCAGCTCTATCCAGCCAAGCATCCGCTTGGTTATTACACTTTATCCCTATCATCTCCAAAGAATATTTTTCGTATTGCCTTTTCACAATCCTTACACAGTTTGTCTTTCCTATAGAACGTGTCCTTGCCATGTGCATCCTGCATCAGACAGCGAGGATTATCCTTGGGACAGTGGGGCAAACCACAAGCATGAAAGAACTCATGCGCCGTCACCTTCCAAAGGTCTTCTCTTCGCTTGACTCTATAGGTAGAAACCACACAAGCATTCCCTGGTCTAAGGCTCAATCCCATAATCCCATAGTTGTAGTGTCCATGTATAGACATGGAGATGTCACAGTGAGTCAAACCGATGGTAATGTCGGCTTCACTGTGTATGTGCCTCAACAGCTTGCCAGCCCAATATCTCTTTCTCGGAGCATAATAGCAAGAAACAGGCATCTTCATAGTAGGAGCAATGCCATTCCAAAAATAATCAAAACCATTTTTTTCTTCATAATCCATTTGCTCTTTCATTGTTTCTTACAGCATCAAGTCTTTGACTGCCGTGCCATTTTGCAAGCAACTCAAATCTACAAACTCACCTATGCCAGACAAATGCCCTCTCTCAGAATATTGCCATATATTACACTCGCCATGCCCTTCCAATCGAGGTCGGCGTTGGTAGTTGGCAATAAATAAAAAGAGATGATTGAACCCATGACCTAACTCCTTATTATAAAAGCTTTCATTGCTATAAATAATAGGATACTTGCCATAATGTTTCTTCGCCAATTTCATAAAAACCCACACACTGTCCTGCAACTGTTTGCCATTCCATTTTCCATTGATACCAGCCTCTTCAATATCCAACATAGGTATCAAGTCTTGCTTATTCTTCTTGGCTACTTTTGAAAAGTATAAGAACTGTGTTGTTGCTGCACTTTGAGAAGTGAAGAAATGGTATGAACCTATCTTCAAGCCTGCCTTTTTTGCCTGCCTAACATTTCGACGATAAAGGCAATCTATATGTCCGCTCCCTTCTGTTGCCTTGATATACACAAACTTTATTTTCTTATTCTTAACCACTTCTTCCCATTTGATGATGCCATTATGTTTCGACACATCTATGCCATCATACTTACTTTTCGTGTAAGGATACCCCCTCAACCTATTCACATAGACACCACCCCTTGAAATTGTAAAGTACAAAAGTCGCTTCACCTTATTAGGGTTAACTACATACATGATGCCAAATGTAATGCACAACAAAATAATAAAAATGCCTATTGGCACCAGAAAATATTTCAAGTTTCTTTTCATGTCATTTCATATATTATGATTTGTTCCATAATCATTCATATTGTTTCTTACACTATCTATATACCTTCATCTAAAAAAGGTAAACAGAAAGAGTTCTGCCTTTACTTGTACTTTGCATACATCAGGATTGGATGCTTGGGCGAGCTGTTCTCATAAAGTTGCATCACCTTGTTGACACATTCTTTAGAAACCGTAAAACACCCCTGACTCTCTATCCCCAACGGAATATAATCCGTCTGCCCATAAAAGCGAGTAACCTTTCCTGCAGAATGAATCAATATGCCACGAGTCTCAGCCAGATAGTTGGTCTTATCCAAACCACGTAACCGAATAGAGTTTTTGATGCTTGCACTACCTTTGCCAACCATGATGAAACGTCCCAAACAAGAGCATCCACTCCCGATTTCATTGCTAAATCTCGGTGTGGCATCAGTATTACCCCTGCCACTTCCATGCATACAATAACTGCTCAGCACGCCCTTTTCTTTCTTCAAGTCGTAGATAAAGAAACGCCTCTTGCCTGAGGGCTTGAAGAAATCTACCAATATATAATAGTCTGTGCTGAACCCTCTCCGCTGACAGTAGTCTCTCACTTGCGCCAGTTGTTTATGGTCGATATTTTCGTACCATTCCTTTTGAGCAATATAGTTCTTATACCATGGTTTCGTGTACCTTTTATATATAGGTGGTATGAAAGGCACACAGGCTGCCAGTACAATGAAGACTGAGAGGTTTTTCAATATTTTCTTCATAATGTTCTCTCTATTTTATCCAACTTTTCATATGACACCCCAAGCCTCTACAGACCTGCCCCCTTAGGAAAAGCCTTGCAACCTGTAATTGACAACATGGCAATAGCAAGCATCATAAATGTAATTTTTCTTTTCATATCGTTTCGTTTTTAATTAACTGAGACAAAATTAATGAGTATTTTTGAGAAAACCATGATAGGATAAGACAGAATGTATAAAATGACGATGAAAATGTATGAAACAATCATTCCACATCCTTTTCAGAAAGAATTATCACCAAAAGTTTTGCAGTTCTATTATTTTTTAGTATTTTTGTGACATAAAAAGAGCATTACAATGAAAACTATAAATGACTACATATTGATACTTCGCCAATACCTCAGCACAAAAGCTGAATCTTATGGTATCAACAAGATTGGCATCTTCGGCTCTGTCGCAAGAAACGAACAGACAGAAGATAGCGATGTAGATGTATGTGTCAAATGAAAAAGCCAGACCTCTTCATGATGGTTCACATCAAGGAAGAATTACAAGAACTATTTGGCAAACCAGTTGACATTGTTCGGCTCAGAAATAATATGAACCCTATGCTTCTTAAGCAGATTCAAAGAGATGGAATTTATGCATGATGAAGAACTCCTTTACTATTCTCTCAAAAAAATAGCCTCAACTATAGAAAGAATCATCAACAACTCCAAGGCTATTGATGATTCTCAATATTATGTGCTCTCCCCTGCTGGCATGGTCGTGACATCATAGCTCACCACTTTTATCGAAAAACTCTTACAACTATTATTATTTAATAAACAATCCCTCATGTCTAAAAACAAAAAAGTCCTAAAGTTTTCTTTTTCATAATCTTCCAATTTCTATTACTTTCAATCATAAACTATCAAACCCAATCTTCTCTTCAGAAACAAGATGATGTCATCTCTGCGATTCACAAGAATAAAATGATTCTCATCCATGTCATAGAAGATGGCAGCATCCACCCCCATCTCTTGAAGTTGTTTGCATTGGCGAGTCATTCTTTTCGAGGAATTATCCTTGCCACCACCTATGAAGTTTACTTGGCATGGTACTTTTCTTAGACCTTCCAAGTTGCAAGAAACAGTTGTGATGCTCTTAAACCTCTTGGCATAAGCAGAGTGCATAGCAGAGATGACGGCAGAGCCTCCATTCGACAATCCTATCAAATGAACCTTACCCTTATCTACATGATACCCCATCCGCTCCAAGGCAGGAATATAAAAGGAGAATATCTCGTCGATGTCCTTTGCATTAAAGATTCCATCCAATCCACGTGTACCAATACTCAAGACAATAGCATTGTCCAAGCCTTTCCATACTCCATTATAAAGCTGCCAGTTTCCCAAGTAACCATGGCAAAAAACAACCAATGGATACGTAGCATCTTCTTCCATCTTTTTAGGATTGATGATATATGCCGCACGATTGGAGGCATGAAACTTTTCATTGAATACTTGCGCATAGACACCAGACATTGGGTTCTCCATTCCCAAACTGTCGTAGGGCGCATAGAAATTCCGAATCTTCCCACTGGCTATGTCATCACTTGCCTGATGAATAAGTCGTCCTATACTCAAATAGTGCAGGACAGGCTGAGCAATTCTCAAACTATTGATTCCTATATGTACGATTTCTTCCTCTGGAAACAAGGTATTGACGATATATTGTCCCAATGGAGGAAGCATTGCATTCCCACTCTTGTCAAAATACACTAATCTTACTCTGTCGCCCGAATTCACTCGATAACGAGGCATACCAATCCAAAGTACAACCATCAAACATCCCCACACTAACTTCATGCCCCAACCTCTCATACGTTCAGGCATCCATGTGGCAATATCCTTGCGCCATAGCCAACAGAGAAGTATGGTACAGACAGTCTTATAAAATAATGTGGAAAATAGGCACAAGCCAATAAACACGATCATTGAAAAGCTGAATCTTCTCACCAGGGCTTTTCCATCCTCATTTTCTATCGTTCTGAGATATTCCGTCCCATAGTTCTTCTTGGCTAATTGATACAACCAAACCATAAGCAGGATGTTGAATGCTGAAAGTACTATTTCTATGCCAAAAGGTATGGAGTAATAGTACCAAACCTGCGCCACAGCATACGTATATCCTAAGACTGACGGGATACCAGATATGCAAAATACGTCCAACCCTGTACGCCTCCATCTTCTCACAAAAGGGATAAGCAAGAGAAGACAGGAAACGATGCACATACTAATGCCAACCATAACGAAATTAAAATCCTTCATACTTTTTATAGAGTTATACTTTACTTTGTCCATTTGACGGGTACAAAAGTAATAAAAAAGATTACAACCGCCAAACAAACGCTTCACCCTTTGTATGAAATGCTCTCACTGCTGTATGAAAACCCTTACACATCTTCCACCTTCCAGTCAGCAATGGTATGCGCCTCCACATCAAAGTTAATGCCTACCTTCACGATTGGCAGACCACAGAGGGCGAAACGCTTCGCATAATCCTTGAGGTCTATCTGCTTTATCGCTGCATCGGCACTCTTGCCCAATTTCAACTCGAAGAGGTAGAGATGAGTGGCAGTACGCAACACCATATCCACCCTGCCCCTTGGGGTATGAACCTCGACATCCACATAATTGTTGAGGATAGAGAAGATGACATACATCATCTGCTGATAATGTCCCTCGTAATCCGTGTTGTCGCAATACGGAATAGTGCCGAGATAAGTTTGCAGCATCTCCAGAGCCTCATCTATCTTGTTATGGCGAATGGCTGCCGACATTTTGGCAATCGTGGTGGTACCCTTCACTGTATTCATACCTATATAATAAGGTAAGAGACTGCGATACAAGCCCACACGAATTTCCTTGTTAGGAATGTCCAAGAGATAGAGTTCCGTCTCTGGGTCATAGCCCTTGATGGTGATATATCCGCTCTGATAGAGCAACGGCATGATAGTAGTCATCTTCTCGGTCGGTGCATCAAACTCTGACTTATCAGCCTCGCTTCCACCAATCTCAGATGGCATCACCTGGAACTTGTTAAGCATATTAATCAAGTAAGTAGGTGTGCCAGAGGCAAACCAATAGTAATCCAAGTTGGCATTTGCCATCGCATTGAGCAAACTGAATGGATTAAATACATCTGGTGACTCTGAAGCAAAATGATAACCATCATAATACTCACGAAGAGCAGTCAGTGTCTCCTCCCTCGTCTTTCCCAACTTTTCGCCCAAGGCATCCACGTCTGCAGACATCTGGGTAACCAACTCATCCTTGGTGATACCGCAGATACCTGCATACTGAGGCAACATGCTCACATTCATGATATTATTCAATTCACTAAAGATACTCATCTGCGAGAACTCGGTAATACCTGTCAAGAATACGAAACGGAGATAAGGTTCACATTTCTTCAATGGGCTATAGAAATTACGCATGATATTACGAAGTACTTTTAGCGATTCTTCTTCATGAACCACATCCAACAAAGGGGCATCATACTCATCTACCAACACAACAACCTGCTTGCCTGTCTTTTTAAATGCTGTCAATATCAATTCATTCAGACGGTTATTGGCTCCATTTTTAGGCTGGCTGATACCAAACACCGCCTCTTTTTCCGCCAATTGATAACTCAAATAATCATCAAGTCCCTCTTTCTCCAAGTGCTTTCCGCCCGACATATCGAAGTGCAACACTGGATATTCCGTCCATTCCTGCTCCAGCTTTTCGATGGCGAGCCCTTTAAAGAGTTCCTTCTTACCCTCGAAATAACTTTGGAAAGTAGAGGTCAATAACGACTTACCAAAACGGCGTGGACGGCTCAAGAAGAAATAACATCCACCAGAATGTGTCATTCTGTAAATGTATTCCGTCTTATCTACATAGAGTTTATCCTCTCTGCGAATTCGCTCAAATGTCTGGATTCCCACAGGGTATAATTTCAATGCTGCCATCTTATGAAATGCTTAAAGTTCTTCTTATTTTGGGACAAAGTTACAAAAAAGTAATCATAATAACAAAGAAAATACTTATGTTTTAATGTTTATATATAAGACATAACGCATCTGAATCCTATTTATCGTATTGTTGCGTGTTTGGAAATAGCTATTTATAGTCAGGAAATACTTATTGCGTGACACGCAATAAGTATTTTATGGCAAGCAATCATGTTGTTATGCTATTTCTTCAGGGCAGACGCATTAAATATTTCACTTATTAACATATGTGTTGTATTATTATAACTTATTGAATATTAACATTATA
>CAKQXI010000104.1 GCA_934281565.1 uncultured Prevotella sp.
AAGCTCACCGATTCCCTTTACTGGGCGAAGACGGCACATGAGCAACTTGCCCTCAAACGCCATCATGGATTAGAGATAACTGGTCAGACATACGTAAGACCAGATGCTTACTTCGATGCTGACAACGACAACGAGGACCAAGTATCCAAATACAAGGCTAAAGTACAAGCCGAATTAGGCTGGAACATCATCAACAGCCGTTTTTACCAAGGCAAGGCAAAGCAAGACAAGATAGCCTTAGCCAACGAGCTTGCTCGTCT
Organism: uncultured Prevotella sp.; assembly: GCA_934281565.1. Lineage (GTDB taxonomy): Bacteria > Bacteroidota > Bacteroidia > Bacteroidales > Bacteroidaceae > Prevotella. The sequence continues at coordinate 261 of CAKQXI010000104.1, forward strand.
ACAAGACAAGAAGCGACTGACAGCAGACATTTATGAGAAGGCAGCCGACGAGCTGACCGAACAATATAACTACTACATCGGTGCAACCATCGCACATCGCTTGGCAAACCTTGACATCATGAACGAGGCTTACCAATATATGTTGGAAAAAGACCGCATCAGCAATGACAAGATGCTCAAGATCATGAACGATAAGCTGGAAGCAGAATATGACCTTTCTGTCATCTGCGCATCAAAAGACATACAAGATAAGCCTATCTATCAGATGACACCGACACGCATAGACATCGACACGACCACCCTCTGGCAATATGTGAACAACGAGAGCCTCGATGCTCGTATCCTCACGGTGAAAGAGCAAATCGCCGACAACCAAAGCAAGCTGACGAACTATCTTTCCACGACCCGATTCACACCATTCGTAAGGTGGTCGTCCTATCTGACCAATGCCAACAAGATCAGCAACAACGCCGATGTAGGCATCCGCTTCACCGTTCCCCTTTACAATGAGGGTCCACGACAGAAGAAAGCACTTGCCACAGAAAAGGAAATCATCCGTAACACTCGCTCTACGGAGATAAGCACCTTGAAACAAGAATGTGACATCCTCATCAAGAAGATAGAGAACCTCAACCAAGCTATCGCCACCGAGGCTTTCCATATCAAGCAGACAGGAAAATATGTAGCGATGCGCCGCCATGCCTACGTAAACCAAAAGGCAGGCTACAACTACTTGATGCGGATGGAGGAATACACAGGGTTCTTGCAGAGCATGGAACGTATGTACAAACTGATGCTCAACCGTGGGTTAGCCATCATCGCCATAGAAAAGGCAACAGGAATTAAAGACGGTAAATCAATATTCAAGGAACAAAACTTATGAATGAGTTTCAATATAACACCACGCCACAAGAGCAAGCCATGGCAGACTTGCTCAAGTCACAGAGCTATCGACTGGCAAGGCAGCAAATCATCTTCGCATTGGTCTTTTTCTGCCTAATCGTCGCATTGGCTTACTATGTGATCTCACGTGTCATCTGGGCTACTTATGATGGTTACATCAGCCTGGACGAAAGTCATGTCACCGCCATAGAAGATATATATGTGCTGAAAGTAAACAAGGAAATCGGCGAGATAGTACACAAGGGAGATACCCTTTACTCGTATGTACTGATGGACAACATCCTCAGCCAATACGACCCAAACTCCTTGCCATCGGTCGTCAAGGAAACCCAAGACATGGAACTGCAAGCCAAACTTGCCCGTGAGGAAATACCTGTTCTACAAACTCGCCTTGCCGAACTGAAGAAGCAAAAGGCCTCAGAGGCTTCGGACATCTATTATGGACTGACAGACAATACGAAGCGCAACCAACTGGATGCAGAAATCGCAGAGGTGGAGGAAGAATTGAAGAAAGCGACAAACCGTGTGCGTATCTTCGACAACATGAAGAATACCACCTATAAGTTCATGACGAACCGAGGTGCCGGCAACCTAAACATCCCCCACTCTACCATCCAAGAAAGTTACAGCAAGAACATGATACATTATTGCTGTGCATCTGCCGATGCTTTCGTCTCCAAAATAGACGTGACAAGTGGAATGGTAGCGTTCAAGGGACATGAGGTGATGACCATCCAATTCACCGACTACCAGTCTTGTCATCTTGGTGTCATCACCTATGTACCCAGTAACAAGGTGAAATTCATGGAATGTCCAGACGATGCCGACGTCATCATCAACTCAGACTTGAAGCTCCAAGCGAAGTTGCAGATGGTAGGACTGAGAGTAGAAGAAATACCCAAGAACCTGCAAAGCAACTTCTCACATGATGCCAACGCAGTCGTAGCTTACTTCACATTCAACGGAAACCAGCAAGTGCCAGCTTGGGTCATGAGCAACAAGCTGCCAGTAAAGGTAAGGGTAAACAAGCTGAAGGCCATGCTCAACCCACGCCCGTTGTCAATGTACACTATCCCTAAAGATTTAAAATACCAGACGATCCACAAGTCGAACATGGTATCTACCCATGAACATAAAACAGAGAACAAGAAATGATTGGACTAAGAAGAAATAAACGTGGAGACCAGGTGCTGACCATCGACTCTTACATCGACATAGACTCAACACCCGACATCCAATCCTCATACTTTGACTGTATCTACATCAATACAAAGAGTGAACGTGCGTTCCAAGCCATCTTGTTGGGAGCAAGTCCAATCCTCTCGTATAAGTGTTCTTACAAGCCAATATTCGTCAATACCGCCGTACAAGGGAGGGAACGTATCATCGACTACATCGTCGATGCCTATGTCACCGACACGAGCAACGAGAAAGTATATGAAATCATTGACAAAGTAAAGGCTGCACGACAGAAATACGACATCAAGGATGAAGTGGCTCGCCCCAACACCCCTAACCAGCTCTTTGCCAACATCAACAAATACTTGTTGTCTCGTGACCAGAGAGTAGTGACCCACAAGTTGATAGAGAAGTCTTCCTTGGGTTACATCAACCCTATCTTGGAGCACTATCATAGCTTGGGACTTTTCCACCTGAACGAAATGTTCATGTGGAAAGATACCATGCTGGAATTTGGTGCGCTCAAGGTCAAGAAGTTCATCATCAAGGAACACTTGTGCCCAAAGTGCAACCACAGCCACTTGCTCTACACAGAGTGTTGCCCCCAATGTGGCAGCAGCAACTTGAAGATACAGAACATCATCCACCACTTTAGCTGTGCCAATGTATCGGCGGAGGAAACCTATAACGTGGGCGGTATGATGATTTGTCCTAAATGCCATAAGAAACTGCGCCATATCGGTGTCGATTACGACCGTCCTGCCGTGGTATATTCATGCAACGACTGCGAGAACACGTTCACCGCACCAAGGACCATGGCGACTTGCACTTTCTGTGAAAAGACCTCGCCAGTGAACACACTGGTGCCACGAGATGTCGTAGACTACGAGATTACAAACGAAGGAATACGTGCCTTGACACATGGAGGAGTCTTGTTCTCCAACATGGTAAACCTCTACGACAACTTCATCGAGTATCCTATGCTCGTGAACCGTCTACGCCGCTTGTTGCTCGAAACTTATAGAAAGGAACAGTTGAGCGTACTCGTCGGCAAGATCTGGATATTGAACGGAAAGAAAGAGACGATAAAGATAAAGGATGAGTTCCAAGGCATCTTCTGTCGTACGTTCAACAACCACAAGGTGTCATACAACAACAATATCTTCTATGTGGCATACACAGCTTTCGAGAACGTAGAGCTGGAATATACCCAATATGAATTCCAACAAGAGTTGTCGAAAGCCATCAGAAAACTTGCCGACAAGATAGAACCCGATGAAATCATCTGCTGTATCTGTGATACAAGAACCAAGCAACTTGGTGGACATTATGATGACTTCTTCGACCAATTGAACTTTGTCAATACAACCCCAGATGACTATGTCACCTACTCCCCACAACCTATCGAGGAAGAAAAGGAAGTTAGACCCAATGCTCCCAATGCGACATTGCTCGACCCAGAAGTGGGAAATGAGAATGACATGTTGCTACGGAGAGTGAAGATTTACAAGAAACTTGTCAGCATTCTCATCATAGTCGCTGCCATACTCGCCATGGTAGCCGTCTTCACGTTGATATACCTCAAATAAAGAAAGGAGAAGAAAGGAATGTTTAGCATTGTTGAACATATCAACTCATTCTATGAATGGTTGTCAACTCTGTCGGTCAACAGTATCCTCAATACTTATTGGTTTCTGTTCTTCATAGAATTGCCGAGATACTATATCTTGGAATATATAGTCATTGGCTATGTCATGGCAGGATACCATCGCAGAGAAGATGAAAAGGAAAAAGCCTTGTTCTTCCTAAGGAGAGAAAACCCACTGGTGAGTATCCTCGTGCCTGGTAAGAACGAGGGCAAACATATCTATAAGATGGTACAATCGCTCAAGGAACAGACCTATCGCAATTACGAAATCATTGTGGTGGATGACGGTTCTGATGACGATACCCAACTGATATGCAACGACCTATATAAGGCTGGGCTTATCACCCACTACTTGAGATTAGAGACCAGAGGAGGAAAGGCTGCAGCCAGCAACTATGGGGCTAACATGGCAAAAGGAAAATACATCATCTGCCTTGATGCAGACTCATCGCTCGACAGAGATGCCATAGAAAGGATACTCATACCATTCTATCTCGATGGTATGGTCAAGGCTGTGGGCGGATGTGTCAAGGTTCGCAACTACAAGGAAACCATTTGCTCGTCATTGCAAGCATTAGAATACTTGAAACGAATACAGGTAGGTCGTATCGTAACCAGCGAACTTGGCATCTACCATATCATATCCGGTGCCTTTGGTGCTTTCGACAGACAGGTCATGAAAACGGTAGGCTACTGGGACATTGGTCCCGGCCTTGACGGTGACATCACACAAAAGATCAGGAAAGCTGGCTACAAGGTGAAGTTTGCCCATGATGCCATCTGCATGACCAACGTACCTACCAAGTGGTACAACTTATATCACCAACGCATCAGATGGTCGAGGTCGCTCGTGAGATTTCGTCTCCGCAAGCACATCGACATCCTGTTGCCCAACAAGAACTGGTCCATACTCAACTGGATCAGCAACATGGAGAGCATCATGTACGACTGTGTGCTCAACTTCCTATGGCTGTTCTATATCATTAAGCTGATGGTATCCTATAACAGGCATATCGTCGAAGTGCTCGTCTTGGGTTATGTCATTCGAGTGTTCTTCGCCCAGTTTGCCTTTCTGCTGGTATTGCTGGTTTCGGAAAGAAGAAAGAAAGACTTGTTCTTGTATCGCTTCACTCCATTGATGTCACCCTACACAGGGTATTTCCTGCGCCTTGCCAGGATAACGGCACAACTTCAAGAGCTGTTCTTCCACCGTTCATACAAAGACGAATGGAACCCTAAGAAAACATCACGCTATGCCCAGTTGGAGGGTATATAAACATTAAAAGTATAAGACACAATATATAAAACCAATGCTTATGGCAAAATCTTTTGAGTTCAAGATAGGAATTATCGGATTGGGGTACGTCGGTACTCCATTGGCTTGTCTGTTCTCCAAGAAATATGAGACTTGGGGATATGACATCAATGCCAATAAAGTAGCTCGCTTGGCAAAGAGCAAGATGTCCGATGACAAGCCTCTCGCTAAAGCCTTGGCTCAAGGACTGAAACTAACGAGCAGTCTCTACGACCTAAAGGACTGCAATGTCTATATCGTTGCTGTACCTACACCCGTGAACCAGTCTAACAAACCAGATGTGAGCTATGTGAGAAAAGCAACCATCGAAGTAGGTCAATTACTTTCCGAAGGGAATATCGTAGTATATGAATCCACTGTATATCCTGGGCTTACCGAAGAAGTATGCGCCCCTCTCCTTGAAAAGACATCGGGATTAAAACTTAACCAACAGTTCATCATTGGCTTCTCGCCTGAGAGAATTAACCCCGGTGATACGGTACATACTATCGAGAACATCACGAAAGTGACAAGTGGCTCAACCCCTGAAGGTGCCGAGATCATAGATAGTCTCTACGCCTCCGTGCTGACCCATGGCACTTACAAGGCTCCGAGCATCAAGATAGCCGAAGCCTCTAAACTGATGGAAAACTGCCAACGTGATGTGATGATTGCATTCTACAATGAGTTTCAAAAGATATTCGACAGGATGGGCATCAGCATCGAGGAAGTGACCAAGGCTGCCGCTACCAAATGGAACTTCATCCCTGCCACTCCTGGACTTGTGGGTGGACACTGCATCGCTGTGGACCCTTACTATATGATCAACAAGGCATTGGAACTGGATGTCGTCCCCTCCATGCTATCGACGGCACGTGAGGTAAACGAGCAGATGTCCACATGGATGGCTGGGAAGATAAAGTTAGCCGCAGGCAAAAGAAACTTCCTTGCCCCAGAGACCAAGGTTCTCATCCTTGGCTTCTCATTCAAGCCCAACAGTGAGGACATCCGCAACACGAAGGTGGCAGACTTATATAAAAACTTGGTGGAAGCTGGTTATAAAGTCACAATTTATGACCCTTTGGTCAGCACGGAAGAAGTAAAAGCAGAATATGGCATAAATCTTGCTGAATCAAAACAAGTCTTGGAAGAAAAATATCGTGTGATTGTCATTGGTACCCACCATAAGATATACAATAGATTAGATCTTTCCAAATTACTTGACGACAAGGGGTTCATCTGTGACATCTATGGAATCCATAAGGTAAAAACTATGTAAGAAGAAAAATTCTATGTAACTAACATATAATTGAACAGAAAGATGAAAAAGTGTAAAGTGTTAATTGTGGACGATATACCCAATAATGTTGAGGCTGTATCCGAAATGATTCAAGAGTTTGACTTCGACATACAGAAGGCTTTCAATGGCAAAGAAGCCATTGAAAAGATAGACTCATTCCTTCCCAACATCATCTTGCTTGATTTGATGATGCCTGGAACGAATGGATGGGATATCATAGAGTATGTTCGATCAAAATTTGATAAAAGTCAGATGGCGATAATCGTCACCTCACTGTTAAGCAACAAGGATAACATTGACGAATGTTATGAGATGGGGGTAAACGACTATGTTACCAAGCCCATCATCAAATCAAGACTGATAAGTTCGGTGGATGCACATTCTCATCATGTTTAGTACATACCACCTTTATTTGACTGGTTTAAAGCCTCTTGCAAAATTCGATTGGCATTGTCCATACGTTCTTTTGTAGGAGGATCTATCCCTGTCAAAGGATAGGAAATACCTAACTTCTCGTATTTGTAGACGCCCATCGTATGATATGGCAAGACATCTATCTGCTCTATATTATGGAGTGTCTTCAGAAAATCACGCAATTCCATCAGATATTCATCCTTATCTGTTATTCCTGGGATAAGGACATGGCGTATCCATACAGGTTTCGCTATCTCATTCAAATAACGGGCACAATCCAAGATATTCTTATTGGTATGACGAGTGAGCTTACGATGTTCATCGTCGTTGATATGCTTTATATCTAAAAGAACCGTATCGGTTACAATCATCAGTTTCTTAAACTTCTCAAAGAACAAACCTTTACGAGTAAATAATTGTGCTGATGTATCAAGACAAGTATTGATGCCACGTTGCTTGGCTTTCTCGAACAATTCCAAGAGAAAGTCTATCTGCATCAATGCCTCGCCTCCACTCACGGTTATTCCTCCTTTCTCTCCCCAATAGGAACGAAAGCGTTCCGCTTGGTCGAGCAATTCATCCGTGGTCTTTTCTTCTCCCTTTCCTACTGTCCACGAATCGGGATTGTGACAAAACTGGCAGCGCATTGGACAGCCCTGCAAAAATATCAAGAATCGAATGCCTGGTCCATCCACCGAACCAAAACTTTCTATACTGTGAATAAAACCTTTAACCATGCTTTTCCTGTCTATAGTCCCAAATAATAAAACTAAGACCAGCACCTACTATCAAAAAAGTGACAGCACCCATAAAAAAAATAACTCCCATGACTATTTCTTTTTATTTTTTGCAAAAATTATAAAAATAACACCTAATGCTAACAGAAATATTATAAAGATAAATCCTGTTGAATATAGGATAACCTTATTTATATTCTCCTGCATAATACCTGCCAAGATAACACCTCCTATAATAAGCTTTACGACATCAAAGCAGAATTTATAGCCCTCTTCAAAAAGAGTTCTTTTTTGTTCAATGTTCAATTTCATATGGCAAAGGTAGTAAATTTATCAATACCTTGCTCTTCTTTGCCGTTAAAGAAAGTGAATTTTAATGTTCAATGTTGAATGTTGAGTGTTGAATGTTGAATTAGGCTTACGCCCTAATATCCCTCACTCCAATATCTCTTGTATAAGCAAGAAGAATAACTTAACATTTAACACTTAACATTTAACATTTAACATTAAAAAATTCAACATTCAACATTCAACATTCAACACTCAACATTCAACACTACACATTAAAGCTTCTCATGCGCTTGACGAGCTATCACATCAAGCTGTTGCTCACGAGTCAAGTCAATGAACTTAACGGCATAGCCACTCACACGGATAGTGAAGTTCTGATATTCCTCTTTCTCAGGATGTTCCATGGCATCTTTGAGTTTCTCGACACCGAATACATTCACGTTCAAGTGATGAGCACCTTGGTTGAAGTAACCATCCATCACACCTACCAATGTCTGGGCACGTTCCTCATCGTTGTGACCAAGAGCACCGGGGCTGATTGTCTGGGTATTAGAGATACCATCAAGAGCATACT
>CAKQXI010000105.1 GCA_934281565.1 uncultured Prevotella sp.
GTGTCACGTAGTATCGCCGCTTGTGAGGGTGCGCTTCTTGTTGTGGATGCCACCCAAGGTGTCCAGGCACAAACAATCTCTAACTTATATATGGCTATTGATCATGATCTGGAGATTATTCCAGTTATCAACAAGATAGATATGCCTTCGGCTATGCCTGAGGAGGTAGAAGACGAGATTGTTGACCTTATTGGTTGTAAGCATGAAGAAATACTCCGTGCCTCGGGTAAGACTGGCGAAGGTGTGGAAGATGTGTTGGAAGCAGTGGTCAATCGTGTACCTCATCCTGTGGGTGATGACAAGGCTCCATTGCAAGCCTTGATTTTTGACTCGGTGTTCAATTCGTTCCGTGGCATTATCGCATATTTCAAGATAGAGAATGGTATTATCCGCAAGGGTGATAAGGTAAAGTTCTTTAATACAGGTATGGAATATGATGCCGATGAAGTGGGTGTCCTGAAGATGGATATGATACCTCGTAACCAGTTGTCTACGGGCGAGGTAGGCTACATCATCAGTGGCATTAAGGATGCTACCGAGGTAAAGGTGGGTGATACCATCACTCATGTTGCACGCCCTTGTGAGAAAGCCATTGCTGGTTTCCAAGAAGTGAAGCCAATGGTATTTGCTGGTGTATATCCTATCGACCCCAGCGATTATGAGAACTTACGAGCTTCCTTGGAGAAGTTGCAGCTCAACGATGCTTCCTTGACATTCTCGCCAGAGAGTTCGGTGGCATTAGGCTTTGGTTTCCGTTGCGGATTTTTGGGCTTGCTTCACATGGAGATTGTACAGGAACGCTTGGATCGTGAGTTTAACATGGATGTTATTACGACAGTTCCTAACGTTTCTTATATGGTATATGACAAGCAAGGTGGTGAAAAGGAGGTGCATAATCCTTCTGGATTGCCAGACCCAACGATGATAGACCATATTGAGGAACCCTATATACGTGCAACGATCATTACGGCGACTGATTATATTGGTCCTATCATGAAGCTCTGCCTTGATAAGCGAGGTGAGCTCATCAATCAGGAGTATGTGAGTGGCAATCGTGTGGAGTTGCATTTCATGTTGCCATTGGGCGAGATAGTCATTGACTTTTATGACAAGTTAAAGAGTATTTCAAAGGGATATGCTTCTTTCGACTATCATATCGACTCTTTCCGTCCATCTGACTTGGTGAAGCTCGACATCTTGTTGAATGGTGAGCCTGTGGATGCACTTTCAACTTTGACCCATCGTGATAATGCTGTGACATTTGGAAGAAGAATGTGCGAGAAGTTGAAGGATCTGATACCACGCCAGCAGTTCGATATTGCAATCCAAGCTGCCATCGGTGCCAAGATAGTGGCACGTGAGACCGTAAAGCAGGTGCGCAAGGATGTTACGGCTAAGTGCTATGGTGGCGATGTCAGTCGTAAGCGTAAGTTGCTTGAAAAGCAGAAGGAAGGAAAGAAACGTATGAAGCAGATCGGTAATGTGGAAGTGCCTCAGAAAGCTTTCCTTGCAGTGCTGAAACTCGATTAGTTATAATCAAATAAAGTCTATATCAAATAAATTAATACCTTTGACATTTTAAAAGAGGAGGAATAAAAATTATGGGTGAATTAAAAGTAATAACACCGAAGCGAGACATAGCAAGAGAGCTTGCCCGCAAGTATAGTACGATGACTCATGATGAGTTGGATGTACTTGAGAGTATCTTGGAACCAATCAAGTATGGGAAAGGTGAGAAAATCTTGCAAGAAGGAGAAGTATGTCGTAATATCTCTTACATAGAAAAGGGATTGATACGGCAGTTCTACACCAAGAACGGCAAAGAGGTTACTGAACATCTCGGTGTAGACCATTCTATCTTCATGTGTATCGAGAGTTTGTTTAAGGAGGAACCAACTCGCTTGCAGGTTGAGGCATTGGAACCAACCTTGGTCTATGCCTTGCCTAAGGCTAAGTTGGAAGCGGCTGCCATGCGCAATGTCAATATCCAGATGTTATATCGTAAGATATTGGAAGAAAGTTTGATACAGTCGCAGATTCATGCAGACTTGATGCGTTTTGAGTCGGCTCCTAACAAATATAAGCGTCTTTGTGAGTTGACACCTCAGGTTGTGCTTCGTGCACCATTGACCTATATTGCCAACTATCTACAAATGACGCCGGAAACCCTCTCGCGTATTCGGTCAAATACACTGTTGTAAGTTAAGAGTTAAGAACTAAGAGTGAAGAATTCAATAGCTAAACTTGCATTTGAATTCTTCACTCTTAGTTCTTAACTCTTAACTTTTCATTTAAGTATAAAGGAATCGTTTGATACTCTTCTTTGGAGTTTTCTCAAATTCTTCTTCATGTATTCTTATTTCAGAAACCTTGCTATATGCAGGGATCATGGCATTCAGCTCCTGACGGTTCTGTTCCATGATGTCTTGAAGTTCCTTGGCTCCTAAGTTCAAGGTCTGCGCCTCATCATAGTCAGGATGAACCAAACCTACCAGTTTGTCTCCTTTTTGAATAACCACACTCTCACTGACAAGCGCAAGGCTGTTAAGTTTGTCTTCGATTTCCTCAGGATAGATGTTCTGTCCATTGGCACCGAGCAACATATTCTTGCTGCGTCCCTTGATAAAGACATTTCCATCACCATCCATAGTACCCAAGTCGCCAGTATGATACCAACCATCGGCATCAATCGTGTTCTGAGTAGCTTCTTCATTCTTATAATAACCTAACATTACATTAGGACCTTTTGCCAAGATTTCTCCAGGAATGTTTTCTGGGTCTGCACTGTCGATGCGAACTTTCATGTGGAGTGCAGCTTTACCACAAGAGCCAGGTACGAAATGTTTGTAGTCTTCATAGCAGATGATAGGAGCACATTCGGTAGCCCCATAACCTACGGTGTATTTGAACCCAACGCTATGTAAGAAGCTCTCTACCTCCTGGTTGAAAGCAGCACCACCAATGATCACCTCATAGAAGTTGCCACCGAAAGCATTGGATACTTGCTCACAAATCTTCTCACGTACCTTCTTGCTGATTACAGGCATATGGAGCAACATACGCATACGGTTGTTCTGTATCTTTGGAAAAACTTTCTTGCGGATGATTTTCTCTATTACTAAAGGTACGGCGATGATAACCGCAGGCTTAATTCTTCCAAATGCCTCGGCGATGATGGCTGGACTGGGGATGCGTGTCAGATAGAAAATATGACATCCCCAGATGAATTCAAAGATAAACTCAAATGCCATTCCATACATATGTGCCATTGGCAAGATGCTGATGACGGAATCGCCAGCTTTAATCTTCTTGCCCAATACATCTTTGGCAAAGTCAACATTGCTCCAGAGAGCACGGTAAGGAACCATTACGCCCTTGGAGAAACCAGTGGTGCCACTGGTATAGTTGATGAGTGCTAACTCGTCAGGGTTTTGTTCTATGTAATAGCTAACGTGCTCTTTGCGGAAGTATTTTGGATACTTGATACCAAACATTTCGTTCAAGTGCTCACGAGCGTATGTTAACTTATCAGTACGTGAAACCACTAAAGAGTAGTCTGGTATATAAATGATACCCTCCAATCCAGGCATCTTGGTTGCATCAATCTGAGTAGCAACGACGTCACCCACAAAGAGCAACTTGGCATCACTGTGGTTAACGATGTTGTGAATCTGTTCTGGCATAAACTCATGCAAGATAGGTACTGCGATGGCACCATAGGTGAGGGTTGCCAGGAAAGCTACTGCCCAATTGGCGCTGTTACGACCACAAAGGGCTATCTTGTCGCCTTTTACAACACCAGAGTTCTCGAACATGATGTGGAGCTTTTCAATCTTACGAGCCACATCGTGATATTGCAAGGTTGCTCCCTTGTAATCGGTCAAGGCATCCATGTCCCAATGGTCTACGATGCTCTTTTGGATCAGTGCGTTAAAGCTTGGTATTTCCATATTCTTGTATTTATGAAACTGCATTTTGATACAGGTAACGTTTAATCGACTTTTTAGCCGTTTTCTCAAATTCCTTGTCATGTAACTGGATGCGGAAAATCTGAGCGAAACTTGGTATCAAGCTGTTCAGTTCCTTGCGATTCTGTTCCATGATGTTATTGATGTCTTCCTCTGTAAAGCCAAGGGTCTCTGCCTCATCCATGTCGGGATGAACAAGTGCCACGAGCTTATCAGCTTTTTGTATGATGATACTCTCATTGACCATAGCCATAGAGTTTAGCTTGTCCTCAATCTCCTCAGGATAGATGTTCTGTCCATTAGGACCGAGCAGCATATTCTTGCTGCGACCCTTTACGAAGAAATGCCCATCTGCACTCATTGTCGCCAAATCGCCAGAGTGGAACCATCCTTCCTTATCGATGACAGCATCTGTTGCCTCTTGGTTCTTGTAATAGCCTTTCATGACATTGATGCCTCGGCATATTAATTCCCCTGGTATATTCTCTGGGTCAGGACTGAGTACGGTTACATCCATGTGCTTGACAGGAATTCCGCAACTTCCCGCTACATATTCATCACGATTGGCAAAGGTGATGAGTGGAGCAGTCTCGGTCGTTCCATATCCCATGGCGATAGGGAAGCCTATACTGACGAAGAAATTTTCTATCTCCTTGTTTAGTGGTGCACCGCCAACTACCACTTGGTATGCTCGTCCTCCAAACTCACGTAAGACAAACTCTCGTATTTTCTCTTTGATACGCTTGTTGATGACAGGCATATTCATGAGCAGTCTCACACGATTGGTCTGTAAGAATGGAAAGATTTTCTTTCTCACGATTTTTTCAACAACCAGTGGTACAGCAAAGATAATGTCTGGCTTTATTTCCGTAAATGCTTGCGCAATGAGTGTAGGACTTGGAAGACGAGTCAAGAAAAATATGTGGTTGCCCAATACGATGTTGAAGATGAATTCAGTCATCAGCCCATACATATGTGCCATTGGGAGCGAAGACAAGATATTGCAGTTCTTCCCAATGTGGGGTGCTACACAGTCGAGCAAGTAGTCTAAGTTGCCCCAAAGTGCTCGATAGGGTAGCATGACACCTTTTGAAAAACCAGTCGTGCCACTTGTATAGTTGATCATCGCCAGTTCCTCAGGGGAATCAACATGGTAATGGATATGTTTTTCCCTGAAGTATTTGGGAAATTTGTGACCAAACATCTCATTGAGGTGTTCTCTGGCGTATGTAAGTTTCTCGGAACGAGAGATGACGAGCGAATTGTCTGGCAAGTAGATGATACCTTCCAAGGATGGCATTTCATCGGGAGTAATCTCCGTTGCCACGACATCGCCCACAAAGAGCAATTTGCTCTCGCTATGGTTTACGATATTATGTATCTGTTCTGGTTTAAATTCGTTCTGGATAGGCACTACCACAGCACCGTAGGTTACGATGGCAAGAAATGCCACAGCCCATTGACTACTATTTCTTCCGCAGACAGCTATCTTGTCGCCTTTCTTGACATCACTGTTTTCAAACAGGATGTGGAGCTTTTCTATCTTTCTTGCTACATCATGATATTGCAAGGTGGCTCCCTTATAATCTGTGAGAGCATCTAAATGCCAATTCTTGATGATACTCTGCTCAATATACGAGTTGAAACTTGGTATTGAATTCATTGCACAGTTTTCTAAATTTTGTGCAAAGGTACAGTAAATTCTGCACATTACAAAAAAATATGTGCAGAATTTTATAAAACTATTGAAAAAAGTGGAGTTTTATACATTTATTTACTCATATCTCATGGATTTGGCTGGATGTATGTGCGAGATAAGGTAGCTTGGTGCCACAAGCATAAAGATGCTGATGAGCAGGGTTGCCACGTTTAGTGCCACAATGTACAGCCAGTTGAACTCCACAGGGACAGTACTTACATAATAGGTCTGTGCATCCAGTTTGATAATGCCTGTAAACCGTTGCAAGACAAGAAGTCCCAAGCCAAGGATGTTGCCAAACAACATACCTTTTCCTATGATGAAAACGGCAAACCAAAGGAATGTGTGGCGGATGGTTCGGTTGCGAGCTCCCAATGCTTTCATCACACCAATCATGGATGTGCGTTCCAAGATTATGATGAGCAAGCCACTAATCATCGTTACGCCTGCCACGATAAGCATGAGCCCTAAGATGATCCATACATTGAGGTCCATCAAACTAAGCCATTGGAAGATTTGTGGGTTCAGTTCCTTGATGGTGGCACTGCTGTATGTCTCTCCATAATGGTCAACGGTGCGGTTCACCTTATTTATAATATAGTTTTCACTTTCATCAATCTTTTCAAAATCCTTGACGGTAAGTTCAGCACCGCTTGCTTGGTCATCTTCCCACCCATTGAGCTTGATGGCTGTGTAAAGGTCGGTATAGCACATCACCTCGTCATATTTCTTAAGGTTGGTCTGGTAGATGCCGCTGATGGTAAATCTACGGGTACGGACACCATTGTTGTCAATGAAATAAGCAAAGATGCGCTGACCTGCCTTGAGGTGCAATTTGTCCGCCATCAACTGTGATACCAATATCTTGTTGTGACTGGACTTGTCGCTGAACTGTGGTATGCTGCCTTCCACCATGTTCTGATGGATGAAAGTAGAGTCAAAGTCTGGACCTACGCCCTTAAAGACCACACCTAAGAAATCATTGTCGGTCTTTAGGATACCTTCTTTCATGGCAAAGCGTTGAACGTGTTTCACGCCAGGTACTTTCTTGAGTACATTCACCATCGAGTCGTTCATCACAACAGGATATTGCTCCATTTGTTGGAGAGTAAGGAAGTCGGCAACTTGGATATGGCTGCCAAAACCGATTACCTTGTCACGGATGGTATGCTTGAAGCCCAGCACCACACATACAGACACTATCATGACTGTCAGTCCGATGGCAACGCCTGCGGTAGCTATATGGATGGCAGGGCGAGAAACTTTACGTTTGTCACCCTGGGCACTATATAATCTTTTTGCTATAAAAAGAGGAAAATTCATCGGTTTGTTCAATTAAGAATTAATAATTAAGAATTAATAATTATAGCCTCATGGGAAAAAGCCATCAGGCAAGAAAGAATAGTTGCTACCCAATTCTTAATCATTAATTCTTAATTTTTAATTATTTAGAGTCCTTCGTCCTCAACTCTCCCTGGGTATGCCTCAAGAGCCTTTGCCAAAACGATGAGTGCTCGTTCCAAGTCGTGCTTCTTCAATACGTATGCCACACGTACTTGGTTGCGACCAGCACCGGGTGTCGTATAGAAACCAGAGGCTGGAGCCATCATCACCGTCTCGCCCTCGTAGTTGAATTCCTCCAAGCACCAACGGCAGAATTTGTCAGAGTCATCGATAGGCAACTTAGCCACGGTATAGAATGCACCCATAGGGATTGGAGTGTAAACGCCTGGAATACGGTTCAAGCCATCAATCAAGCACTTGCGTCGCTCCACATATTCATCGTAAACATCACGATAATATTCTTCTGGGGCATCAAGGGAAGCCTCTGCTACAATCTGACCAATCAATGGGGGAGAAAGGCGTGCCTGACAGAACTTCATCACTGCCTTGCGAATTTCTGGGTTCTTGGTTATCAAGGCACCGATACGTATGCCACACTCGCTGTAACGCTTAGATACAGAGTCGATGAGGATAGTGTTTTGTTCGATACCCTCCAAGTGCATGGCACTGATGTAAGGACTGCCTGTATAGATATATTCACGATATACTTCGTCTGAGAAAAGATACAAGTCGTATTTTTTCACCAAGTCTCGTATTTGGTTCATTTCACGACGAGTATAGAGATAACCCGTAGGATTGTTTGGGTTGCAAATCATGATGGCACGGGTGCGGTCATTGATAAGCTCCTCGAATTTCTCCACCTTAGGCAATGAAAATCCTTCTTCTATGGTTGTAGCAATGGTACGTATCTTGGCACCTGCCGAGATGGCGAAAGCCATATAGTTGGCGTAAGCTGGTTCTGGTACGATAATCTCGTCACCGGGGTTGAGGCAACTCATGAAAGAGAATAGCACAGCCTCAGAGCCTCCCGATGTGATGATGATATCATCGGCAGTTACGTTGATGTTGAATTTCTTGTAATAATCCACGAGCTTCTCGCGATAGCTGAGATAGCCCTGACTTGGAGAATACTCCAAGATGGTGCGGTCTATATGCTTCAAGGCATCAAGACCACACTGGGGAGTAGGTAGGTCTGGCTGACCAATGTTCAAGTGATAGACCTTCACCCCACGTTTCTTTGCTG
This sequence comes from uncultured Prevotella sp., assembly GCA_934281565.1. Lineage (GTDB taxonomy): Bacteria > Bacteroidota > Bacteroidia > Bacteroidales > Bacteroidaceae > Prevotella. The sequence continues at coordinate 8,255 of CAKQXI010000105.1, forward strand.
CGGCAGCAAGAGGAGCCAACTTTCTGATTGGTGACTCTGGCATTTCAAGACCGCGTACTGATATTTCAGGCATCTTATTTCTTTAAATAATTAATTTCTGAGGTGCAAAGATAAGAATTTTCATTGATATAAGAGAAAAGATTTGGCAGATTTTTTTATTTTTGGTAAAAAACTCTGCTTTCTGTTGGATGGACGC
>CAKQXI010000106.1 GCA_934281565.1 uncultured Prevotella sp.
GCAATGCGGGAGAGTAGGTAGCCGCCTCCTTTCAAAGAGAGAAGCCTCAGTCATCGAAAGATTTCTGAGGCTTCTTTTGTTTTATATATCCGTGGAAGACATTTTATTTCTTAACGAAGATAAGAATTTTAGGTATTTTTACCCATTTTCTATTACGAGCAATCTTAATAGTGCTACCTTTAATTTGTTTAAGTTCGTAAGTACCATCTTTCTTAACAGTGAGTTCCGCTGTCAAGTCCTCACTTCCATAGTCATTGATGATAGAAAGTAGGGCAGTTTTCCCTTTGATGGTAGCATCGGTGATAAGCCATTTCCTGCTATCTTGGTAATCTCCAAAGAAACCAGGTATTTCACCAAAGATAGCTTGTCCCGGAACTTGCAGGTTGTTATCATAAAAGTTGATGTTTAGATATACATCATACTCCTTGTTATAAACCTTGCACTTGAAATCAGTGCTGTCTTTTTGTGCCCATCCAGATATACTAAATAGATACAAGAGTGTTATAAAAATCTTCTTTTTCATGTTTATTTTTCAATTTACTGCGACAAAGTTATTCATTTATATCAAGAAAACAGCCTATTTTTAGAATAAAAGTCATACATAATTTGTTTTTTTGCAATATTTTAATTATCTTTGCGGTGTTTTATTGATTTTTTATGGGAAAAGACAGATTATTTCCAGATTATATATTTGAGTCAAGCTGGGAAGTATGTAACAAAGTTGGTGGTATTTATACAGTTTTGTCGACTCGTGCTAAGACTTTAACGGAAAAGTTGAAGGACCAACTTATCTTCATTGGTCCAGATTGTTGGGGAAACAAGGTTAATCCTTATTTCTCGGAAGAAAATACGCTTTATGCGCAGTGGAAAAAAGAAGCTGAGAAAGAAGGCTTGAAAGTAAAGGTAGGTCGATGGAATATTCCGGGACAGCCTGTTGCCATTCTTGTAGACTTCACTCCATATTATGCCATAAAGGATGATATTTATGGAAAACTTTGGAACGCGTATCATGTAGACAGTCTTCATGCGTACGGTGATTATGACGAAGCATCCATGTTCTCTTATGCGGCAGCCCTTGTCGTTGAAAGTTTCTATAAGCATGTTGTGGGTAAGAATAAGAAAGTTGTCTACCATGGTAATGAGTGGATGACTGGCTTGGGATTGCTTTATATCAATCGCCATGTGCCAGAGATAGCAACTATCTTTACTACCCATGCCACGAGCATTGGTCGTAGCATTGCTGGTAACAACAAGCCTCTGTATGACTATCTTTTCGCTTACAATGGCGATCAGATGGCAGGTGAGTTGAATATGCAAAGTAAACATTCCATCGAGAAGCAAACAGCCTTGTATGTGGATTGTTTTACGACAGTCAGCGATATTACAGCCAATGAGTGCAAGGAGTTGTTGGACAAGCCAGTAGACTTTGTCTTACCGAATGGTTTCGACAACAGTTTCGTGCCCAAGGCAGCTTCTTTCACAAAGAAGCGCAAGGAAGCTCGTAAGCGCTTGTTGGATGTTGCCAATGCTTTGTTAGGAACAGACTTGGGTGATGATACCTTAATCGTCTCTACCAGTGGCCGTTATGAATTCCGCAACAAAGGTGTCGATGCCTATATCGAGGCTATGAATCGTTTGTTGCGTGATGATAACTTGAAAAAGCCTGTGTTGGCATTCATAGATGTGCCAGGTTGGGTAGGAGAGCCTCGTCCAGATTTGCAAGCACGTTTGGAGAGTGGCAAGAAGTATGATACCCCATTGGAGGTGCCAGAGATTACCCATTGGCTGAACAACATGAGCCATGACAATGTGCTGGGTATGTTGAAATATCTGAATATGCAAAATCGCAAGGAAGACAAGGTGAAGTTGATATTCTTGCCTTGTTATCTGACTGGTGATGATGGCATCGTGAACAAGACTTATTATGATGTGGTGCTGGGCAATGACCTTTGTATCTATCCATCATACTATGAACCATGGGGTTACACTCCATTGGAGGCTGTGGCATTCAAGGTGCCATGCATCACAACAGACTTGGCAGGTTTTGGACTTTGGGCGAATACAGAGAAAGGAAGTTATAGCGAGATAGAAGACGGTGTAAAAGTAATTCATCGTACTGATTACAATTATTCAGAGGTGGCTGATGCCATCAAGGATACCGTGGCAAAATACTCTAATTTCTCTGAGGCTCAAGTGAAGAAATGCCGTTTGAATGCAGATAAGTTGTCCAAAAAGGCTCTTTGGAGTCATTTCATCGAGTACTATTATGATGCTTATGATTTCGCATTGAGAAAAGCTGGGGAAAGAATAAAGAAATAAAATATTAATAAAAACGAAACACAATGAAAATTAAGGCTGATTATGCTAACGCTCCTCAATGGAAGGAGACAAATGTAAAATCAAGACTTCCTAAAGAGTTGAAGTGCTTGGATGAGCTTGCTCATAATATGTGGTGGGCTTGGAATTATGAAGGTCGTGACTTGTTCAAGAGTCTTGATCCTAAGTTGTATGAAGAGGTTAACGCCAACCCTGTATTGCTTTTGGAGCGTTTGAGCTATGACCGTAAGGAGGCTATTGTCAAGGACAAGGAGACAATGGCGAAGGTGAAGAAAGTCTATAAGATGTTCCGTGATTACATGGATGTCAAGCCTAATGCAAAGCGCCCATCTGTAGCTTATTTCTGTATGGAGTATGGCTTGAACCAAGTGTTGAAGATTTACTCTGGCGGTCTCGGTATGCTTGCCGGTGACTATTTGAAAGAGGCTTCCGATAGCAACGTTGATCTTTGTGCAGTAGGTTTCCTTTATAGATTTGGTTATTTCAAGCAGTCTTTGAGCATGGATGGTCAGCAGATTGCCAACTATGATGCACAGAATTTCAACTCTCTCCCTATTGAGCGTGTTCTTGACGAGAATGGTAATCCAGTAGTCGTAGATGTTCCTTATACCAACTATCAAGTTCATGCTTACGTATGGCAGGTTAACGTAGGTCGTATCAAGTTGTATCTTTTGGATACCGACAACGATATGAACTCAGAGTTCGACCGTCCTATCACTCACTCACTCTATGGTGGTGACTGGGAAAATCGCTTGAAGCAAGAAATTTTGCTTGGTATCGGCGGTATGCTGACATTGAAGAAACTTGGCATCAAGAAAGACATTTATCACTGCAACGAGGGTCATGCAGCCCTTTGTAACTTGCAGCGTCTTTGCGACTATATCGAGGAGGATGGCTTGAACTTCAACCAAGCTCTTGAGTTGGTTCGTGCTTCTTCTCTCTATACAGTCCACACTCCAGTACCTGCAGGTCACGACTATTTCGACGAGGCACTCTTTGGCAAGTATATGGGTGGTTATCCACAGCGTCTTGGCATCTCTTGGGATGAGTTCATCGGCATGGGCCGTGAGAATGCTGACGACCATGGTGAGCGTTTTTGCCTTTCTACTTTCGCTTGCAATACCTGTCAGGAAGTTAACGGCGTAAGTAAGTTGCATGGCTGGGTTAGCCAGCAGATGTTCTCCAACATTTGGAAAGGCTATTTCCCAGAGGAGAACCACGTAGGTTATGTAACCAATGGTGTACACTTCCCAACATGGACAGCAACAGAATGGCGCAAGCTCTATGACACATATTTCGATCCTACATTCATGAGCGACCAGAGCAACGAAGATATTTGGCACGCTATCTACAAGGTTTCAGATGCAGAGATCTGGAATACTCGTATGACCTTGAAGAAGAAGCTCGTTGCTTACATCCGTGAGAAGTTCACCCAGACATGGTTGAAGAACCAAGGCGACCCAGCTCGTGTAGTATCATTGCTCGAGCGTATCAATCCTAACGCTTTGATGATTGGTTTCTGCCGTCGTTTCGCTACATACAAGCGTGCTCACTTGCTCTTTACCGACTTGGATCGTTTGTCCAAGATTGTCAACGACCCAGAGCATCCAGTATTGTTCTTCTTCTCAGGTAAGGCTCACCCAGCAGATGGCGCAGGTCAAGGTTTGATTAAGAAAATCTTTGAGATTTCACAGCGTCCAGAGTTCCTAGGCAATATTATCTTCTTGGAAGACTACGACATGACATTGGCTCGTCGTTTGGTTTCAGGCGTTGATATTTGGATGAATACTCCTACACGTCCTCTTGAGGCATCTGGTACATCTGGTGAGAAAGCAGAAATGAATGGTGTTGTAAACCTCTCTGTACTTGATGGTTGGTGGGTAGAAGGCTACCGTGAGGGTGCTGGTTGGGCTCTTCCAGAGAAGCGCACATACCAGAACCAAGGTTATCAAGATCAGCTTGATGCCGCTACCATCTACAACCTCTTGGAGAACGACATTATCCCAATGTACTACAACAAGAATAAGGAGGGTTACAGCAAGGAGTGGATTCAGGTTGTGAAGAACTCTATCGCTACTATCGCTCCTCATTACACCATGAAGCGTCAGTTGGATGACTACTATGATAAGTTCTACAACAAGGAGGCAGCTCGCTTCAAGAAGTTGAGTGCCAACGACAATGCCTTGGCTAAAGAGATTGCTCTCTGGAAAGAGCAGGTGGCAGAGCGTTGGGATGCCATCCATGTAGTATCTAAGAACGATGGTTTAGCCAATGGCTTGGAGACAGGTGTCAAGTATAAGGTTCAGTATGTTGTCGATGAGCAGGGCTTGAATGATGTAGTAGGTCTTGAGCTTGTTGTCTTGAAGAATGGCAAGGATGCCGATGGTAAGGAAATCAGTGCGGTTTATCCATTTAAGGTAGTTGGTCATGAGGGCAATAACTATACATTCGAGGCTACTATTGAACCAGTAGTCGCTGGCTCTTATCGTACAGCTGTCCGTATGTATCCTAAGAATGAGAATCTACCTCATCGTCAGGACTTCTGCTACGTTAAGTGGTTGGACTAATACGATAAGGTAATAACAAAATAAGAAATCCTGTATCTCTCTTTGAGGTACAGGATTTTTTTATTTATTGATTTATTAATATACTTGGGCAAGTAATATAATATACTTTGCTAAGTAATATAATATACTTTTCCAAGTAATATAATATACTTGGAATTGTTGCTTTCGTGACCAATCAAACAAAGAAAGAGCAGGATTTCGAAATATTGAAATCCTGCTCTTTTGTATTGTGAAATTTATACGAGATACTGAGAAGAAATACTCTCGTTGTCTTCGACACGACGGATGGTTTCAGCAAACATATCAGCGATAGACAACTGCTTTACCTTGGCACAACGGTTCGTGTAAGGGATAGAGTCGGTGAATACGATTTCCTCGATGGCAGAGTTTTGGACACGCTCCGAAGCAGGACCACTCATCACGCAGTGAGAAGCGCAGGCACGAACAGTCTTGGCACCAGCTTGCTTCATGATGTCGGCAGCTTTGGTGATAGTACCAGCAGTATCTACCATATCATCAATGATAACAACGTTCTTGTCTTTCACATCACCAATGATTTGCATACTGGCTACGACATTGGCACGGGCACGAGTCTTGTTGCAGAGCACGAGTGGACAGCCAAAGTACTTGGCGTATGTGTTGGCACGCTTAGAACCACCCACATCAGGAGAAGCGATGACCATGTCCTTCAGTTTCAAGCTCTGCAAGTAAGGCAAGATAACGCCAGAAGCGTAAAGATGGTCTACTGGAACATCGAAGAAACCTTGGATCTGGTCAGCATGGAGGTCCATCGTGATGACACGGTCAATGCCAGCGACACTGAGCAAGTCGGCTACGAGCTTGGCGCCGATGCTGACACGTGGCTTGTCCTTACGGTCTTGACGTGCCCATCCGAAATAAGGGATGACAGCGATGATGTGGCGAGCGGAAGCACGCTTGGCAGCATCGATCATCAAGAGCAACTCCATCAAGTTGTCTGAATTAGGGAATGTGCTCTGTACCAAGAATACATCACGACCACGGATAGATTCTTCGTAAGAAACAGCAAACTCACCATCAGAGAACTTGGTTACCACCAAGTTGCCTAATGGACAACCTAAGCTTGCGCAGATTTTTTCTGCAAGGTATCTCGTGTTTGTACCAGAGAATACCAAAAAAGAGTTTTTGTCACTCATTACTTTTAGTGTTTATGTGTATTAATAGTTATTTTTTCTGTTTCCTTAGCCCACTGCTTTCCTCAGTTTCCTGAAGTGGGCGATCAGTTCCTTGAAATCAGTCTCGTTATGGATGTCAAACTGGTTCCATAGGTCACCGCAGACAACCACGCCTCCGAAACCTAAGTCTTTGGCAATCTTTAAGTTATCGAGACTAATTCCTCCCAAGGCATATACCTTTTTGTCGATAAGTCCATCCTTGGCTGCTTGTTCCAGTTGCTTGAGCGAGAAAGAAGACTTCTCGTCCTTAAACTCGATGCAGTCAAAGATATTCTTGAGAAAGACATATTTTGATTTCTTTTTCATCTCCTTGAGTTGCGACAAGTCGGTACACGTCCTGCTATATTTCCCTTTGTAACCATCTGGCACCATAGCATTAGGGGCATCGAGGTGGATGCCAGCCAAGCCATATTCCTGTTTCAGGTAATAATGGTCGTGTACGGTGATATTGCGATAGTAATCTTCGGGCAAGAGCGTGAGCAATCGCTCTGAGTACATGGGGGATGAACCTGGTTTGAATAGATGCAAATTATCCATGCCCTCGTCGAACAACGAGGCTAATATCTTGTCTTCTTCCACGAAGAATGTGGACTTTGTCATTATAGCTAATTTCATCGTCTGAGATAAATTTCAGTTGCAAAAGTATTAAAAAAATAGCAAACTTGCAATTATATCGGAGATAAAAAGCTATCTTTGCACCATAAAATTAAGATTTATCAAGATATGAGAGTAAATTTAGCGGATTTTGGAGAAATTCACACCCCGATTTATGTGTTGGAGGAACAACGCTTGCGTAATAATCTGACCCTGATCAAGAGTATTGCCGACCGTGCGGGTATGGAGGTCATCCTGGCTTTCAAGGCGTATGCCCTTTGGAAAACATTTCCTATATTCAGGGACTATATCCAGTCGACGACAGCAAGTTCATTGAGCGAGGCGAGGTTGGCTTTTGAAGAATTTGGCAGCAAGGCACATACTTTCTCGCCTGCCTATACCGACTATGAGATAGACGAAATCGCACGTTGCTCGAGCCACTTATCTTTCAATTCGCTGTCCCAATATGAGCGTTTCCATGAACGTGCCCGTCTTGCCAATCCTTCCATCAAGTATGGTTTGCGCATTAATCCAGAATATTCAGAGGTAGGTACTTTGTTATATAACCCTTGTGCGCCGGGTACCCGTTTTGGTATCTCCGCCGACAAGTTACCCGAAACGCTGCCATCTGACATCGAGGGATTTCATTGCCATTGTCATTGCGAGAGTGGGGCGGATGTGTTTGAACGCACCTTGAAACACATCGAGGAAAAGTTTTCCAAGTGGTTCCCACAGCTCAAATGGATTAATTTTGGCGGAGGTCATTTGATGACACGCAAAGATTACGATGTCTTACACCTTATTAATATAATAAAGGATTTTCGTCAGCGTTATCCCCACTTGCAGGTCATCATGGAACCAGGCAGTGCCTTTGGGTGGCAGACAGGACCATTGGTATCTCAGGTTGTGGATGTCGTGGAAAACCGAGGCATCCAAACAGCTATCCTGAATGTTAGTTTTACTTGCCATATGCCCGATTGCCTTGAGATGCCATATATGCCGACGGTGAGAAATGCCAAGACTTTGGAGGTGGATGACCCGATGCAAGCACCTGTTGGTGAAAATGTCTATCGGTTGGGAGGAAACAGTTGCCTGAGTGGTGACTTCATGGGATATTGGCAATTTGACCATCCGCTTGAGATAGGCGAAAACATCATCTTTGAGGATATGCTTCATTATACGACGGTGAAGACAAATACTTTCAATGGCATCACTCATCCTGCCATCGGAATGGTCCACTTGGACGGAGACTTGGAGATATTGCGAGAATTTGGCTATGAGGACTATAAGAACAGGATGGATTAGAGAAAATGGTTAAAGAGAGTGTTTTTTGATGAAAAACAGTAGAAAAGTAGTATAAAAAGGCGAAAAAGAGCGTGTTTTGTAATAAAAAGCGAGAAAATACGCTCTTTTTTCAAAAAAAGCCATTAAAAAATTTGGCGGTTCGGAAAAAAGCAGTACCTTTGCAACCGCATTTAGGGAAATGCTCCTTGTAAGTAGGAATTACTTGCGGAAATAGCTCAGTTGGTAGAGCACGACCTTGCCAAGGTCGGGGTCGCGGGTCCGAGTCCCGTTTTCCGCTCGACATTTTGAATATAACCAAAACAGGAAGTAATACTTCTTCGAGCCCAAGTGGCGGAATTGGTAGACGCGCACGTTTCAGGTGCGTGTGTTTCACAACGTGCAGGTTCGAGTCCTGTCT
>CAKQXI010000107.1 GCA_934281565.1 uncultured Prevotella sp.
GTGCTGGAACGCTTTGTCAGCCAGTCGCCCAAGGAATTGCTCGTGGCTCCGAAATGGGGATTGAAGAACTATGAGTTTACCAATCTCTTGAACAATAAACTGAAAGCTTGTAAAAAGATATAATAACCTGAAGGACAAGTGATTTCTTCACTTCTCGTTCTTCTTTCTTCACTTGAATTATGGCAAAAGTAGCAATCGTTATATTGAATTGGAATGGGCAAAAGATGCTTGCCAAGTATCTTCCCAATGTACTGGAATACTCTCGGCAAGATGCTGAGATATGGGTGGCGGACAACTGTTCCTCCGATGAGTCGATGCATTTGCTGGAAACACAGTTCCCACAAGTAAAAACCATCGTCTTGGAACAGAACTTTGGTTTTGCCGAAGGATACAACCGTGCGCTTTCTCAGATAGAGGCAGATTATTATGTCTTGCTCAATAGCGATGTGGAGGTATGTCATCATTGGCTGACACCACTGATAGAGTTTATGGACAGTCATCCGCAGGTAGCGGCATGCCAGCCTAAACTTCTTTCCGAACAAGATAAGGATAGCTTTGAGTATGCTGGTGCATGTGGCGGTTTTATAGATAAATATGGCTATCCATTCTGCCGTGGGCGTATTTTCGATACAGTGGAGGAGGATAATGGGCAGTATGACTATCAGCAAGAGATATTCTGGGCTACGGGAGCTTGTATGATGGTACGTGCTGATGATTATTGGGATGTGGGTGGATTGGATGATCGCTTCTTTGCCCACAATGAGGAGATAGACCTTTGTTGGAGACTCCGTTTGCAAGGAAAGAAAGTCTATTGCATCCCAGAAAGCGAGGTGTTCCATGTTGGTGGTGGAACTTTGCCAAAGAGCAATCCGATGAAGACTTATCTCAATTTCAGGAACAACTTGACGATGCTGTATAAGAACTTGAGCGACAGTGATTTGAACCATGTGATGAGAGTGAGGTGGTTCTTGGATTATCTGGCAGCGTTTGAGACTTTGATATTGAAGCATAATTGGGGAGATTTCAAGGCGATTTATAAGGCACGCAAGGCTTTCAAAGTTTGGCGCAAGGACTTTGAGAGAGACCGTTACGAGATACAGGCTTCCAGAAAGACAGGAAAGGTTGTGGGGTGCTATGAAGGTTCCATTCTCTGGCAGTATTATGCCAAGGGGAAAAAGACATTCAAGGACCTCAAACTATAATTTTTGATTTTTTAGTTTAAAATGACGAATTTAAAAACATTTCCTCCTTAAAACTTGGAATTTAAAAACTTTTTTAGTATTTTTGCACACGTAACTAAAGAAGATTGTATAACTAAGTGAGAAAGGTATATCATTATATAGTCATTTTAGCAATCCTGTTGCTTTGTTCGGCTTGTGAGTATAAGTTTAAGTCGAATGAGGAAGATTTGGCTGCGTCACTGGCGGTGCAACGATACGACCGCTTGGAAAGTCGCTATCTCACTACGGGCGACTTTTCTGCCTTGCAGCAAATGAATACAGACTATCCTATCGAGACTCGTACCTTAATAGAGAAGATGCTTCAGCTTGGCACCATTACCGACCCAAATATCAGCAATCGTTTCTTGATGTTTTATCAAGATTCTACCTTGCAGTCATTGATAGCTGATGCTGAGGCTGAATATGCCAATATGGATGACATTAACCAACAGTTGAGGGATGCTTTCGGGCGTTTGCAAGATTGGATCCCTGAGTTACAATGTCCTGCGTTTTATGCACAGATAGGAGCACTCGACCAAAGTATCATTGTTGGCGAACATTCCGTAGGTATCTCGTTGGACAAATATATGGGTTCTGAATATCCTCTCTATAAGAGGTTTTATAGCGCACAGCAGCGTAGCACGATGGCTCGGAGTTATATTGTGCCAGACTGCTTGACTTTCTATTTGTTAAGTATCTATCCGATGGCAAACTTCGATGACCGTCCCCAGTTGGACCGTGACTTGCACATGGGAAAAATCATGTGGGCAGTCAACAAGGCGATGGGGAAGAAGATCTTCGATACCAAATATGTCAGTACGATTTGTGCTTATGTCAAGCGAAATCCGAAGATAACGATCAAGGAGTTGCTTGAGAATGAAGATTATTCGCCTATCGAGGCTTTGCATAAAGACTAAGGGAGAAGCTTTATATAACATTTAGATAATGAAGAATTTTTTTATTATTGTTGCAAGTATCATGATGGTATCGGCAATACATGGAGCAGAAAAGTTGGATTTGAAGTCAATTACTTCAGGCGAGTTTTCTGCTTCTTACGTTACGGGTATCAATCCCATAGATGGTACCGATTTGTATGCTTCCATCAGCCAGGATGGCAAGCAGATTGTAAGTTATTCTTTTAAGACTGGTAAGCAAGTAGCTATACTCTTTGATGTAACCGAGGCAAAGGCTCCCTTTGAGTCTGTCGAGGGGTATGTGATGAGTCCAGATGGCAAACAGATGCTCGTCATGACCCATCGTGTTGCTGTTTATCGCCGTTCTTTTAAGGCTGAGTATTTCATTTATAACTTTGCAGCTAAGTCGCTTAAGAAACTTTCTGAGGGCAACGACCAACAGGTAGCGACTTGGTCACCAGACTCTCGTCACATTGCTTTCGTCAGGGAAAACAATCTTTTCGTTACGGATGGTGACAAAGAAGTGCAGGTAACAAAGGATGGCAAGTTCAACGAGGTCATCAATGGTATTCCTGATTGGGTCAATGAAGAAGAATTTGGCTTCAACAAGGCTTTCGCTTGGAATGCAGATGGCACTTCTATTAGTTGGATACGCTATGACGAGTCTCAGGTGAAGACTTATTCCCTACAGCTTTTCAAGGGGTTGGCACCAGAGAAGAAGCAGTTTACCGATTATCCCGGTGAGTATTCTTATAAGTATCCTAAGGCTGGTCAGGATAATTCAAAGGTTACGGTCTGGAGCTATGGCTTAAGGACAGGCAAGACAATCCAGCTCAATGTTCCATTGGATGCCGATGGCTATATTCCAAGAATAAAACAGGCTCCAGATGCAGCGAGCATTGTCGTTTTCACGATGAACCGTCACCAAGATGTGCTCAATCTTTATGCTGTCAATCCTTTCACAGGAAAGGCACGATTGATGATAAAGGAAAGTGTGCCTAAGTATGTGAGAGAGGAAGCTATGGAGGGCATCATCATTGGCGAGAAGAATATCTTGTTGCCAAGTGATAGGGATGGTTACAACCATCTTTATCTGTACGATAACCAAGGAAAGTTGGTTCGTCAGATAGAAAAAGGCAATTATGATGTTACCGCCGTTTATGGCATGGATGAGAAGACTGGTGATGTCTATTTCCAGGCAGCCATGCTCAATCCTCACGACCGTCAGGTATATGTGGCGCATAAGAGTGGGAAAGTGGAGCGATTGTCCGATGCCGAGGGATGCAACTCTGCCATCTTCTCAGGCGATTATCAGTATTTCGTTAATACATGGAGTTCGTATAGCCATCCTTTCGTTTTCACTTCTCGTACTAATAAAGGTAAGGTGATTCGAGTGGTCGAGGATAACCAGAAGTTGTTGGATAAGACCAAACAGTATAATTGGGGTAAGCGTGAGACTTTTTCTTTCACCACTTCCGAGGGTGTGCAACTCGATGGCTGGATGGTGAAGCCTTTAGACTTTGATGCCAATAAGAAGTATCCTGTCATTCTGTTCCAATACTCAGGCCCTGGAAGTCAGCAAGTCCTTAACGCTTGGAGTTCTGGTAGCATGGGCAATGGTGGTGCTTTTGATTATTATTTGGCGCAAGAGGGTTTTATCGTCGCTTGTGTTGATGGCCGTGGAACTGGTGGTCGTGGTTCTGAGTTCGAGAAATGCACTTATTTGAAGTTGGGTGACTTGGAGTCCAAGGATCAAGTGGAGACTGCTGTTTATATGGGTAGCTTGCCGTACGTGGACAAAGACCGTATTGGCATCTGGGGCTGGAGCTTTGGTGGTTTCAATACCTTGATGAGTATGAGCGAGGGCAGACCTGTGTTTAAGGCTGGTGTGGCTGTGGCTCCACCGACAAACTGGAAGTTCTATGATACAGTATATACAGAGCGTTATATGCGTACTCCTCAAGAGAATGAGGATGGTTACAAGACCAATCCTATTGAGCGTGTGGCTAATCAGCATGGTGCCTTATTGATCTGCCATGGTGTTGCCGATGATAATGTGCATCCACAAAACTCATACGAATATTCTGAGGCTTTGGTTCAGGCAGACAAGGATTTCAAGGAACTCTATTATACCAACCGTAATCATAGCATCTTTGGTGGAAACACACGCAACCATTTGTTGCGCCAGATTAGCAATTGGTTCAAGGAGCATTTATTTTAGGAGTTAAAGGAGTTAAGGGAGTTAAGACAAATGCTTTTAGCTGCTTACTTTGTCTGCCAAAGCTAATGTCTTAACTCCCTTAACTCCTTAGCTTCTTTAACTACTCTGAAAACGATTATTTCCTCTTTTTCGCTTTCTTCCCAGCTTTCACTTCTTGCATCTCCTCATTCGGCTCAATAGGCTTAAAGAAGAACTCCCCATTGTTGATAACCTTTACATGGTAAGCAGGCTTGTCACCCCCTCTCTTGTTCTTCTTTCTCTTAGGTGGAGCCGTGTACTTGTCGTGGAGCTTAACCCATTGACCTTCCAATTTCTTATGGTTAGTTCCAAAGAAGACGACACACGTACGGTTGTTTTCTCCCCTTGATTCTAAGTAGTCGCGCAACTGATAGGAATAGTTCTCACGCCCCACCAGGAATTTAGAATTGCTCTTGGTGTAAATCCAGGCAGAGTCCACTTCCTGTACTGCGGTGAAATAGACCGTAGAGTCATTGAAAGAAGCAGCGATGCCAAACATATAGACTCTTTTCATCTCGTTCTTCGCCGAGACGGAGAGTGACATCAGCAATGCTGCGACTATTGAAGCTAATGCTAATTTTGATAGTTTCATTTTTTACCTTAGTTATTTTAAGCCTACTTATCCAAGATAGGATTTCAGCAATTTATTTTTTGTACTGTGGCGGAGTCGGCGTATGGCTTTCTCCTTGATTTGCCTTACCCTTTCTCGGGTAAGACCATATTTGACACCAATTTCTTCCAGTGTCATTTCTTGTTTGCCTATGCCGAAGAAAGCAGTGACGATGGTACGCTCCTTGTCATTTAGCAAGTCGAGTGCCCTGACGATTTCTTCACGCAATGATTCCTTTTCCAACTCATTGTCTGCAGATGGAATATCTGTACTGGGGAGGACATCCAGCAAACTGCCGTCCTCACTCTCCGAGAAAGGAGCATCCACACTTACATGATGGGTGCTCACCTTCATGGCATCGGCTATCTTGTCTTCGGGTAAGTCCACACGGTCGGCAATCTCGTTCATGCTGGGGCGACGTTCGTATTCTTGCTCGAACTTGTTCAGCTCACGGTTGATTTTATTGACACTTCCCACTTGGTTGAGTGGCAGTCTGACGATGCGACTTTGTTCCGCAATGGCTTGCAGGATGCTTTGCCTAATCCACCATACGGCGTATGATATGAACTTAAATCCCCTTGTCTCATCAAATTTCTCAGCGGCTTTTATCAAGCCAACGTTGCCTTCGTTGATAAGGTCTGGCAGGCTAAGGCCTTGGTTTTGGTACTGTTTAGCTACAGACACAACAAACCTTAAGTTGGCTTTTGTCAACCTGTCGAGTGCCTTGCGATCACCTTTTCTTATTCTTTGTGCCAATTCGACCTCCTCGTCAACAGAGAGGAGTTCCTCATGTCCAATTTCTTGGAGATACTTATCTAACGATGCACTTTCTCGATTTGTTATCGATTTTGAAATTTTCAGTTGTCTCATGGTGTAGCATTAATTTAAAGTACGTGCAAAAATACGCTTTTTTGTTCAGAATGACAAAAAAAATAGTAGATATTTTGTTAAAATACCTACTATTTGTCGTTTTTTATTCAAAACCTATAGGTTTGTGTCTGCTTCACATCTTAGTCTTTCTGCAAAGGAACTGCGAAGTAAGCCTTCTTGCCTGTTGGCCACATTCCTTGGATGTAGAGTACAGGGTCCTTGCTGGTTGAGGCACTCTTTACGTTCTTTTGCAAGTCATCCAGTGTGTTGATGTTGTTGTCGTTGATTTTCTGGATGATGAAACCACGAGAGATGCCAGCATCTTTCAGTGCTCCGTTGTTGACCTTGGTCACCTCCACACCATAGTTGATGCCTAACTGTTTCTTCTGTGCCTCGGTTATCTGGCGGAAGTTGCCACCTAATACATCAAGGTCTGCGCTCTTGATGACAGATGTGGTTCCTTGGGCATTCTTCAATGTGATGGTCTTGCTGAAACTATGTTTGTTGCGCAAGTAGGTGATGGTCATCTTGTCGCCAGGGCGCTTCCCGTTGAGAATTTCCTGTAGCTCTGCCATCTTGCTCACTTTCTTGCCATCTACCTTGGTGATGACGTCGCCTTCTTTCAAGCCAGCTTCAGCACCGTTGCCGTCCTCGTCCACTTTGGCTATGTATACGCCCTCGTTTGTGCCAAGGTCTACTTCCTTGCCGTTGTCTTTCTGTGCATTGATATAGTTGAGTACATCGCTACCTTGGATGCTCAGCATCACACGTTGTACGCTACCATATTGCTTCAAGTCGGCTACCACCTTGTTCATGATGGAGGTAGGGATGGCAAAGCCATAGCCTGAGAACGAACCTGTCTGTGAGTAGAGCATGGCATTGATGCCTACCAACTCGCCCTGTGTGTTGACCAAGGCACCGCCAGAGTTACCTGCGTTGATGGCAGCATCTGTCTGGATGAAACTCTCTACGCCGTTGGCACCGAGTGAGCGAGCCTTGGCAGAAATGATACCTGCTGTAACGGTGTTGTTAAGACCGAATGGGTTGCCCACTGCAATGACCCATTCGCCTACCTTGATCTTGTCGCTGTCGGCGATAGGCAGGGTGGGGAGGTCTTTCCCGTTGATTTTGATAAGTGCCAAGTCGGTAGACTTATCTGTGCCAATGATACGAGCAGAGAATTCACGGTTGTCGTTTAATGTAACGGTCAGTTCGTCAGCACCCTCTACCACGTGGTTGTTGGTAACGATATAACCATCAGTGCTGATGATGACACCAGAGCCAGTAGCCTCTCTTTTTGGGGTCTGTACTTTCTGTTTGCGTGTGCCGCCGTTTCCGTTGCCTGGGTTGCCAAAGAACCCGAATGGGTCAAAGAAACCTCCGAATGGGTCGTCTTGGACATCAACGGTCTTGGTCTTTGAGTTCTGTACATATTTGATGTGTACTACGGCAGGCAGAGCTTTCTCCGCGGCGTATGTCAAGTCTACTGGTTGCCCGGGGGCAGCTGCCGTTACAGCTGGGGCAGCGTTTACTTTCATAAAGGCACCTGCTGAGAATGCGAGAGAACTGACGCATAGCACAGCCATTACATAATTAGTGATTTTTCTCATATCCTATATTATTTTTTAATTATTACTTTCTTGCTAAATTCGGGTGCAAATATAGGGGCAAAAACTGAGAAACAGACAAAATGGCATAGTTTTTTATTCCGTTTTAACATTTTAATTTAACACATTAACGGCTATTAAACAAGAATTCTTCTAAATTCACAAATCTTATATCACTTGCCGTGATATTAACCACAGCACTTTATCCTCAAAGAGAAAATGGCATAAGATAGCTCTTGATTAGGATATTCCGCTTTAATTATTCTTAATAAAATCCACATAAATCTCTTATCCTCAATGAAATGTCCTTTAAAACTCCAAAGCCATATATTCTTCTCCGATACGATGTACTTGGTGAAGAATTAATTGTTCACGCTCCTTTGATGGCTTTTTAAAACAGTTAATATAACTGCAAGGGGTAAACTTGATACGGAGATGGTACGGAGTTGATACGGACTCGGTACGGAGCAAACTAAAAGACTTGTCACTCTTGCCACTCTACCACCTGTTTTTATAAAACCCTATACGCGGGCAGGAACTTTTATTTTTAAAGTAATAATAATTATCATGTCTATATATAAGTTTTAAAAACAGGTGGTAGAGTGGCAAGAGTGGCAAATTCTTAATTATTAATTATTAATTTTTAATTCTTAATTATTTTGGATTATCCAAAATAAAAGTGTACCTTTGCAGCGATAAATATAATAAACATTTTAAATA
>CAKQXI010000108.1 GCA_934281565.1 uncultured Prevotella sp.
GCTGTAACCTTGTCATATTTCCATGCATCGAAGTCGATGTCACCCACCCATGCTTTCACTGCACCAGTCTGTGGTTCCATGGCAAGGAAAGCGCAGTGCATGAAGGTGGTCATGTATTTGATGGAGTCTTCCGAGGTCATCATCTTAGTAACCGTTCCCTTGTCATAGTCGAACACTTTCACAGGGTGAACCCATTTCTTATAATAATAGGTAACGGAGTCGGGATTGTTGGGGAAACGAGCCACCAAATCCTTATAGAAAGGCTGACGCTCGGCGATGCCTTGTATAAAGTTAGGTATCGCTTTATGGTTCTCGTCCTGCCAAGGTTCCTCACTGAGCCACTTGCCAGAGCCTGCTTGTGAACGTCGGATGTTCCAGTGGTTATTGAAGTTCTGTTGCACTTGCTTCATCTGCTTGCGTGCCGCTTCTTCAGCATATTTCTGCATACGGGTATCAATGGTTGTATATATCTTCAAACCACTGGAATAGAGGTCATAACCTTCTTCCTGACACCAGTTTTTCAGATAGTCGGCAACAGCCTCACGGAAGTACTTAGCTTGTCCATCGTAGTTTTCTTCCACCTTGAAGTCGAGCTTGATAGGTTCTTGGCTCAACTCTTGATATTCGTCACGAGTTAGGTCGCCATGTTTGACCATGTTGTTGAGCACAGTGTTTCGGCGAGCCAAACTATTCTCTGGGTTTGTGCGAGGATTATAATAAGTGGTAGCTTTCAGCATGCCCACCAATACGGCAGCTTGCTCAATGGTCATGTCTTTTGGAGTCGTGTTGAAGTAAGTCTTTGCCGCAGTCTTGATACCATAAGAATTGGAACCAAAGTCAACGGTGTTGGCATACATCGTGATAATCTCTTTCTTGGAAAAAACCGTCTCTAACTTCACGGCAATAATCCACTCCTTGCTTTTCATGATGAGAATACGGAGTACAGGTATCTTGCCAAGCAAGCCTGTGGAATATTGCGTGCGCACACGGAACATATTCTTAGCCAACTGCTGGGTGATGGTAGATGCACCACGACCATTATGGTGTAATATGGCATCTTTGGCAGCGGCAAAAAGACCGATGGGGTCGATACCCATGTGTTTATAGAAACGCTCGTCCTCAGTGTCTACGAGAGCTTTGAAGAACGCTGGGTTTACTTCTTCATATTTAACAGGAGTACGGTTTTCATTGAAATACTTACCAATGAGCTTGCCGTCGGCAGAGTAAATCTCGGAAGCCTCGGAGGTCTGAGGGTTCATGATGCCTGAAAAATAACCAGGTGATTTGCCGAAAAGCCATAGAAAGTTGATGTCTACAGCACCTAAATACAAGATGAAAGCGATCAGGCAACTAACCAAACCAACAAGTGTCTTGGTGTACCAAGCCCTGCCTCGATACAAGTTTTTGTACCATGGCCAGAAAGCACGAGCTTTATGCCATAACCAGGCACAGATAGTCTTGAGTTTATTCATAATTGTAAACAGTTATTTTTGGTGCAAAGATACGATAAAAAAATTGAGAAACCACCAAAAACAAAGTAAATATAGTTAAAAAGGCAAGTAATCTATTATCTTTTCCATGTCATCGGGATGAAACCATTTGATTTCTTTATCTCGCTTGAACCATGTTAACTGCTTGCGCATATATTCTCGGCTATGCGACTGTATTTGTCGGATAGCTTCTTCACGGTCTATCTCGCCATCGAAATAGGCAAACATTTCTTTGTATCCTACTGTTCGCAAAGAGGTGAGTCCTCGTTGTGGATATACTTTTCTGGCTTCTTCTTCCAATCCTTCTTCCATCATTTGGAGCACACGTTGGTTGATGCGGTCATATAGTTCGGCACGGTCACGATTAAGTCCAATCTTGATGATTTGGAATGGGCGTTGCTTCTTCTCTGCTGTACGGAAAGATGTATAGGTCTTGCCTGTCTGGTGACATATCTCCAAGGCATGGACCACTCGTCGAGGATTTTGCTTGTCAACGATAGACCAGTGTTCGGGGTCAAGTTTCCTTAACTCATCAACAAGACAAGGAAGACCTTCTGTCTTAAGTCGTTGTTTCATCCATGCACGAATGTCGTCACGCACTGTCGGAATATCATCAATGCCCTTGCATACGGCATCGATATACATCATGCTGCCACCAGTGAGCAAGGCTACATCTTGTTCTTGGAAATGCTTGGAGAGTAAGCTCATCACATCCTGTTCGTACATGGCGGCACTATAATAATCTTGGATGTGATGATTGCCAACGAAATAATGATATACTCGTTGTCGTTGCTCTGCTGTAGGTGCAGCGGTCCCGATAGGTAGTTCTTTAAATATCTGTCGAGAATCTGCATTGATGATTGGGGTGTGGAGATATTCTGCCAATGAGAGACAAAGTTCTGTCTTTCCAACACCTGTAGGACCGAGAACGACAATGAGAAAATTCATTTTAGTTTATAGTTAACAGTTTATAGTTGATAGGTTTTAGTTTATAGTTAATAGTTTATAGTTAATAGTTTATAGTTAATAGTTTATAGTATCTGCGCCATATAGCAAGATTGCCCCTATTAACTATAAACTGTTAACTATCAACTATTAACAGTCAACTTATCTAATAATTCCTCTTTTAGAAGACTCCACAAAGTCAATGATATACTGAATCTCTGGAGTAATTTGGAGATTGTTCTTGATTTCCTGGATACCTTCTTTTAACACACCCTTAGAGTAGAGGAGGCGATAAGCCTCATGGATGAGTTGGATAAGTTCATTGCTAAAACCACGGCGACGAAGACCTACAAGGTTGATGCCTGCATAGCGTGTTGGTTCCTTGCCTGCAATGATGTATGGAGGAATGTCCTGAGAGAAACGGCATCCACCCTGTATCATTACATAGCCTGCGATATGACAGAACTGGTGGCAGAGAACATTGGCACTGACGATGGCATTGTCATCAACGGTCACTTCACCAGCAAACTTGGTAGAGTTTCCGATAATCAAGCCATTGCCGAGCACACAATCGTGAGCCACGTGCATACTCTCCATCAAGAGGTTGTTGCTACCCACGATGGTCTTACCCTTGGAGGCTGTACCACGAGAAATGGTCACATTCTCACGGATACTGTTGTTGTCGCCAATCTCACAAGTTGTTTCCTCACCACGAAACTTCAAGTCTTGTGGCTTTGTTGAGAGGCTGGCACCGGGGAAAATTTCATTGTTGTTGCCGATGCGAGCACCCACATTGATTGTTACACTGTTCTGTAAAACATTGTTGTCACCCAAAATCGTGTCCTTATCTATGAAACAGAAAGGACCGATGATGTTGTTGTCACCGAGCTTTGCCTCTGGATGTACGTATGCTAAAGGACTGATTTGATTCATCTTAATTTTAGTTTATAGTTAATAGTTTATAATTTATAGGGCTTTTGTAGTTTATGGTTAAAAGTTTATAGTTTATAGCATTCTTGCTTATGACAATCTTGCTACACGGCGAAGCCGCTATAAACTGTTAACTATCAACTATCCAACTAACCTATACGGCGTAGCCGCTATTAACTATAAACTATTAACTGATTCTTACTTGTTCTTAACAATTTGTGCTGTGAAAGTTGCTTCGGCAACTACTTGGTCGCCTACGAACATATAACCTTTCATGCTACTGATTCCATGGCGTACTGGTGCCAATAACTCTACACGGAAAAGGAGAGTGTCACCGGGTACGACCTTTTTACGGAACTTAACATCGTCGAGCTTCATGAAATAAGTGCTCCAACGCTCTGGTTCCTCTAACTGATTGAGTACAAGCAAACCACCACACTGTGCCATAGCCTCTACCTGCAAGACACCAGGCATGACTGGTTCCTCTGGAAAATGTCCCTGGAAGAATGGCTCGTTGCTTGTGACATTCTTGATGCCAACGATACTTGTAGAACCCATGGCAATAACTTTGTCGACCAACTGCATAGGATAGCGATGTGGCAGCAACTGGCGGATGCGGATGTTATCCATGATAGGTTCCTCATTCGGATTATAGATTGGGGCTTGGATCTCATGCTTACGGATTTCCTTGCGCATCAAACGAGCAAACTTATTGTTTACTGTATGACCAGGGCGAGTTGCTATGATACGACCCTTGATAGGCTTGCCAATCAACGCCATGTCGCCGATGATGTCAAGCAACTTATGGCGTGTACACTCATTCTCCCACTGCAAAGGTTTGTGCTGGATATAACCAAGTTTGGTAGCATCCATGCGTGATACTTTCAGGGTGTCGGCAAGTTGGTCAAGTTTCTCTTGTTCCACTTGCTTCTCATAAATGACAATGGCATTGTCTAAGTCTCCTCCCTTTATCAAGTTAGCTTGTAGCAATGGCATGATGTCACGCACGAAAACGAAAGTGCGGGCTGCCGCAATCTCACTGGCGTATGTCTCCATCTTGTCGAGAGTAGCAAACTGACTATTGATGAACTTGCTCTCGAATGAGCACATTGCTGTGATGCTGAAGTCTTCATCTGGCAAAATGGTGATGGTGGAACCTGTGTTCTCGTCTTTCACCTCAATCTTATGGCGAATGATATAATAATCTTTCTCCGCATTTTGCTCCTGAATACCAATGCTCATGATTTTTTCTACATACATGGCGGCAGAACCATCAAGGATAGGGAACTCAGGACCATTGACCTGAATCAGGCAGTTGTCAATGCCCAAGGCATAGAGTGCAGACATTCCATGTTCTACGGTAGAAACTCGGACATCACCTTTGCCAAGGACAGTGCCACGTTGGGTATCAATGACGTTCTCTGCGATGGCTTCTATGATAGGTTGACCTTCGAGGTCAATGCGTTGTATCTTATAACCGGTATTTTCTGCAGCAGGATTGAATGTCACCGTGAGACTCAAGCCTGTGTGCAGACCCTTTCCACAAAGTGAAAAGCTACCTTTCAATGTTTTCTGTTTTGACATAATTATCTAATTTATAATTTATAATTTATAATTAAGAATTAATAATTAAAATAGCCTACAGTCTTTCAAGGGCGTTAGCCTAATTATTAATTCTTAATTATTAATTCTTAATTATTAATTATTTCTTTTCTTTAGTTCTTCCACCTGTTTCTTGAGGTCGTTCAATTCCTTGTACATATCAGGCAAGCGACGGAAAATAGCTTGTGATTTGAAATACGAACGAGGTTCCATAGGAGGAGTACCGATAAGCTCTTGATTGCCCTTGATGCTGCCAGGGACACCACTCTGTGCACCAAGGAATACCTTGTCACCGATGGTGATGTGGCCAGCGATACCAACCTGTCCGCCGAACATACACCACTGTCCTACCTTGGCAGAGCCAGCGATACCAACTTGTGCCGACATGACTGTGTTCTCGCCGATGTCGGTGTTGTGGGCAATCTGTACCAAGTTGTCAAGTTTGACACCCTTGCGGATGTAAGTGCTTCCCATGGTAGAACGGTCAACGCAAGTATTGGCACCAATCTCTACATTGTCCTCTATGGTAACGATGCCAATTTGAGGAATCTTGTCGTATCCATCGGCACCAGGAGCGAAACCGAAACCATCGGCGCCGATTACGCTACCTGCATGGATGGTGACATTGTTACCCAACTTACAACCATGATAGATGCTTACATTTGGATAGATGAGAGCATTCTTTCCAATCTTTACTCCCTCGCCAATATAAGCATGAGGATAAATCTGGCTACCTTCACCCACTTCAGCGTCATCACCAATATAGGCAAAAGCACCTACATATACGCCTTCGGCAACTTGAGCCTTGGGAGAAACAAAAGCCAAGGAGTCGATCCCTGTCTTCTTGGGTTTCATTGACTCATACATCTGTAGCAATTTAGCTACACATTCGTATGCGTTCTTCACACGGATGAGTGTCGTCGTCACAGGTTTCTCTAATTCAACATTCTCGTCAATCAAGACAATGCTCGATTTCGTATCGTATACATAGTGGGTATATTTTGGGTTAGAAAGGAACGAAATGGCACCTTCCTTACCTTCCTCTATTTTAGCAAAGGTGTTGATGGTAGCGTTCTCGTCACCTTCAACACGACCCTGAACAAATTGGGCTATCTGTTGAGCGGTAAATTCCATAATTTATCTATTTTCTATATAATATTTTGCAAATATAGCAAAAATATTAATACTATCGTCATACTTTCGCAATATTTTGCGAAATAATCCTTATTTTGCTGCTGTTTTGCCTCCTTTCGGAACCTGATTATAACTTAGCAAGTTCTTCTGCCATCTGTTCCTGCAATTCCTTGGCTTTCTGTCCTGCTACCTCGGCAAAGTCCTCGCCATTGCTGGCATAGATGATGCCACGGGAAGAATTGACGAGCAAGCCACAGTCCTTGATGATGCCATATTTGCATACTTCTTGTAGACTTCCTCCTTGTGCTCCTACACCGGGTACGAGCAGGAAATGAGTTGGGGCAACCTTGCGGATGTCCTCGAACATCTTGCCTTGTGTGGCACCTACTACATACATCATGTTCTCATCATTGCCCCATTCCTGACTCTTAGCCAATACTTTTTCAAAGAGACGAACACCGTTCTTGTCTTCTGTGAGCTGGAAGTCATGGCTTCCTTTGTTGCTTGTGAGTGCCAAGAGGATAACCCATTTGCCATCATATTCAAGGAATGGCTTTACCGAATCTTCACCCATATAAGGGGCAACGGTGAGAGCATCGAGGTTATACTCCTCGAAGAATGTGCGGGCATACATCTTGGAGGTGTTGCCGATGTCACCACGTTTAGCATCGGCGATGATGAAGTGGTGAGGGTAGTGCTCATTGAGGTAAGCGATGGTCTTGTCGAAAGCAATCATGCCAGCAAGTCCCATGCTCTCATAGAAAGCCAAGTTTGGCTTGTATGATACACAGTAAGGGGCTGTGGCATCAATGATAGCTTTGTTGAAAGCGAAGATGATGTCCTCGGTTTTGTCATACTGCTTGGTGAGGTGCTCTGGCACCTTTTTTATATCTGTATCAAGACCTACGCACAAGAAACTTTTCTTGGCGAAGATTTGTTCTACTAATTCTTTGCGGTTCATTTTATATATTATATTTATAAGTGAAGAATGTTTCGGGAATTTAAGAGTAGTTAGAGGGAAGTTAAGAGAAGTTAAGGGACAATAGTCTTTAGGGATTGTCCTTAAAGGCATTCGTCCCTTAACTTCCCGAACGACCGAAAGGGAGTGATAACTTTCCTTAACTTCTCTCTTAATCTCCCTCTAACTTCTACAATTCCGTTTCCTTCAATTTCTCAGCATTCTCTGCCACGGTGAGTGCATCAATCATGTCCTGGATGTCTCCACCGAGGAAACCGCTCAGGTCATGAGTGGTGTAACCAATGCGATGGTCGGTGACACGACCTTGTGGAAAGTTGTAAGTGCGGATCTTGGCACTGCGGTCGCCTGTTGATACAAGACTCTTACGACGACTGGCAATGTCATCGACATATTTCTGATGCTCACGGTCATGGATGAATGTATAGAGACGGCTCAAGGCACGTTCCTTGTTCTTAGGCTGGTCACGAGTCTCTGTACACTCAATGAGGATTTCCTCTACTTCGCCAGTGTTTGGGTTCTTCCAAGGATAACGCAAGCGAACACCTGACTCAACCTTGTTCACATTCTGACCACCAGCACCAGAGCTACGGAAAGTATCCCACTTGATGTCGCCCTCGTTGATGTTCACCTCGAACTTGTCTGCCTCTGGCAAAACAGCCACGGTAGCGGCAGAGGTGTGCATACGACCTTGTGTCTCTGTGGCAGGAACACGCTGTACACGGTGAACGCCACTCTCATACTTCAATGTGCCATAGACATCAGTTCCGCTAACGGCGAAGTCGATTTCCTTGTATCCACCAACAGCACCCTCTGAGACTGAGGTAACACTGACATTCCATCCCTTGGACTCGCAGTATTTCTTATACATATTAAATAGGTCGCCTGCGAAAAGGGCAGCCTCATCGCCACCAGCTCCACCACGGATTTCCATCTGTACGTTCTTGGCATCCTCTGGGTCCTTAGGCACAAGGGCTATCTTGATTTCTTCTTCCAGCTTAGGTTGGAGAGCCTCGTTCTCGTTCAGTTCCTCACGTGCCATTTCTTTCATGTCTGGGTCACTTTCATTGGCAAGGACATCCTTTGCTTCCTTGATGG
>CAKQXI010000109.1 GCA_934281565.1 uncultured Prevotella sp.
GTAGCCATCTTGTGGCCCTTCTTTTTCTTTCCGTTTGGCATGATTTTAAAATTTTAAAATATTGTTATTATAAAAATGTTATCGGTTATTTCTGCATTTCCTCAATGAAGCTCTTGGATGGCTTGAAGCTTGGCAAGTCATGAGCAGGGATAGTGATGGTAGTATTCTTGGAGATGTTACGTGCGGTCTTAGAGGCTCTGTGCTTGATATTGAAACTACCGAACCCCCGCAGGTATACGCTATCTTTTTTCTCAAGTAGGCTCTCCTTTACCTTCTCCATGAAGGATTCGACTACCATGCCAACTTCTTTCTTTGGCATTCCAGTAGCAAGAGCTACTTCGTTGATAATATCTGCTTTAGTCATTTTTTTATGCGTTATTCTGTAATTACTAATTATTATCTAAATCGGTGTGCAAAGATACAAGTTTTTTGTGATATAACAAAGAAGTTAACGATATTTTTGCAAATATTTTACTCTAACTATTTGCGTATAAGGTTTTTATTGCGTATTTTTGCCGAAAAATTCAAGTTTTGATGAAAAATATTAGGATTTACGTATTCATCTTGTTGATGATGATAGGGATTGTGAGTGTGAGCGCAGGGAAGGTTTGGAATGCTGACAATGTTCCAATACCTTATCTGCATGACTCTACCCAGTATGTCTCTGATCCAGACAATTATGTGCCTCAAGCTCTGAGAGACTCTGCCAATTCCTATCTGCGCAAACTCAATATAGAATGTGGTGTGCAGAATGTGCTGATTATCGTGGGAAAGGTTGAGAACCAGGATGCTTTCCGTATGGCGCAAGATGTAGGCAACAAGTATGGAATAGGGCATAAGAAAACGAGAAGAGGATTGGTTGTGGTCATCGCTGTTGAAGATCATAAGTACTTTCTTGCACCTGGCATGGGATTGGAGGGCGAGCTGACAGATGTGGACTGTGATGACATAGCCAGGGCTTGTATCGTGCCAAACATGAAAGCTGACCGTCCTGGTGAGGCAGTTGTGGAAACAAGTCGTGCCATATATAATAAGGTGAAGAAAGGAAAGACGGAAATCAGTAGTGTAGACAACGGTCCAATGGAGGAAGATGACTGGGTGGCGGTCTTTATTCTTGTAGTTATCTTCTTTGGCATTCCTTTTTATATGTTTATCAAGTATGTCTTGCAGAGCCTTGGAATCATTAAGAAGAAACCAATGGATAAAAGGAAACAAAGGCGTAGACATGACGATGACGATTGGCTGCCTCCGTTCTTTATGGGTGGAGGTGGCTTCTCCAGTGGCAGCGGATTTTCTGGTGGTTCCTTTGGTGGTGGCTCCTTTGGCGGAGGCGGCTCTGGAGGTAGCTGGTAATATAAGATTGGAAAAAGTAATAATAAATAATGTATAATCAAATTAAAAGTTTAGAATTATGAAGAAAAAAAGTTGGATTATCATAGGCGTAGTAGTGCTTTTGATACTTTGGATTTTTAGTGGTTACAATGGTATGGTGGGGGCACAGGAGCAGGCAACGACAGAGTTGGCAAATGTCCAGGCTCAGTATCAACGCCGTGCCGACTTGATGCCACAGTTGGCAAAGATAGTGAAAGCGTATGCCAAGCATGAGAGAGAGACATTCGAGAGTGTGACCAAAGCTCGTGCCGCAGTTTCACAAATCAAGTTGGATGCTGCAACATTGACACCAGAGAAATTGAAGCAATATACGGAAGCCCAAGGTGAGCTGGCTTCGGCATTCTCTCGTTTGATGGTCGTAGCCGAGAAGTATCCAGAGCTAAAGGCAAGCGAGAATTTCAAGGCACTTCAAGTGCAGGAGGAAGGTACAGAAAATCGTATCAATGAGGCACGCAGAAAGTATAACGATGCGGTGCAATCTTACAATGTCAAGATACGTAAGATGCCTAATGCCTTGATTGCAGGAATATTCAATTTTAATGTAATGCCAAAGTTCGAGGCAGCCTCTGGAACGGAAAAAGCTCCTGACTTAGATATTTAATGGCTGCAGATTTGCTATTTTTCAGAATTTCTTTGTACCTTTGCAGAGAAATTAGAAAAATTAAGGTAAAATAGACATGAAACAAACAAAGATAGTAGCTTCAATCAGTGATCGACGTTGTGACCAAGACTTTATCCGCAAACTTTTCTTCGCTGGTATGAACGTTGTTCGTATGAATACCGCCCATGCTACAGAAGAAGGTATCCGAACCATCGTGAAAAATGTAAGAGCAGTGTCTCCTCATATAGGTATTATGATAGACACAAAGGGACCGGAGGTTCGTACCACAGGCGTTAAGGAACCTATTCATTATAATATAGGTGATGTGGTCAAAATCTTTGGTCGTCCAGAAATGGAATCTTCCCATGACATTGTCAATGTGAGCTATCCAAACATCACGGAGGATGTGAAGGTTGGCGATGACTTGCTTTTTGATGATGGCGAGTTGGATATGAAAGTGGTGGAGAATGCTGGTCCGATGTTGATAGCTGAAGTGCAAAACGAGGGTGTGCTTGGTGCTCATAAGAGTGTGAACGTGCCTGGTGAGCATATAGACTTGCCTGCCTTGACTGAGAAAGATCGCAAGAATATCCTCTTGGCTATCGAACTGGACATAGATTTCATCGCCCACTCATTTGTTCGCAATGCTTCTGATGTGCAAGCTGTACAGAAGATTCTTGACGAGCATAACAGCGACATCAAGATTATATCGAAGATAGAGAATCAGGAGGGTGTTGATAATATTGACGAGATTATCGAGTCTTCATACGGTATCATGGTAGCTCGTGGCGATTTGGGTATCGAAGTGCCTATTGAGAAAATCCCAGGCATCCAACGCCGTATCATCGAGAAGTGTGTAAAGGCACAGAAACCTGTTATCGTAGCAACACAGATGTTGCATACAATGATACATAATCCTCGTCCTACTCGTGCAGAGGTTACTGATATTGCCAATGCTATCTTTTATCGCACGGATGCCTTGATGTTGAGTGGAGAAACTGCAAGTGGTAAGTATCCTTTGGAGGCAGTGCAGACTATGGCTCGTATTGCGGAACAGGCAGAAAAGGACAAGTCACCTTTGAATGATATTGATCCGATGACTCCAGGGGAGATTGATCAAAAGCTTTTCTTGGCACATGCTGCAATCGAAGCTACCAAGAAATTGGGCGTGGCTGGTATCATCACTGATAGTGAAACGGGTCAGACAGCTCGCGACTTGGCGGCATTCCGTGGTCCAACGCCAGTCTTGGCTATTTGCTATAAGGAGAAAACACAGCGTTGGCTAAACTTAAGCTATGGTGTTATCCCAATTTATCAGAAAGACCAGATTTCTACCAAAGCGATGTTTACGGCTGCGGTGAGAATGTTGCGCCAGAAAGGTTACTTGAAAGACGACGACAAGATAGCTTACCTAAGTGGTAGTTTTGGCGAGGGTGGCGGTACCACTTTCGTTGAGATAAACAAGGTGAATAAGATATTTGATAATAGCTATAGTTTCAATCTTCCATCCAATGGAGTGGAAAAATAAGCTTAATTAATGGTCTAAACATTTGCTGTTCTTGAAAAAAAACAGTATTTTTGCACCATAAAAATAATAGAATATTGTCGACAATGAAAAAACTAATTTATACAGCAGTAGTCGCTATGACTATGATTTTGGTGTTTGGCAGTTGTGAAAGCACCAAGAATGTGGCCTATTTCAAAAATGCCGATTCTATCAGCTTGGCTTCTTCAAAGGGACTCTATGAGGCTAAGATTATGCCAAAGGATGAGTTGACCATTACAGTTGTGACGACCGACCCAAGAGCTGCTGTTCCTTTCAACTTGGCGGTTACCGCTACGCTTGGTACTGGTGGAAACTTAAACTCAGGTAGCTCTACGTTACAAGGCTATTTGGTGGACAATAATGGTGATATTCAGTTCCCAGTGGTAGGAAAGATCCATGTGGCAGGTTTGTCGAAGAATGAGTGCCAGGATTTGATTAAGGAGAAGATTAGTCCTTATTTGGCAGAGAAAGAAAATCCTATCGTTACTGTTCGCATGGCGAGTTATCGTGTCACGGTTACTGGTGAGGTTGCCAAACCCGGTGTCGTGTATGTGCCAACGGAGAAGATGAGCATTGTTGAGGCTTTGGCTTCTGCCGGTGACTTGACCATCTACGGTAAGCGTGAGAATGTGATGCTAATCCGTGAGGATGCCAAAGGCGAGACGCATGTGCATCGTTTGAATTTGAACGATGTCAATATCATCAATTCTCCTTATTATTATCTCCAGCAAAATGATATTGTTTATGTGGAGCCAAACAAGGTTAAGGCACAAAACTCAGCGATTGGTTCCTCTACGACCCTTTGGTTCTCTCTTGTAGGAACACTGATGTCATTGGCATCCATCATCATTTCCGTAGTGAGATAACGGTAAGTTAGGATATAGGTTATCAAAATAATATATTATGTGTGGTATAGTTGGATATTTAGGTAAGGATGCTGCTTATCCCATCCTAATTAAGGGCTTGAAACGCTTGGAATACCGTGGATATGATTCTGCTGGCGTCGCCCTTGTCAATGAGGATGGAACCTTGAATGTCTATAAGACGAAAGGTAAGGTGGCGGACTTAGAAAGTTTTTGTTCCGATAAAAACATTACTGGTTCGGTAGGTATAGCGCATACAAGATGGGCTACTCATGGTGAGCCATCTTCAGTGAATGCCCATCCCCATTTTTCTTCTTCCAAGAATTTGGCGATTATCCACAATGGTATTATAGAGAACTATGCTTCGATTAAGAAGAACTTGATAGCCAAGGGCGTTACTTTCAAGAGTGATACAGATACCGAGGTTCTTGTTCAGTTGATAGAATATATCCAAGTTAAGAAAAATGTGGATTTATTGACTGCGGTTCAGGTGGCTCTCCATCAGGTAATTGGTGCATACGCCATCGCTTTGCTCGACAAGCGTGAGCCTAATCAGATAATCGCAGCTCGTAAGCAAAGTCCTTTGGTTGTAGGTATTGGTAAGGAGGGCGATTTTTACTTAGGTTCAGATGCCAGTCCGATTATAGAATATACCGATAAGGTAGTTTATTTAGAGGATGGTAATATCGCTGTGATGCGCCTTGGTGAGGAACTGGAGGTTGTCAATATCCAGAATGTGAAGTTAAATCCAGAGGTTCAGACAGTAGATATTGACCTCGGTCAAATAGAGAAAGGTGGTTTCCCTCACTTCATGTTGAAGGAAATCTTTGAACAGCCAGAATGTCTTCGTAACTGTATGCGAGGTCGTGTGGTAAATCAAGGCGTTGTGCTTAGTTCTATCACAGACCATCGTCAGCAACTATTGAATGCCAAACGTTTTATCATCGTAGCTTGTGGAACCTCATGGCATGCAGGTTTGATAGGCAAGCAGATGATAGAGAACTATTGTCGTGTGCCAGTAGAGGTAGAATATGCCTCGGAGTTCCGTTATCGCAACCCTGTCGTTACCAAAGACGATGTGGTCATTGCTATATCCCAGAGTGGAGAAACTGCCGATACTTTGGCAGCAATCAAGTTGGCAAAGGAGAAAGGGGCGTTCATCTATGGCATTTGCAACTCTATTGGTAGTAGTATCGCTCGTGAGACAGATACAGGTACTTATATCCATGTAGGTCCAGAGATAGGTGTTGCCAGCACCAAGGCGTTCACTGGTCAGGTGACAGTCTTGACACTGTTGGCGTTGGCAATCGGAAATGAGAAAGGCACTATTGATGATGCTGATTATCAGAAGATAACGGAACAGCTTTGGAATATTCCTGAGAAGATGAGGGAAGTCTTGAAGCTGAACAATAAGATAGCCGACTTGAGCCGTACTTTCACATACGCTCGTAATTTTATTTACTTGGGTCGAGGATTTAGTTATCCAGTAGCATTGGAGGGAGCCTTGAAGTTGAAAGAAATCAGCTATATTCATGCGGAGGGTTATCCTGCTGCAGAAATGAAGCATGGGCCTATTGCCCTCATTGATAGCGATATGCCTGTGGTTGTCATTGCCACACATAATTTCATGTACGAGAAAGTCCTTTCCAATATTCAAGAGATAAAAGCTCGTAAGGGTAGGGTAATCGCTCTTGTAAGTAAGGGTGATGAAACGATTTCAAAAATAGCCGATGAGGTGATAGAACTCCCTGATACATTGGAGTGCTTGGAGCCATTATTGGCTACCATTCCTTTGCAATTGCTCGCCTACCATATAGCAGTTTGCAAGGGTAAGAATGTGGACCAACCAAGAAACTTGGCTAAGTCTGTTACTGTTGAATGATATAAATTAAGGGATTCGCCATTTCTTAGCGTTTCCCTTTTTTTAGAATTTAATGGGATAGGAAAAGGGAATTTAATGGAAGTTAAGAGAAGTTAGAGGGAAGTTAAAGGACAAATGCTTTCGGGAAAAGTTTCTGTTCATGCTTTCTCTGATTTCGGATAGATGGAAGCAAGTAAAGCTAATGTCCTTTAACTTCCTGAGTGACCAGAGGGAACGATAACTTCCCTTAATTCCTTCAAAATCCTAAATAAGGAAAATTAAACTAACAATAGGAAAATATAGAGATGGAACCATTGAAGCATGAATGTGGCGTAGCAATGATAAGATTGCTCAAGCCACTTGAGTATTATCAGCAAAAGTATGGTACTTGGATGTATGGTCTTAACAAACTCTATCTGATGATGGAGAAACAGCACAACCGCGGTCAAGAGGGTGCTGGCATGGCATGCGTCAAGCTCGACGGCAAACCAGGTAATGAGTATATGTTTCGTGAGCGTGCCGAAGGAAAGAATGCCGTGACCGAGATATTCGGAACTGTCAATAAGAATTTCAAGGACCTCACGCCAGAGCAACTTGCCGATGCCAACTTTGCCAAGGAGAAATTACCTTTTGCTGGTGAACTCTATATGGGGCATTTGCGTTATAGTACCACAGGAAAGAGTGGTATCCAGTATGTGCATCCTTTCTTGCGACGCAACAACTGGAAAGCTAAGAACCTCTGCCTCTGTGGTAACTTCAATATGACCAATGTAGAAGATATCTTTGATATTCTGACGAAACAAGGTCAGAGCCCTCGTATCTATAGCGACAGCTATATCATGCTTGAATATATGGGGCATCGTCTCGATCGTGAGGTGGAACGTAACTTCGTGGCTGCCAAGGCTATGGAAATGGAAAATACCGACATCACCCATTATATCGAGGATCATGTGAAGATGAGCAATGTACTCAAGACTACGATGAAGGACTTCGATGGTGGATATGTTGTTTGTGGTATCACTGGTTCTGGTGAAATGTTTTCTATGCGTGATCCTTGGGGAATTCGCCCTGCGTTCTATTATAAGAATGATGAGATTGTGGTACTTGCCAGTGAGCGTCCTGTGCTTCAGACTACTTTTGACTTGGAAACAGAGGAAGTTCAGGAACTGCAACCAGGAACTGCACTCCTTGTAAAGCGAAATGGTGAATGCTCCATAGAGCGTATCTTGGAGCAAAGAGGTGACTCGGCTTGTTCATTCGAGCGTATCTATTTCAGCCGTGGTTCTGACATGGATATTTATAAGGAACGCAAACAGTTGGGCGAGCAACTCACTCAACCCATCCTGAAAGCTATCGACAATGATGTTGATCATACGGTGTTCAGTTACATCCCGAATACGGCAGAGGTGGCTTACTATGGTATGTTGAGTGGCTTTAAGCAGCATCTGAATGAGACAAAAATAGATAAAATAGCCAATCTTGGTCATGTGCCTACTAAGGAAGAACTACATGAAATCTTAAGTGATTATGTTCGCTCTGAGAAAATAGCATGGAAAGACATCAAGCTCCGCACCTTTATTACGGAGGGAAACAGCCGAAATGATTTGGCAAGTCATGTATATGATGTAACCTACGGAAGTATCGAGCCATACGTGGACAATTTGGTTATCATTGATGATAGTATTGTACGTGGAACAACGTTGAAAGAGAGCATTCTCCGTATTCTTGATCGCTTGCATCCAAAGAAGATAGTTGTAGTATCCAGTGCGCCACAGATACGTTATCCAGACTATTATGGCATTGACATGGCAAGACTGGAAGAATTCTGTGTATTCCGTGCAGCCATCCAGCTTCTCAAGGACCGTAAAATGGAAGATGTCATCAAGCAGACTTATGA
>CAKQXI010000110.1 GCA_934281565.1 uncultured Prevotella sp.
CGTTACCCAACATACCTATCATGTTGGCACTACCGCTGTCGGCGAATACATTTTTCCAGATGACTCCGATAGGAGCAGCCAAGTTCGTCACGAACGAAATCATGGCATACAAAAACATCATCGTGATAATGGCGATGATATTACCATTTTGTTTTTGGTTTTCCATTTTTACTTAATAGTTGTTATTTTTATTTTAATGTTTTGGCTGTTGTTATTTCTCAACACCGAACTTGTAGATTGTCTTTTGTGTGTAGGTGTCTCCGGGTTTGAGCCTTACACTTGGGAAGTAAGAACGGTTTGGTGAGTCTGGGAAGTGCTGTGCCTCGAAGCAAACGGCACTTCTACGTGGGAATGTGGCACCATGTTGTCCTGATATTCCCTCCAAGAAGTTGCCTGTATACATCTGGATACCCGGCTCTGTTGTATATACTTCCATTGTGCGTCCGCTGACAGGGTCTTTGATTTTAGCGGCAAAGCTCAATTCACCTTCTTCTTTCTTGTTGAGTACGAAGCAATGGTCATAACCTGTGCCGTTCTTGATTTGTTCGTCATCGGCATTGATGTCCTGTCCGATAGGTTTTGTTTTGCGGAAATCAAAAGGAGTGCCCTCTACTTTCAAGATTTCACCAGTAGGGATGGATTCGGGATCAATTGGGATAAAGAAGTCTGCGTTGACTTCGCATAACTGGTTCTCTACGGAAGGTGTAGGGTTGCCAATGCCTTGGATAGAGAAAAATCCGTGGTTAGTCAAGTTGATGATAGTAAGTTTGTTGGTGGTAGCCTGATACTTGATGACCAATTCGTTGTCGTCTGTGAATGTGTAGGCTACCCATACGTTCAATTCGCCAGTGAAACCTTCTTCACCGTAAGGGCTTGTGTATTTCAAGACAACAGCATTCTCATGAACTTGCATGGCATCCCATACATGGGCGTGGAAACCTGTAGGCCCACCATGAAGATGGTTTTTCCCATTATTGATAGCCAACTGATATTCCTTGCCATTGAGAGTAAATTTACCTTCCTTGATACGGTTGCCATAGCGACCGATGAGTACGCTCAAGAATGGTTCTGGAGAGTTGATGACGTCTTGGATGTTGTCATGTCCCTGAATGACATTGGCGTGCTTGCCGTCCTTGTCAGGAACCATGATAGCCACGATGGCACCACCATAATTGGTTATTGCTACTTCGTTACCTTGCTTGTTTCTTAAAATGAAAAGGTCTGTCTGCTTTCCATTGATGGTAGTCTGAAAATCCTTTCTTTTCAGACCACAAATATTTTCTGGTTCTGTATTCATAATATGTCTATATTTTTTAGTTACTTTGCCGTTTTAAAGTTATATCTGCAAAGTAACTAAAAAAAACTGAATACAACAAATTTTTTACCAACTTTATTGGTTTAAAAAAACAAAAAATCTTTTAAGATAATAAATCCGCCACGATGTAACTGGAGCCGCCTACGAAGATGAAGTCATCCTTTGAGGCTTCACTCAGAGCATGGTTAAATGCTTCTTTTACAGTAGAATAACTGTTACCTGTCAGTCTCTTTTTTGCTCCTTTTTTGGCGATATTTTCAACTTTGATGGCTCTTTTGGTTGTGGCTTGTGTCCAATAGTAGATGGCATCCTTAGGAAGCATTTCCATCACAGTATCGATGTCTTTGTCGTCTACCATTCCAAAAACGATGCGAAGTTGCTTGCAGGGTTGTGACTTGATTTGAGGTGCTAAATATTGCCATCCACCCACGTTGTGCCCTGTGTCGCAGATGACGAGAGGATGCTCTTGCAATTTCTGCCATCTGCCCATCAAACCTGTTAGTTTGCTTACTTGCTGGATGCCTTTGACGATAGATTCTTTCTTCTTGATGATACCCATGTTCATCAATAGTGAGACGGCGTTTAATACCGTGTTCATGTTCTTGGCTTGGTAGTCACCCTGTAACTCTCCTTTCAATATGCCCCAGTTTCGGGTCTCGTATATCCTGCCTTGGGTCAAGTTGCTCTCATGAGCCTTGTTGTCTATGTCAAACCATTCTTTCGAGGATATGATTTCTTGGTGTCCTGGGTCTTGGGCGAATATGATAGGAGCGTGTTTTTCCTCTGCTTTCTGCAGGAATACAGTACGTGTCTCTGGAATGTCCTCCCCGATAATGACAGGAACGCCATTCTTGATGATGCCAGCTTTCTCACCAGCGATTTCTGCCAAGGTGTTGCCCAAGAACTGGGTATGGTCTTTGCTGATGTTGGTGATGATGGATAGGATGGGAGTGATGATGTTGGTGCAGTCCAGACGGCCACCTAACCCTACTTCTATGACTGCGATGTCTACCTTTTGTTCTGCAAAGTATTTGAATGCCAAGGCGGTGGTCAGCTCGAAGAACGACGGATGAAGTGGCTCGAAGAAATTACGCTCCTGTTCCACGAAGTTAACGACATATTGTTCTGGGATGCACTCGCCGTTGACACGGATACGCTCACGAAAATCAACGAGGTGGGGAGAGGTATATAGACCTACCTTGTATCCTTCTTCTTGCAAGATAGCCGCCAAAGTGTGAGAACACGAGCCTTTTCCATTGGTGCCTGCCACATGGATTGTCTTGAAACAACGATGAGGATGACCGAAATGATCATCTAACGTTTCTGATGTTTGCAGCCCTGGCTTGTAGGCTGATGCTCCCACTCTCTCGAATACGGGTGTACTATTAAAAAGATATTCTATAGTTTCCTGATAGTTCATGATGCTTGTTACTTAAACAAGTTCTTGAAACTCTCAAAAAGCGACTTCTTGGTGGCACTGTCTGCCTTGAAGTTCTCACGTTCATTAAATTTCAGAACCAGTTCTTTTTCTTCCTTGGTAAGGGTCTTTGGAACGAAGACGGTTGCATTGACGATGATGTCACCCTTGCCGTAGCCATATCCCGACACGGCAGGAAGACCTTTCCCACGAAGTCGAATCTGCTTGCCTGGCTGTGTGCCCGGCTCTATCTTGATGGTTGTCTTTCCGTCAATGGTAGGAATTTCTACCTCGCCACCGAGAGTAGCGGTGGTGAAGTCAAGGACGAGATTATAATAAAGGTCTTTGCCGTTGCGCTCGAATATATCGCTCTTTTCCTCTGCGATGAGCACCTGGATGTCTCCATTCACACCATTGTGCTTGCCAGCGTTGCCTTTGCCTCGTACCGTTACGCACATTCCTTTTTCCACACCTGCAGGGATGGTGATTTCTACTACTTCCTCACCTTTCACGATGCCATCACCACCACAGTGCTTGCACTTGTTCTTGATGATAGTGCCCTCTCCATGACAGGTAGGACAGGCATCTTGTGTCTGCATGATGCCAAACATAGAGCGCACTGTTCTCATCGTTACACCGCTACCATGGCAAGTAGGACAAGTCTCTGGCTTGGCGCCTCCCTCGCAACCAGTGCCGTGACAGGCTTCACAAGTTACATCTTTATGTATCTTGAATTTCTTGGTTACGCCTGTGGCTATCTCTTGTAGGGTCAGCTTTACCTTTACTCTTAGGTCACTGCCTTGGTATTGGCGAGCTTGTGCGCCACCAAATCCGCTGAAACCTCCAAATCCACCACTATGGCCTCCGAAGATGTCGCCAAACATAGAGAATATATCGTCCATGTTCATGCTGGCACCACCGCCGAAACCTCCGAATCCACCTTGTGGACCATTGAAACCAAACTGGTCATATTGCTGACGCTTCTGTGGGTCACGGAGCACATCGTATGCCTCGGCAGCTTCCTTGAATTTTTCTTCAGCTTCCTTGTTGCCGGGGTTACGGTCTGGGTGATATTTGATGGCAATCTTGCGATATGCCTTCTTGATTTCGTCATCGGATGCCGACTTGCTGATGCCAAGCACCTCGTAATAGTCTCTTTTAGCCATTGCTAATTGTTAATTATTTGTTATTATTGTCCTACGGCTACCTTGGCGTGGCGTATCACCTTGTCGTTCAAGGTATAGCCTGTCTGTACGCAGTCGATTACCTTACCTTTCTTGTCGTCTCCCATGTTTGGCACCATGGCGATAGCCTCATGGTAGTCTACATCGAAGTCCTTGCCGTCTGTCTCGATTTTCTTTACGCCCAAGGTTTCGAGAGCCTTGGTAAACTTGTTGAAAATCATGTTGATGCCTTCCTTGATGACCTTTGGGTCTTCACTCTTGTCGGCGATGGCACGCTCGAAGTCATCAAGTACTGGTAGGATGGCTGCGATGGTTTTCTCGCCTCCGTTCAAGATAAGCTCTGCTTTCTCTTTCAAGGTACGTTTGCGGTAGTTCTCAAACTCTGCTGTCTTGTAGAGCAACTGCTTTTTCAGTTCCTCCACTTCCTGCTGTGCTTGTGTTAGAGGGTCTACCTCTGCCTTTTTGTCTGGTTCTTCTTGTTTGTCAGACTCCTTGTCAGCTTCCTCTGCCTTGTTGTCAGTAGAGCTTTGTTCCTTGTTGTCTTGAACCTGCTCGTTCTGAGCCTGCTCATTGACGTCTCCGTCTTCTATGTTTATTTTCTTTTCCGTAGTCATATTTCTTATTTCTTATTATTTTAAAATGAGAAATGGCAAAAAGTATGCCAACCTTTTTGTAGAAAGGCTGGCATGCTTTGGTTATATATAGGTGTTATACCATATTATTATTGGGCACCATACATCTTGGCTTTCTGTTCCTTGATGGCTTCGTCGTAGATGTATTCGTCGTATGACATCAACTTGTCAATGGTGCCAGATGGTGTCAACTCGATGATACGGTTTGCCACTGTCTGGATGAACTCGTGGTCATGGCTGGCAAAGAGGATATTGCCCTTGAAACCTACCAGGTTGTTGTTGAATGCCTGGATGCTCTCAAGGTCGAGGTGGTTGGTTGGAGTGTCAAGGATGAGGCAGTTGGCGTTCTGCAGTTGCATACGGGCAATCATACATCTCATCTTTTCACCTCCTGAAAGCACGTTCACTTTCTTTAGTACTTCCTCTCCACTGAAAAGCATACGGCCGAGGTAGCCTTTCATGGCAACTTCATTGCCTGGTCCATATTGGCTCAACCAGTCTACAAGGTTGAGGTCGCTCTGGAAGAAATCAGTGTTGTCGAGTGGGAGATAAGCGGTTGTGATGGTTACGCCCCATTTATAGTCACCAGCATCAGCCTTGCGGTTGCCGTTGATGATCTCGAAAAGAGCTGTCATCGCTTTTGGGTTATGGGAGAGGAATACTACCTTCTCGCCCTTCTCAATGTTGAAGTTTACATTGTCAAAGAGCACTGTTCCGTCCTCGTCTGTAGCTCTCAAACCCTCTACCTCAAGGATTTGGTTGCCTGGCTCACGGTCCATCTGGAAGATGATACCTGGATATTTGCGGCTGGATGGGCGGATTTCTTCTACGTTCAGTTTCTCCAACATTTTCTTGCGTGATGTGGTCTGCTTGCTCTTGGCTACATTGGCGGAGAAGCGGCGGATGAATTCTTCCAGTTGCTTCTTTTTCTCCTCGGCTTTCATCTTTTGGTTCTGTGCCTGACGGAGAGCCAATTGGGAACTCTCGTACCAGAATGAATAGTTACCAGCGAACATAGTTACCTTGCCAAAGTCGATGTCTACGGTTTGTGTGCTGACGGCATCAAGGAAGTGACGGTCGTGGGATACGACCAAGACGGTTTGCTCCACGTTGCTCAGATATTCCTCCAGCCATTCTACGGTGTCGAGGTCAAGGTCATTGGTAGGCTCGTCAAGGAGCAAGTTGTCTGGGTTCCCAAAGAGTGCCTTGGCCAACATGACACGTACTTTCTCCGTATTGGAAAGCTCGCTCATTTGCTTGTCGTGTAAATCCTCCTTGATACCCAAGTTCTGGAGGAGTTGGGCGGCGTTGCTTTCTGCTTCCCATCCGTTCATTTCGGCAAACTTCAATTCCAAGTCGGCAGCACGGTTTCCGTCTTCCTCCGTCATTTCTGCTTTGGCATAAAGACGCTCGCGCTCTTTCATGTTCTCCCACAGAGGTTGGTGTCCCATGAGGACAGTATCCATTACACGGAATTCGTCATATTTGAAGTGGTCCTGTTCCAAGATGGAAAGGCGCTCGCCGGGACCAAGCTCTACGCTTCCCTTGTTTGGCTCCAGTTCTCCGCTGATAGCCTTGAGCAAAGTTGATTTACCAGCGCCGTTGGCACCGATAACTCCATAGATATTTCCATGGGTGAACTTAAGGTTCACATCCTTGTAAAGTACTCTTTTTCCGAATTGAATTGCAAGATTTGTAACTGTGATCATTATTATGTATTACATTAATTTATTTCATTTTAGGCTGCAAAGTTACGAATAATATTTGTGAATTCCAAATTTCAAGAAAAAAAGAAGAGGTTATTGCGTTAAAACTGGCTATATGTTTGGTTGTTAGGGCAAAAATCCGTAATTTTGTCCCCTAATTATGAAACCAAACAATAATTCTTATAACCAGCAGCATGAGTACGACCATTATACCGTCGGGAAACCAGCTCCGTTGTTGGAATGGCTGCTTGCCAATATAAAGGGTGGAAGCAAGACCAAGATTAAGCAAACACTTCAAGGACGAGGCATCAAGGTAGATGGCAAGACCATCACCCAGTTTGACTATGCCCTGCGACCGGGGATGAAAGTATCCGTCAGCAAATCGAAGAAAAACGATACTTTCAAGAGCAAGTATGTCAAGATAGTCTATGAAGACAAGTATCTGGTGGTAGTAGAGAAGAATGTAGGGATATTGAGTATGGCGGCAGGGCATTCCACGCTCAATGTCAAGACCGTCTTAGATGATTATTTCCATAAGAGCAGGCAGAACTGTCAGGCTCATGTGGTGCATCGCTTGGACCGAGATACAAGTGGCCTTATGATTTATGCCAAGGATAAGCAAACGGAGTTGGCTTTGGAACGAGAATGGCATAAGACGGTGTACGACCGCCGATATGTGGCAGTGGTCTCTGGAGAGATGGAAGAAGACGAGGGAACTGTTGCAAACTGGCTCAAGGACAACAAGGCATATATCACTTATAGCAGTCCTGTTGACAATGGAGGCAAGTATGCCGTCACCCATTTTCATACCCTTGACAGAACCACGGAGCATTCTTTGGTGGAGTTCCGCTTGGAGACAGGTCGCAAGAACCAGATTCGTGTGCATACAGCTGACATGGGGCATCCAGTATGCGGTGACATCAAGTATGGCAATGGCGACGACCCTTGCCATCGCCTCTGTCTCCATGCTTATGTGCTTTGCTTCTATCATCCGGTGACCCATCGCCCCATGGAGTTTGAGACCCCGATACCGGCGGAGTTCCGTCATGTATTCAAAAGATAGAATGTGTATTCAGTATTATAAATAAAAGATAAGACGATAAGAAATGGATAATTTTGGATATTATGTTTTTGCGCTTATAGTCCTGATAGTAGGGTTCTTGGTAGTAAAGAAAGTAGCTACGTGTATGATAAAGGCTGTGGTTGGCTTGATAGTCCTTGCCATATTGGGAGGTATCTACTGGCTTTATTTCACATAAAGAAAAGGCAGCAGGGGAGGGAAAGCAGCCTTCCCCTGCTTTTTTGTTATTGCATAGAGTTTTTTCAGTCATTTATCGGAGCAAGAACGGAGAGGGGGTAAACTTGATACGGAGTTGGTGCGGAGATGGTACGGACTTGGTACGGAGTTGATACGGAGCAAACCAATTCTTAATTATTAATTCTTAATTAATTTCTTTGGATAATCCAAAATAAAAGCGTACCTTTGCAGCGATATAGTTATAAAGCTATATAAAAGATTTGTCACTTGACACTCTGCCAGCTGTTTTTCTAAAACCCTATACGCGCGGGCAGGAACTTTTGTTTTTAAGATAGTATAAATAATTATATCTATATGGTATATTAAGTTTTAATAATATAAGTGGCAAGGTGTCAAGTGACAAATTCTTAATTCTTAATTCTAAATTATTAATTATTAATTATTAATTATTAATTCTTAATTAATTTCTTTGGATAATCCAAAATAAAAGTGTACCTTTGCAGCGATAAATATAATAAACATTTTAAATATTGCGAATTATGAAGTACTTAGA
>CAKQXI010000111.1 GCA_934281565.1 uncultured Prevotella sp.
CTACAAACTCAGGCTTAATCGATAATATAACGTTCATCTATTTCTCCTAATTCCAATAGTTTATCAAATTGAGCATTGGTGAGTTTGAAAAAGCCCCAATATTTTGGATTCAAGCCTACTTGCTCTTTCATCACTTTATTGATTACTTTCTTGTTGAAGGCTATGTTGTACATCATTTTGATGACGATGAAATTGTTCTTGTACTTATACCATCTTCTCAATTCATATTCCTTGAACACAGAATATCGATTGGTGTATTTTACAAAGGCATCTTCATTCTCAAAGTCTTCGGATGCCTTTACCTCACATACTGTACAAACGGAGGTGCAAACACTGCGGTAATACGCTTTTCCCTTGTCATCAGTAATTCGGTAAATAACAAGTTTATCACCTGGTTTCAATTTTCTTGCGCCTTGCATCCAGCAGATGTATATCTTATAGATGCTATTGGTCTCAGAAACATCCTGTATGAGGTCATATCTCTGCTCATTCGTCAGAATTGAATCAGGGAAGAGCTGCGTATGATATTCAGGGACTATGGAAAGCACATATTTGTCAGTTCCTGCTTTCTTGACAAAAGGATAGTCGAGCTTGAAGTCATTGACATGGGATGTCATATCCTTCACTAAAACATATTCCACATTGCCCCCATCATGCGGTTTGTCTGCAACGTGAGAGAAGCCAAACTTCTCAAACATACGAATCAAACCTTGCAACTCATTAGTAGGAAACATGGTGACATAAATCTCTTCAACATCCTCCGCTATCGCCATATCCATGATTTTCTTCATGAAGCGTTCACCACGTGTAGTATGACGATTGTCATTGTCTACCTTGAATGTACCAACCTTCAAACGTTTCTTTGCAGGAAGGACAGGCACAATATCCGAAAGTTCTTCTTCCTCTATCTTTAAATAAAGGAAGTCTTTCAACTCGTCATCGATATAATAGCAATAGGCGGTTGCTCCTGCAGTAGCCTTCTTATTATACCAATCATCAAACTCAGGATAGCTTTCTCTCGAAGAATCAAAGAATAGGTCTTTGAGATCGATATCCGAAAAACGCTTTACTTGCAAATCCGTAGACCTACTATTTAGATTGCTATTTATCTTCGTGGTCTCGTTCTTGGTTGATTCATCCTGCATTTTTTGCTCGGCATGACTGGCATTTGGAGCAATAAGGTTGGTTCCACCATGAATATTGAAGTTGACATGAGGGTCTTGACACTCCTTGATCTGGTCTATGAGATCATGATATTCCTTAGGCATCATCTTGCGAAGCAGACACTGCATGCGTGATATGTCGGCATAGTGATTTTCGTTCATAAACTCCTGTGCTTTGCATATCATATAATAATATATCTCTTTCATTTTGTCTTATATAGGCTACTTGCCTAAATAACATAATATACTTGGCAAAGTAATATAATATACTTGCGCAAGTAATATAATATACTTTTTGAGGGCTGATTTAGTGGTTTGAGTGCCGAATGGCTTTCTTTCTTGCATCCCAGGCACTATTGATATAGGTGCGGAGGTTGTCTATGCCCTTGCCGTTCCTCACTTTTGTCAGGAATGGGAGGAGGAGTTTGATGAAATCTGCCTTTACGATGAGAACCTCATCTATCGCCTCCTCGTTCTGGCACATCGTGGCTACAACCTCTCCCACTTCCTTTGCCGACTTGCAGGTGGTAAGGAGAGAAATGTAACTTCGAAGGGATTCCACCTTATTAATATATATAGCGAGATGCTGTTCATCTTCGGTCAAGGCATCCGCTGGGGTGCCTTCGGGATGGAGCATCTTGTCTGCGAATTGGTCGCCATAGAAGTTTTGGACGGCTTCTGTGGCATTGGGGAGGATTTGGTTATTGCCTCCGTATATGTTGAAAGTCACGTTAGACTTGCTATTTTCTTCCATTTCTCGTAGGGGTATTTAACGATTGTTCAACGAATATTCAACGGTTATTCAACGCCATTCCATAGAGTTGATTTCGCCTCTCAAATGTTGTACTTTTGCATCTGTCAAACGAAGAACGACGAATGAAGAGTGAAGAATTCATTACCTTAAGGCATTCGACATTCTGAGTTTCGAGTGAGACATAGATAACATTAGTATTAACATTTTAAAAGAAAGGTTCAATTATGATTGAGTATTCGGTATTTTTGATGACCAACTATCTCAAGCCCAAGGACGGTCCCAAGGCTTATGCCAAGAACCAAGTTCATGAGATTTGGGATCTTGACAAGTTTTCCAAGCACATCGCTTCCCACAACTCTGGCTACAGCCGTGGTTTGGTAAAGGCTATCTTGTCAGACATGTGCGACTGCTTGGTAGAACAACTGCTC
This sequence comes from uncultured Prevotella sp., assembly GCA_934281565.1. Lineage (GTDB taxonomy): Bacteria > Bacteroidota > Bacteroidia > Bacteroidales > Bacteroidaceae > Prevotella. The sequence goes on from CAKQXI010000111.1 coordinate 2,346, forward strand.
AATGGCAACAAGATTAAGTTGGGTTCCCTTGGTGTATTCAGCGTCTCGCTGAGTTGCGAGGGAGCGGAGTCGATTGAGAAGTTTACCGAGGACAACATCAAGGCGGTGAACATCAACTTCAACCCTGGCGTGGACTTGGAGAACTTGATTAACCAAGCCGAGTTTAAACTTGTGGCAAGCCGCATTGCCCAGGCTGCTACCCTCAAGGCGGAAAAGACCGGTAAGAGTACCGTGGACTTGGAGGCTGCCAAGAACAAGGCCAATTCCTCTAAGGATGAGGGTGACGGCGACGACAAGCCATCTGGCGATGGTGGTGGTGGCTCCAATAGCGGCAACGATGCCAGCTTGTGACTCTAAACCGCAGGCTGTGTCCAGCTTAGGGCTGGATGCAGCCAACTTTACCATCTGATGTTTAATCTTTAAATTCACTTACTATTATGATTAATTTCAATGAAAATCAAAATTCGGGGACCAAGAAGATTTCTTGGATTCAAATTGCAAATGCTGTCGTTCAAGCTATCATCGCTGCACTGACGGCGTTAGGAGTTAGTTCTTGTGCATCGGCGATGCAATGTTGAATGTTAAATGTTAAGTGTTAAATGTTAAGTGTTAAATGTTAAGTTTCTGCTATGAGAAAACTTCAAATGATGTCGGAAGATGAGGTGAGATACCTCGTTCTTCACTGCTCGGCTACGAGATGTGACCGAGATTATACGGAGGAGATGTTGCTCCGTGACCACTTGGCTCGCCACTTCCGTGGCATTGGCTATCACTTCTATATCCGCAAGGATGGAAAGAAGACGCAACACAGGATGTTGCTGGAAGTGGGTGCTCATTGTATTCCATATAATAGGTGCAGCATTGGCATCTGCTATGAGGGAGGACTGGATGAGAATGGCAAGCCTGCCAATACGCTCACCAAGGAGCAAAAGGAGCGAATCACAGATTTGCTCGTCAACCTACACAAGCTCTTCCCCAAAGCGAAGATTGTGGGTCATCGCGATTTGCCTGGCACTACGCCTAAGGATTGTCCTTGCCTCAATGCTCATGATATCTTTGGATGGATTGAGAAAACTTAATCTCTACTGAAAATGTCTCGTGTATAAAACCTTTTCCTTTAAGACAGGAGTCATAGCGGTTAGCAATAATCGCATGGCTCTGTGCCTTGGATAAAACCATACAAGGAAATAATTTATTCTATTACCTTCAAAAATCCCCTATCAATCTCAATAGTAGCACCATTGATATACTTGATTTCATTACCAACAATGGCTTTCTTTCCAGAAATGCGCTGTACGTATGCCTCTACACCAGCTAATTTACCTTCAGTGATTCTCACTTTCTGCCCTTTTTTCAATGGACCAGAATAAGCTACAACAGGAATGTCGGGGTTCTCAACAAACTGGCGATAATTTTCAAGTACACAGTCAGAGATTTGATAAATCTCACGCTGACCAGGCATCGTGAGCATTTTATAGACATCTGAACGAAAACGGATTTCATTAAGGTTCCCCTTACCAACATGACAAAAGATAAACGTGGAGAGGAATATCTTCTTTTTCGTTCTTCTCTTATTGGTCCGTTTATCTACATAATGTATTTTTTGCATAGGAACCCACGATTCAAACCAAATATTCTTATAGTTTAAATCGGTTTTGATTTCATCAGCAATTTTCTTCTCACAGTTGCATCTTACAACAGCAACAAACCAGCCTGCATCGCTTGGCTGTTTAAGATTTTTCTGTGGTGCAGAAACTTCCTTTTGCTGATTTTTTGATACGGCTTCGCCGTCGTCCCCTGCATTAGAGGGCGGAACTCGATTAACTATTTTTGTCACATCCACCTTAAACTGATATTAGTCCGATTTCGATGTTGTCATTCCGAATCTCTTGCCAAGAGACACAGAACTCGTTGCAAAAATACAAAAAAAATATTGAAAATAAACAAATTACGTGTGCTAAATTTTACCTTTCAGTGTAACTATTTTCGAAAAACACTTAGCAATGTCTTTTTATAAATTTTATAAGTCCTTGATTATTCGATGATTTACAAGCATTTTGCATCTCCGACTAAGAGACACTGAAAATGCTAAACATCATCAATCGATCTCTTTCTTTGTCATTACGTTCAGCAACTTATCGAAGTCTGCCTTGGAGATACGTCTTCCTCGCAGACTTCTGACTTGCGGATATTCCTCAAAATAAGGCTCTTGGGTAGTGTACCATTGGTGAGAGGCTACTTCATGAAGACGAGAAAGCTGGGCTTCTATACGATGGGCAAAGCTGGGATTGACACGAGACAAATAACGCTTGCCATCAGTCATCGCAATAGCAAGCATCAGGTAAGTCTGTGGACCTTTGGTCTCTTTCTTTTGCCTTACCTGCTCACTCACTTTCCACCCTTTGGTGGTGGTCATGACACGGATGTCCCAGCCATACTTGCTATTCAGTTTATCCATCAGTCCCCGAAAGACGATACCATGCGAAGATGTGTCTTTCAACCCCGTATAGCCAATGATATAATGTATCATTTCATGGAGCAAGACATTCTGCGCCTGTCGCTCCGTCATGTCATAATAGGTTGTCAAGGAGATCTTGAAATCATAGAGCTTGGTGCGCCCCCAACGAGTGGCACGCTTAAAGGACATCTGTCCCAATCGAGTGCGGGCACGAGTAAGTCCCAGCTCTGGCATAGGCAACTTGCCCCCGAAATACTCGTTGTTAAACCTCTCGAACCATACCTCCATCCATTCTCTCGTTACTATCATCGTCTTGCTGTTATGAAAAACTGGGTGCAAAGATACAACAATAATTCATAATAAACGAGAGAATGATAAAAATAAAGTTCTATAAACTTTGTCATATTTTATCTCCTCATTTGTTTAGCGACAAGCTCTATAGTTTGCAAAACTATATCTAAAGTCTGTATTTTAGTTGATGTTTATTGTCCCCTCGTTTTTCTCTATATAAACAGACTTGTCTCCTTGATTTACAATGCGACTTACCTTTTCCGGCTCTGCTGCATATGAAGGAGTAAATCTATCGGTATTAACTAAAAATGACGTGTCCATACACCTTTCAATTTCCATCATCAAGCGTTCTGCATCATTCGCTATCATATCCTCATATTTACCAGTATTTGTATGGACAATATACTCCCAGAATTCATCCAATATCTTTAAAATGTTGTTTATCTTTCTAATTTCTTCCAACAAGAAATTAGAAGTCGCAGAACCATCTAATGCTTGCTTAGATTTCCTTTCTTTTTTATTTTGCCAATATTTTTGAATTTTAACTAAGCCATCTCCGTTACGTGGAAGATTACCCATATCTACAATAGGAAACACCCTTTGACGCACATTCCCATTTTTAAACAATTGCGTCATCTCGTACATGCAATCCAAAGATTCTAAGTACTTAGGTATCACAAACATGATCACCATATCAGACACTCCGATTTCATCTTCATAATCTTGGATATTATCTCTATATAGGATGTCATATTCGTCAAGCTCTGTATCAATGAGATACAAACCTGAATCCAACTTTTGCAGGACATGCCCAAGATGAGCCAATTGATTTTGTTTACTCTTCATCTATTTTGCGAATAAATTGAGTAATTAAGAATCTGTTGTCCTTACTCATCATAAGTTGGTCCATCAAATCCATAGCATTCTCTAACATCCCTTGATACTCCCTATCGTTGAAAGACCTAATACCATTGTAAGATTGAATCAGCACGTCCGTTACAAGGTTCCACCCATAGTCCTCAGGATGCTTCTTTGACACTATTTGTTCCAACCATGATAATGTTTTCAAAGGATCCACAACAGCATAACCTGCCAAAAACTTAACGAAGCCTCTGTTTTCATAAACACAAAGAGGTGATTTCACATACGCATTAGCCATCATGACTTTGTGGTTTGCAGACCATTTGTTAGCGTAATGAAATATCATGTCACATTGTTTTCCGAGTTCTGGCGAATCATATTGACCTGTCATAAAGGATACTATATACGCCACAGCATCTTCATCCAAATCGTATGGTCTGCAAGACAACACGATACGGACATGAGGCACAAGCCTTACCTGTTCTATCAATTTTAATATGGAACGCAATGGAGTACGGTTGGATGACAGAGACAAGGAAAGTGCATCTATTTATAATATGTTCGTTCATGATGTATATCACCATTACTGCGTTCCCACTATTTTACAAGCAGTTACACATATAACATTTTTGATTCATGCCAACAAGAGCGAATTCTGAATACTGATAGAAATTACTTACTCTTTCCTGTTGGCACCTTGTTAAGTACAAATATAACCGCAACAGAGATTACAGTTGTAACACCCATCCCTAATGCTACATTTTCATGACCAAACATCGCTAATAGAAACGACAAGACACCAAAGAGAGCTACTAAAGCCGCTCCTATTATCTGACCACGAATGTCTAATTTTACCTCAGATTTTTCAAGTTCTATACGATGGTCAACTTGCTTTTCTGTAAGGGTCAAAATTCTATCCATTGAACCAGGAAGGTTTTGCTCATACTTGGCAAAGTCCTCTGGAGGTGGCAAAGGACCACTATACGAACGCTCTATCGCACAAAAAGCAGAATAGATTACATCACGTTTATCTTTTGGCAACTCCTCCAACACCTTATCTATATTATCAACCTTCGCTGAACCACGAAGAGAATCTTTATTATGATTATCTTGCATAGCCTACCTCCTTACGATAAATACTTATAGCTGTTTTCATGTCGTTGCCAATAATCTCCCAATCTTTTCGCAGTATGTCCACATCTGACATTCGTGCATATCTGCTTCTAATAGGACTACCAAAAACATTACCAAGGCTTGCGATGCCTCGGAACACATGATTATCTTGTATTTTTGTTATAAACCGTTTCATACGCATATCATTAATCTTAGTTTTTGATACAAAGATACGCTTTTTTCTCGAAACGACCAAAGATTCTAACAGAAATGTCACTTTCTCTTTTCCATTAGCCTTACAATGGCATCTTTGATCTCATGAAGGTTCATGCCTGGGAGGTACAGGGAATTCCATCTCGTCTTCGGTCATATAACTGATATACCATGTCTTTGACTGATGGTAATTCTTCCTTTACCTTCAGTGAGCCTCACTTTCTACCCTTTTTTCAATGGACCAGAATAAGCTACAACAGGAATGTCGGGGTTCTCAACAAACTAGCGATAATTTTCAAGTACACAGTCAGGGCGAAATCTGCGAGACATAAAAAATCTCCCTTGTCAAATAGGACAAGGGAGATTTATGATAATACTTAATCCAATTTCATGATTTGTTCTTTCGTAAGCCCAGAATAAAGAATGACCTTATCCAATGACAAGCCATCAGCCAACATCATTCGAGCGGAAGCTATTTTCTGATCTTTTACTCCTTCAGCCTTGCCTTGCTTCCGTCCTTTTTCCATGCCTTTCTTTATTCCTTTTTCCATGCCTTTCTGCATGCCTTCCTGCATTCCTTGCTCCCGACCTTGCTTAGCAGCAAACTCCCTTGTGGCATAAATGTCACGCATATTCTTGATGTCCTCGTCATATTTTTCCAAGTCTTCCTTGGAAA
>CAKQXI010000112.1 GCA_934281565.1 uncultured Prevotella sp.
CTGTTGTCCCTTCGAGTAAATCAAGTCGGTAGGTTCCATCATGATGGTAGTATCTTTCTCTGCTCCACTGGTGATATGCTCTTTCATACCTTGCAGCTTGCGTACTTTCCAGTTCCTTATCTTCCAATGGTACTTGGAGTCGGAGATAGTGTCATATTGCACTTCCATCGCCGTAAGGTGACTCACCAGTTTCTTTTCCTGAAACTTATCCAGACAGAAACCATATCCTTTCTTCATGTTGTTGTCATAGTGCTGGATGTAAGCAATGACACCTTTGTCCACTTGTATCTGCACGTTCTCCGCCGATGTGTTCTTCTTCTTGTTCTTGTAAAGAGTCTCGAAGTTCATTCTTACCACAGTTCCATGCGGTATCACGTATGCCGAGAGTGTGTACGACAAGGCGGAGAGGATGATACAAGTCATCATGTATGGACGCATGAGCCGCTTGAACGATACACCTGCTGCCAAGATAGCGATAATCTCGGAGTTGCCTGCCATCTTTGAGGTAAAGAAGATGACAGCGATGAATACGAACAGGGCACTGAACAAGTTGGCGAAGTACGGTACGAAGTTGGCATAATAGTCGAATACGATAGCTCGGAGGGGAGCATGGTATTCTGCGAACTTAGCCAAGTTGTCGTTTACATCGAAGACGATGGAAATAGAAATGATGAGGGCAATGGCAAAGAAATAGGTGCCCAGGAATTTCTTGATGATGTACCTGTCCAATCGTTTGATGAAACGGAAAGGATTGAGTTTCCTTATGAACTGAAAAGTCTTCATTTTATATTCTTTGACCCAACTGGTCGATTATAGAATTTTTCCATTGTACGAAGTCGCCTTGCTCGATATGATGACGAGCATCGGTAACAAGCCTGAGATAGAATGCAAGGTTATGGATGCTGGCGATTTGCATGGCAAGCAGTTCCTGTGCCTTGAATAGATGGTGCAAGTATGCCTTGGTGGTCATACGGTCTATATCACAACCGTCAGGGTCTACGGGACTGAAGTCCATTTCCCATTTCTTGTTGCGCATATTCATCGTTCCATTATAAGTAAAGAGCATAGCGTTGCGACCATTGCGGGTTGGCATCACACAGTCAAACATATCCACGCCACGTTCTATGGCTTCGAGGATATTCTGTGGAGTACCCACGCCCATGAGGTAGCGAGGCTTGTCCTTAGGCAAGATCTCGTTCACTACCTCTATCATTTCATACATCACCTCGGTAGGCTCTCCTACGGCAAGACCACCGATGGCATTACCGTCCGCTCCCTTGTCGGCAACGAACTTGGCAGCTTCCTTTCTTAATTCGGGGAAAGTACAACCTTGCACAATAGGGAAAAGGCTCTGGTTGTAGCCATAGAGAGGCTCTGTCTCATTGAAACGTTTGATGCAGCGGTCGAGCCAGCGTTGGGTCATTTCCAAACTCTTCTTGGCATACTGGAAGTCGCTTTGACCAGGAGGACACTCATCAAGTGCCATCATGATGTCCGCACCAATGATACGTTCCGTATCCATCACGTTCTCAGGAGTGAAGATGTGTTTGCTTCCATCGATATGTGAACGGAATTCACAGCCTTCTTCACGCAGTTTTCTGATACCGGTGAGTGAGAATACTTGGAAACCTCCGCTATCGGTCAGGATAGGGCGATCCCAACCATTGAAGCCATGCAATCCACCTGCTGCTTTCAGTACTTCCAGTCCTGGGCGCAAGTACAGGTGATAAGTATTGCCGAGGATGATTTGTGCCTTCACTTGTTGGCGCAGTTCCTCGAAGTGAACTCCCTTTACTGTACCAGCCGTACCCACGGGCATAAAGATAGGTGTCTTGATCTGTCCGTGGTCGGTGGTGATGATACCAGTACGGGCATCACTCGCTTTATCTGTTATCTGTAATTCAAATTTCATGTCTGGTTTGTTGTCTATAATACGACTTGTACGTCGTCTTTTTTCTTTTGTTCTGGCTTGTTGTCCTTGATGGTGAAGTCAATGGGGTGTGCCACTTTCTCCTTTGTGAGAGCGAACTCCCATACATCGGCGACATTCTCAACATAGTGAAATTCCACTCCCTTTCGGTATTCCTCCGGTATCTCCTCGATGTCCTTTTGGTTTGCCTTGCACATCACGATGTCCGTTATCCCAGCACGCTTGGCAGCCAGTATCTTTTCCTTGATACCTCCTACAGGCAATACTTTTCCACGGAGTGTAATCTCACCAGTCATGGCTGTGTTCTTGCGAACTTTGCGCTGGGTCAGTGCCGAGGCAATGCTTGTGGCAATGGTGATACCTGCCGATGGACCATCTTTTGGCGTGGCTCCCTCTGGCACGTGAATATGGATGTTCCAGTTCTCGAACACACGATAGTCGACACCAAGTAAGTCGATGTGTGCCTTGACATATTCCAGTGCGATGACAGCCGACTCTTTCATCACGTCGCCTAAATTACCAGTTAGGGTTAGCTTGCCAGCCTTTCCTTTGCTTAACGAAGTCTCTATAAAGAGGATCTCACCACCTACGGATGTCCATGCCAATCCTGTAACGACACCGGCGTAACCATTGCCTTGGTAGATGTCACGGTTGAACGGAGGGTTGCCTAATAACTCCTTTACTTCGGCTGGGGTGATGTTCGTGTTCTTAAGTTCTTCAGTGTAAGCCAACTTATATGCCATCTTTCTAAGCAGCTTGTTGATTTGCTTTTCCAGTTGTCGCACGCCACTTTCACGAGTGTAATGCTCAATGATGCACTCCAAGGCAGGCTTAGAGAACTTAATCTTGGGTGTGAACTTGGTAAGTCCTGTGTTCTCCAGTTCCCTTGGCAGCAAGTGTCGCTTGGCAATCTCGATTTTTTCTTCCGTGATATATCCGCCCACCTCTATCATTTCCATTCTGTCACGCAGTGCGCTTGGGATGGAACTGATGTCGTTGGCAGTGGCGATGAACAATACCTTTGACAAGTCGTAGTCCACATCCAGGTAGTTGTCATGGAATGCGTTGTTTTGTTCTGGGTCGAGCACTTCGAGCAGGGCGGAGGATGGATCTCCGTTGTATGTGCTACGAGTTATCTTGTCTATTTCGTCAAGGATGAACACAGGGTTGCTGCTTCCTGCCTTTTGGATGCTCTTGATGATGCGACCGGGCATTGCCCCGATATAAGTGCGGCGATGGCCTCGTATCTCCGCCTCGTCGTGCAGTCCACCAAGCGACATACGTACATACTTGCGCTTGATAGCCTCGGCGATGCTCTTTCCTAAGCTGGTCTTGCCCACTCCGGGAGGGCCGTAGAGGCAGAGGATAGGACTTTTCATGTCGCCACGCAAGGCTCTTACGGCAAGATACTCAAGGATGCGCTCTTTCACTTCCTTCATGCCATAGTGGTCTTTGTCCAAGATTTTCTTGGCACGCTTCAAGCTAAGGTCGTCCTTGGTGTAAGTGTTCCAAGGCAGGTCTACCATCGTCTGCAAGTAGTTCACTTGGATGGAGTAGTCGGGGCTTTGGGCATTGAGGGTGTCCAGTTTGGCAAATTCTTTCTTGAACACTTTCGCCGTAGCCTCGTCCCATTTCATTTTCTTGGCCTTTTCGAGCAGTTCTTTCTTTTCGGGATTGCCCTCGCTACCTCCAAGTTCCTCCCTGATGTTCTTGAGTTGTTGCTGCAAGAAATACTCACGTTGCTGCTCGTCAAGGTCCACACGAGTCTTTTGCTGGATTTCCGATTGTATGCGCAGCAGTTGCATTTCCTTGTGCTCTATCTTTAAGGCGGTGAGCATACGGTCAATGAGAGAGTCGGTCTCAAGCATCTTCACCTTGTCCTCCACATCAAAAGGCATGGTGCTGAATATATAGTTGGCTTGGATGGCTGGGTGGTTGATGTTGTTGAGCGCATATTCGGCTTCGGCTGGTATATCCTCGTTAGCGTGGATAAGGTCGATGGATTCCGAATACAATGTTGCTGCCAACGCTTGGAATTGCTCATTGCTTTCCTCTGGCCAGATTTCAGGCAAGCCAATGGCATCGACAGTATAGAAAGGTTCTTTCTGCATGATGCTGTTGAGCTTGCATCTTCCTAATGCTTGTATCACAACCGTGATGTTGTTGCCCTCTTGCCCCGGCAAGTCTATCATCTTGACCAGTCGTGCGAATACACCGATGGGGTATAAGTCGCTTTCGGTAGGATGCTCCGTGCTTTCGTTCTTTTGGAAAAAGATACAGAATACGTCGTCGGGGTGATCCTGCATATGGTTGATCATTGAGATGCTGCTGTCTCTGCCTACAAGGAGAGGTGCCAATACGGTAGGGAACAATATGAAGTTGCGGGTGCATAAAGCTGGGTATATCCCCCGTTCTCTTTCTGTTACCAACGTGGAAGCATCGCCCTCGTAATCGGCAATCATCTGAAATTGTGCATTATTTAATTTCTTGTTCATATTTTGTTTAGAAACTCATTTGTCGTGCAAAGTTACTCATTTTTATCGAATTTCCATCATTGATATAGATATTTTAATACAATGAGGTGTATTTTCCATGAAAAATATAAAATAAATGCCTTCTTTTATCGTTAAAAAGAGAAACAACGACTGTATAGAATGACAAGTTTTCGCTTTAAACGTTTTGAGGTTAAGCAAGACCGCAGTGCCATGAAAGTGGGTACGGATGGTGTGTTGCTGGGGGCATGGGCTGAGGGCGGTCGCCGTATATTGGATGTGGGTTCTGGCACAGGACTCATCGCATTGATGATGGCGCAACGTTTCCCCGATGCCGTGGTTGATGGCATTGATATAGATTGCGATGCTTGCGAGGAAGCTCGTGAGAATGCCTTGGCAAGTCCTTTTGCCGATAGGATAGGGATATTGAATAGTAGGTTGCAAGATTACCAAGCACCACTTTATGATGCTATCGTAAGCAATCCGCCTTTCTTTGTGGGTAGTCTGAAAAATCCTGACGAAAAGCGCTCCATGGCAAGACATACGGATAGTCTTCCTTTCAACGACTTGTTTGATGGAGTGAGACGGTTGTTGAAACCAGATGGTGTGTTCTCCGTCATTGTGCCACAAGAGGTAAAGGAGGATGTTGTGTCAGAGGGGTATATCGTTGGTTTTAGATTAGTTAGACAATGTGCAGTCAAGACCGTGGAGCGGAAAAGTCCGAAACGTTATCTCTTGGCTTTCAGCATGGGCGGAGAGCGCACGCTCGTTTCGGAAGAAGGCATCCTGAATGCTGCCGACGGACAGCGTTCAGAATGGTATTCTAAATTGACAAAAGACTTCTATCTTTAGATGTTCAGCTTGCGTTGTACGAGCTTGCTCAAAGCCTCTACCTTTTTGCCTTGCTTGCTGATGTCGTCACGCACGGCATTGATGTCGTTGAAGAACTCGGCGAAAGCTGATTGTATGATGTTAGGCTTGCGGGCATTCTTGTCTGCGTTGGGGTTGACAACCATCTTGATGCCTTTTTCTTCGAGGTGTATGTCTATGTCGGCACCTGTCATTACTGGGTCTCCGTCATAGTGGATGACACCGGGTTTGCTACGGGTGATGCGTAGCTTCTTGCATTTGAAAGTCTTGATCTTTGAGTTCTTGTCCAGTGTCTTGTTGAACATATCGAAACTTACTTGCGGAGCTTCCAGTACATCGAAAGGTTCCATGATGATAACATCCATCAAACCATCACTCATGGAGGCTTGCGGTGCAATGTAGGCGTTGTTGCCATATTGTGATGCGTTGGCGCAAGAGATGAGGAACGCCTTGTATTGCTTGGTGCCTGTCTCGTCCTCAAGTGTGTAAGTCTCTGGCTTATATTTCAGTCCCTCGCGCAAGATGTTCTCGGCATAGCTGATAGGACCACGTTTCCCACTTTCGGCGAACTTCATGCTGACGAAAGCATCGAAGCCCATGCCACAAGTGCAGAAGAAAGGATAGTCGTTGATGACACCATAGTCGAGGTCATGGATTTCGCATTGGTTGATGACCTCCAAGCTTTTCTTGAGGTTCATGGGCAGGAGAAGATGGCGTGCCAGTCCGTTGCCCGAACCGCAAGGCAATATGCCGAGCGCAGTGTCTGAATGTACGATGGAGCGAGCAACCTCATTGACAGTGCCATCGCCACCAACGGCTACGACTATGTCCACATGGCGGTCTTTAGCCTCGCTTGCTATTTCCGAGGCATGGCCAGCTCTTTCCGTCGTTCTTATCTCGTAATCGAAAAGCTCCTTGTCCAGTGTAGAATCTATCAGGTTGGGGATGGCAGCTTTGCTGCTTGTTCCTGAAATAGGATTCATGATAAAAACTATTTTCTTCTTCATGAGTTAGAAACTTTTGTGTAATTAGTGCTGCAAAATTAATAAAAATGCCTCAAAAAATGGTTTTTGTCACCTAAAAAAACGCTAAAAGTTAACTTTCTTAGAAAAAATGATGTGTTCTTGGTTCTTTTTTTGTATCTTTGCACCCTGTAAACTTAGAAATATAAATGTACACCTATTAATAATGGGACAATTACAAGAAAGATACAAGAATTATCGTGAACCTCAGAAGTATATGGAAGCCGGCGTGTATCCATACTTCCGTGAGATCACAAGTAAGCAGATGACAGAAGTTACCGACATCGACGGTCATAAGATTTTGATGTTCGGTTCTAATGCTTACCAGGGTTTGACCAATGACCAGCGTGTCATTGACGCTGCAAAGGCAGCTTTAGATAAGTATGGTTCAGGTTGTGCAGGAAGTCGTTTCCTCAACGGTACGCTCGACTTGCACGTGCAGTTGGAAAAAGAACTTGCCGAATTTATGCACAAGGATGAGACTCTATGTTTCTCCACAGGCTTCTCTGTAAACCAGGGAGTGCTTGCTTGCGTGGTAGGTCGCAACGATTACATCATCTGTGATGACCGTGACCATGCGAGTATTGTGGACGGTCGTCGTCTCTCTTTTGCAACACAGCTCCACTACAAGCACAATGATATGGAAGATTTGGAGCGTGTGCTCCAGAAGCTCCCTCACGATGCTGTCAAGCTGATTGTGGTAGACGGTGTATTCTCTATGGAGGGTGACCTTGCCAACTTGCCTGAGATCGTGAAGTTGAAGCATAAGTACAACTGCTCTATCATGGTTGATGAGGCTCATGGTCTTGGTGTATTCGGCAAACAAGGTCGTGGCGTTTGTGACCATTTTGGCTTGACTGACGAGGTAGACCTTATCATGGGTACTTTCTCCAAGAGCTTGGCATCTATCGGTGGCTTCATCGCTTCAGACAAGGATACCATCAACTTCTTGCGCCACAACTGCCGTACTTACATCTTCAGTGCTTCCAATACTCCTGCTGCTACGGCTGCTGCACTCGAGGCATTGCATATCATTGAGCATGATGAGGAGCGTTTCAAGAACTTATGGGATGTAACCAACTATGCTTTGAAGCGTTTCCGTGAGGAAGGCTTCGAGATTGGTGATACCGAGAGTCCTATTATTCCTCTTTATGTGCGTGATGCTCAGAAGACATTCTTGGTTACCAAGAAAGCATACGATAGGGGCGTGTTCATCAACCCTGTCATTCCTCCAGCTTGTGCACCAACAGATACATTGGTTCGCTTTGCTTTGATGGCTACCCATACCAAGGAGCAAGTGGAGCGTGGTGTCCAGATCTTGAAGGAAGTCTTCGTTGAGGAAGGCATTATCAAGTAAATTATGAGGTTGTTAAATATATTTTATAAGGGTTAATCGAAAAGATTAAAATAAGTAGTATACGAATTGTGCAAAGCGATAGAGACGGATGGAGTTAACTTCCATCCGTCTTTTTGTTTGCTGTTTTTATAAAAACAGATGGTTTTCTTGCAAATTCCAAATATTTTAGTTACTTTTGCACTGTCATTTCATGGATGGCTGATAATGAGTTGTCAGTGTTAATCCGTGGTTTGGCTCTATTTATAAGATTTGACGTTTTACTAGCG
>CAKQXI010000113.1 GCA_934281565.1 uncultured Prevotella sp.
TCAGCATTGAGCAGACTGAGGGCATCAAAGAGAACGTTGGTCTTCAAGGCGAAGTACCTACGAAGCTCGTATGTCTTGGGCTCTGCTTTCTTTTGTAGCTTCAATGCCTTGGCAACCTCCCTTTGGGACAGTGGCTTCCGACTCTCGGCGACAGCCTTGTCCACACGCTGTACCAACTTCGATGGCAATGTATCGGCGATAAACACTTTCTTCTCGCCTATGAAGCCATAGAACCTACCTTTCTTATGGGGCAACTCGATGGGAGCTTCTTTCCTAATGCTTGGAGGTGGTGAGGACGAGCCTTGTTGCAAAGGCTTCGTCACAACGACAGGCATGGCACTACGCTCCATCTCGAAGTGAATGCAGACACGGGCATAACGCATCGCCTGGAAGAAATGCTCATAAAGGTAACGCCAAGTCATACCAGCGTGCATCTTCATCAGCATCAGTTTACGGTGGTCGACACGGCGACCCTTATTGTCTGTAACTTTCTTGGGAGGGAGGATGAGGATGCAAAGAACCTCATACTTATGGGGCATGTCGGACTTCTCCACCTGGCGGCGAAGCTCGTTCCAATCAACATCATGGGAGGTGACCTCAACCACGCTCTCAGGCATACCAACGGTACTCCGGAAGAACTCATAGAGCTTAAAGGCGCGTTTTCTTGCGATAACAATGTTCGTCTGCAAGGAGGAGGTTGGCGATGCAAAGGCATCGAACCTGAAAGCACGGATGATGGTCGTCGGGTTCTGACGAATGAGATCGTAACGGTGCAAGAAACCATTGATATTTTTGCGGTTGCTCAAAAGGTTCATATCGATGTCCGTGACCCCCTCGGCATAATATACGACAAGTGAGTCTCTGAACTTTTCTGCCCAGAGGGAACCCGACATAAACAGGCACAGCAGCACTATCAGCACCTTTTTTCTCATTGCTACACACTTCTAAAATCTACTACTCGTTAATCTTAAGCCTTAAACACTTCTGTTCTTTATAGCTATACACTTCTGAAATGAGGATTTCTATGTAAGAAATCATCACTTTTTGGCGGAAAAGAGAAAAATGACAGCTAAAATGTAGCTATTTGGGGTGCCAATATGTGAAAATTACACTATTTTTCTGTCGAAAATTTGGAAGTTTCAAAAAAACTTTCTACTTTTGCAGCAGATTTTGATGATTTCTTACATAGAAATCCACAATTCCCTGCACGTTGATTTTGCCGTTTCTTCTGAAGCAGATTGGAGACTTTCGCTCCCCTTTTCATCTGCTTGCCTGTTACTGGATAGCTATTATTTTTCTTGTTATTGCTATTATTATTGCTATTCTTCTTATTGTTGCTCATAACATTTCTGTCGTTAATCGGTTTAACGCTTTTGCTTTCGGCTGATTTGTTTTCGGTTGATTTGCTTTCTGTAACCTCTGTACTTTCCAATGTATCTTTTGTGCTTGCGCTTGTTTCCACTTCCTTAGCCTCATCTGCGCTTGCCTTATTTTCTTCATCACGCAAGAAGTCAAGGAGAAGACCGAGGCTTTCCTTGGAACCTTTGGCAAAAAGTTCCTTGATGCTTTCCTTGATGGTTTCCTTGACAGTCTCCTTGATAAGCTGCTTAGTTTCCTTCTTGCTCAGGTTACCGCCGACGAAGCCACCAGTGAACATCTTGCCACCAGCTATCGCATCAGCCTGCGCCACTGCATCCTTGATGCTCTCAGGACCTTTCCAAAGGAAACCCGTGATAAGCTCATTGGCTACATCACGCTTATGACTATCGAGGTTGGCAAGGTAAATCTGCGTGGTACGCTCCGATGAGTGACCCAGACAGGATGAGATGATTGCCGTCTTCACGAGCAACTCATGAGCCAACGTTGCCCAACTGTGGCGAGCCATGTAAGAAGTAAGGACTATCAGAGCTGGCAACAGCTCACCCAACTTGCCCAACTGGCGGTTGAACCAGTTCATGCTGTTCTTGTACTCACGGTCGCACTCCTCCGGGTCCAGCGAATGGAGGAAAGGGAAGACATAAGGTGAGCCGGGGACACTGTAACGGTCTATGACCTCCTGCATGAATGGCGTAATCTTGACATCTATGGGAGCGGAGGACTTGTAACGCTTGTAGCTGATGTAACCGTTCACTATCTCTGTCTTGCGCAGACGGACAATATCGACAAAAGCCATTCCACAGGCTGCGAAGCTGAAGAAGAAAAAGTCACGGGCCATGGAGAGCTTGGGCTTCTTGCTCAAGTCCAGGGCCAAAAGACTGAGGAGCACATCTATCGACAATGCACGCTTGTCGGTCTTGGGGATGCTCGTGTACACATCCTTGAAAGGATAAGCCTGCTCGCAAAGTCCTCTCCGCACACCTTTATTATATATGGCGCGGAGGTAGCGCATATAACAGGACACCGTGCCCAACTTGCGATTGTGATTGAACAGATAGCCTTGATAGGCTACCATCAAAGGACCTGTCATGTCACTAAACCTCAGCGTTGCCGCATCATCCATTAAAAACTGCCTACACTGCTCCGTGGCATAGAACCGCTTGAAGCTGTTGAAGGAACTACTATAAATCTTCCGTGTGCCAGTACGCACGCCATCATGTGCCATATCGTCTATCAACGACTGGGCGAACTCCATGAAATCATCTTTCAATATCATAATAGCTCCTAAGAACAAACTCCGTACCAAGTCCGTACCAACTCCGTACCATCTCCGTACCAACTCCGTATCAGGTTTACCCCTGCTCCGCAAAAGCTCCATGATAGTCCCCCACCAAAGAAAAAACAAGGGATAGCGAAAAAATATCTAAAAAAATTTGGTTTGTATCTCCATTTTGATTACTTTTGCCCAAAGAGATTTATAAAAAAGACATTATGAGCAAAGAAGATATGCAGAAAGACATCGTCACTATCTTTTCGGAAGGGGTGAAAGCACATCGTAAAGGAGATCTACCGATAATCAAGAATACCAATGGGAAAGACTGCTTTATCCTAAACATCCCAGAAAAAGTAGAGAGCAAGTTCAAGAAGAACTTTCAGTTGGACGAGGACGAAACCATCATGATGGCACGAGACACTTCGCCTTGGAACACGAGGAAAGAGGGTCTTGTCATCACGGATAGGCGCATTGTATACATTCCCGGGCACATAGACCTGTCATGCTCAAAGTGCATCGTGGAACTGGACTCATTCTACAAGGTGACATACGATGCCAAGTCATTGTTGTTCTGGGGTACGGAGAAGACATTCTTCCCTATCCCCGCCCACTTCTTCTTGAAGTCGAAGATGAAGTCGTATGATGTAGACCGTGCCACCAAGAACCTTGGCAAGCTATTGGGCAAGATAGCCAAGCGCATAGGTGCCCGGAAGCGCACCCATCCAGCGGCCATAGCATGATTATGCGGTTTTCATGACAACGTAGTTAAATTGTAACACCAAGAACCTAAAAACTCCATCCAAAAATTTCTATATTTATTGAAAAATGAGTAACTTTGCAGCCGAAATTCAAAAATAGAAATGAACAAGACTGCACAGCACATCATCGACATCAAGAATGTGTCGAAACGATTTGGTGAGAAAGTAGCCCTCAACAACATCAACCTCTACGTGCAAAAGGGCGAATTCATGACCATCCTCGGTCCGTCGGGCTGTGGTAAGACAACGCTATTGAGGCTATTGGCTGGCTTTGAGACGGCTACCGAGGGCATCATCACCATCGGGGGCACGGACATCACCAACCTGCCTCCTTATAAACGCAACGTGAACACGGTGTTCCAGAAATATGCCTTGTTCCCACACCTTAATGTATATGACAACATCGCCTTTGGGCTGAAGCTGAAGGACACGCCCAAGGAGGAAATCATGCCCAAGGTAAAGAGCGCCTTGAAGATGGTGAACATGAGCGACTATGAATATCGTGACGTCAACTCGCTTTCTGGCGGACAGCAGCAACGCATAGCCATTGCCCGTGCCATCGTCAATGAGCCAGAGGTGCTCTTGCTTGACGAGCCTTTGGCTGCGCTCGACCTGAAGATGCGCAAGGATATGCAACTGGAGCTGAAGGAGATGCACGAGCGTTTAGGCATCACCTTTGTCTATGTCACCCACGACCAAGAGGAAGCTCTCACCCTGAGCGACACCATCGTGGTAATGAGCGAGGGCGAGATACAGCAGATTGGCACTCCCACCGATATATACAACGAGCCTGCCAATGCTTTCGTCGCCGACTTCATTGGCGAAAGCAACATCCTCAACGGTACTATGCTACATGACTGTCTGGTAAAAGTGGCAGACAAGGAGATACCTTGCGTGGACAAAGGATTTGATGCCAACGAGCTGGTGGATGTCGTCATCCGTCCCGAAGACATCGAGGTTTCCACCGATGCAACCCATGCACAGTTTGTTGGCAAGATTACTTCATCTATCTTCAAAGGTGTACACTATGAGATGCTTGCCGAGAGCGACAATGGCTATGAGTTCCTCATCCAGAACTACAAGCATTTTGAAGTAGGACAAACCATCGGCATGAGCGTTATCCCCGACAACATCCATATCATGAAGAAAGAGCGTACTTCCAACGTATTCGAGGCAAAGCTATGTGGCAATGGAGCCATCGAGTTCTTGGGCTGCGAATATAACGAGGGACTCTCAGAAGAAGTAAAAGCCCAGATTGCTGCTGCCGAGAAGAAACACATGGGAAGTTGCTATATCCACATACCATTCAACAAGATTGAACTTTTTGACAATGAGGAAGAGGGCACCTTCACGGGTGACATCTGCTTCATCCTCTACAAGGGCGACCACTACCACCTCACCATAGATACTGACTGGGGAAAGAAACTCTATGTGGACACTCAGGATGTATGGGACCTCGGCGACCACGTGGGGGTGGCAATTCCGGCAAGCGGAATTAATGTTGAATGGAGTTTATAGTAATAGTTTATAGTTAATAGTTAATAGTTTATAGTTAATAGGGCGCAAGCCTAATTAAACATTAAACACTAAACATTAAACATTAAACATTAAACATTAAACATTAAATAAGGGGGCGCAAGCCTAATTTAACATTTAACACTTAACATTTAACATTGAAGAAATATTCAACACTCAACATTAAAAAAATTGAAACTCCTCCTCTCCTCTCGCCAAAGTTGGTCGATACCATACACCATCTTTGCAGCAATATTCGTAGTACTGCCACTGATATTGATAGTGGTATATTCATTCACCGATGAAAATGGATGCTTCACGCTCTATAACTTCCTGAAGTTCCTGAGCCACCCAGAAGCTATCAACACATTCGTATATTCCATCGGCATCGCCTTTGCCAACACCTTGCTCTGCATCCTGTTAGGCTATCCAGCGGCATATATCTTGACACAAACCAAGATGAGACATACCACTACCATCGTGATGCTTTTCATCTTGCCAATGTGGGTGAACATCTTGGTGCGTACCCTTGCCACCGTAGCACTTTTCGACTTCGCCGACATCCCACTCGGCGAGGGGGCATTGCTATTTGGCATGGTGTATAACTTCATCCCATTCATGATATATCCTATCTATAATACACTCCAGAAGATGGACCGTAGCTATATCGAGGCTGCCGAGGACTTGGGAGCCTCACCGCTCCAGCAGTTCATCAAGGTGATACTGCCACTCTCCATGCCCGGCGTGGCAAGTGGAATCTTGATGGTGTTCATGCCGACAATCTCCACCTTTGCCATCTCCGAGCTATTGACGATGAACAACATCAAGCTGTTTGGTACCACCATACAGGAGAACATCAACAACTCCATGTGGAACTATGGTGCCGCCCTCTCGCTCATCATGCTGTTCCTCATCGGGGCTTCCACATTGATTGCCTCTACCGACAACACCAAAGGGGAAGGAGGCATCAGATGACAAACTCATTATTCAGCAAGGACATGATGAAGAAAGTGTTCTGCCAGGGCTACCTCTGGTTGCTCTTGTTGCTGCTCTACTCCCCTATCATCATCATCGTGATATTCTCGTTCACCGAGGCTAAGGTAATGGGCAACTGGACTGGCTTCTCGCTCCAGCTCTACAAGAACTTGTTTGCCGAGGGAACGCATCATTCGCTGACCGCCGCACTCATCAACACGATAACCATCGCGCTGATAACTGCCACCATATCGACACTCTTTGGCACTCTCACAGCCATTGGCATCCATAACCTGCGCAACCGCCGGGCAAGGCAAGCTATCTCGTTTGTCAACAACATCCCTATCCTCAATGGTGACATCATCATTGGCATTTCGCTTTTCTTGCTCTTTATCTCATTAGGCATTCCACAGGGCTACGTCACGGTGGTACTGGCACACATCACTTTCTGCTTGCCATACGTTATCTTGAGCGTAATGCCACGATTGAGACAGATGAACCCCAACCTCTATGAGGCTGCGCTCGACTTGGGGGCTTCGCCTATGCAAGCACTCCGCAAGATTATCATCCCTGAGATACTGCCTGGCATGATTTCTGGTTTCATGCTTGCCATCACCATGAGTATCGACGACTTTGCCGTCACTATCTTCACTATCGGAAACGAGGGACTGGAAACGCTTTCTACTTACATCTATGCTGATGCACGCAAAGGTGGACTGACTCCTGAGCTTCGACCACTGTCTACTATCATCTTTGTGTTGGTGCTTGTGATGATGATTGCCATTAATCGTCGGAAGACGATTAATAAGTGAAGAGTGAAGAACGAAGAGTGAAGAATTCAATTGTATTAGAGATTATGAATAATTATAATATTAGAATAAAAAAGGGAAAGGGAAAAGGAGATAGGAGATATGGGGAGAGAAGAAACATCGGCAAAATAAGCCGTTGGATTCTTCACTCTTCACTCTTCGTTCTTCTCTTACTCCTTTCTTCTTGCCAAAACACCACTGAAAACAGAGAGGAGATACTGAAAGTTTATAACTGGGCAGACTATATTGACGAGGATGTGCTTGCCAACTTCCCTAAATGGTATGAGCAACAGACGGGCAAGAAGATACGTGTCATCTACCAGACCTTTGACATCAACGAGGTGATGCTCACCAAGATAGAGAGAGGACATGAGGACTATGATGTGGTTTGCCCATCTGAATATATCATCGAAAGGATGCTTCGCAAGGATCTTCTCTTGCCTATCGACACTTGCTTTGGCAAGACTCCAAACTATATCCACAACATATCTCCTTATATCACGAGACAGATTGATGCCACCAGCAACAGTGGTCGCATCGCCCATCATTATGCTGTTCCATATATGTGGGGAACGTGTGGCATATTATATAATAAGGAACACGTACCTATACAAGATGCACAGACATGGGGCACGCTCTGGAACAAGAAATATCGTGGTAAGCTGCTCATGAAGGACTCTTACCGTGACTCTTATGGCACTGCCCTTATCTGGGCACACCGCAAGGACTTGGCAAAGGGCAAGGTTAGCGTTCCTCAACTCATGAACGACTATTCGCCTGCTGCCATCAATACCGTGGAGAAATATCTCAAGGCTCTGAAGCCAAACATCGAGGGATGGGAGGCTGACTTTGGAAAAGAGACCATGACCAAAGGCAAGGCTCTGCTCAACATGACATGGAGCGGTGATGCGGCATGGGCGATAGAGGAAGCAGGGAAAGTAGGTGTGGACTTAGGATATGAAGTGCCTAAGGAGGGGAGCAACGTATGGTTTGACGGTTGGGTGATACCTCGTTATTCTCGTAACCCAAAGGCTGCCGCCTATTTCATCAACTACCTTTGCCAAGGAGGCATCGCACTTGCCAACATGGAGACCACGGGATATGTAAGCAGTATCGCCACACCAGAGATATTAGACTCCATGAGTGACAAGGAGGCGTATCCTACTCCACAGAACCTTGCTTATTTCTTTGGAGAGAAAGGTAGAGCCGCCCAC
>CAKQXI010000114.1 GCA_934281565.1 uncultured Prevotella sp.
AGAGTGGCCAAATGGGGCAGACTGTAAATCTGCTGGCTATGCCTTCGGTGGTTCGAATCCATCACCACCCACTTTTATTCAACAGACATTTAGTCCAGCTCTTTTTTAGAGTTGGACTTTTTGTTTATTTCTCAAGTCGGGAAGTTAATCGGGAAGTTAAAGAAGTTATCACTCCCTTACGGTCGTTCAGAAGTTAAAGACAAATGCTTTAAGCTGCTGACTTTAAGGAGTTGTCTTAACTTGCGAAACTTGAATATACACTAAGACCTTGGGAAAATAAAAAAGTTAAGGAACAAATGCTGCTCCTTAACTTTCTTCAAATATTTACTAATATCTCCCCAGATAAAATTAGTTCATATCTAAGCTAAAAGGCTCTGCTGATACCACTCGTAGAGCTTCTTCACACCATCCTCGATTTCCACCTTATGAGTCCAACCGAGAGAATGCAACTTCTCTACATCTATCAGCTTACGAGGTGTTCCATCTGGTTTGCTGGCATCAAACTCCACTGTTCCCTCGAAGCCAACAGCCTTGACTACCAACTCTGAAAGTTCACGGATAGTCAACTCCTTGCCTGTACCGACATTGATATGGCAGTTGCGTATCTCACCAAGAGATGGGATAGCACCACCACGACCCTCACTATTGTTACGGTCGACAGCACCGTCTACCTTGGCACCATAGAACACAGAACTATACTTCTCTATGCCTATAATATCCTTGAAATCCACGTTCAAGAGAACATGGACACTTGCATCTGCCATGTCCTCGCTCCAAAGGAACTCACGCAAAGGTTTGCCTGTACCCCAGAGTACAACCTTGTTATCATAGATGCCGTAGAATTCCAAGGCCTTCAAGATACGCTCATGAGGATTGTTCCCATCAACGTTGCCCTCGCCTATCAGCTCACGAAGTTTGTCAGTAGGGTTGATAGGGCGCTTGTTCATATCCACCTCGATGCTATGCCAATCCCCATCATGGATAAGTTTTGCCAAGTAAATCTTACGCATCATCGCTGGCATCACATGGCTGTTCTCCAAATGGAAGTTGTCATTAGGACCATAAAGGTTGGTAGGCATCACCGCAATATAGTTGGTGCCATACTGCAGATTGTAGCTCTCGCACATCTTCAAGCCGGCAATCTTGGCAATGGCATATTCCTCATTGGTATATTCCAGTGGAGAAGTCAAGAGCGCATCCTCCTTCATAGGTTGTGGAGCATTCTTAGGATAGATACAAGTGCTACCCAAGAACAAGAGCTTTTTCACGCCATGAGAGTAAGCATTGCTGATAACATTGCATTGCATCTTCATGTTCTGCATGATGAAGTCGGCACGATAGAGCGAGTTTGCCATGATACCACCCACAAAGGCAGCAGCCAATACCACCGCATCAGGGCGTTCCTCATCAAAGAACTTCTGTACTGCATACTGATCGGTCAAGTCGAGTTCTTTGTGAGTACGACCGATCAAATTATCATAACCTCTCTGCTTGAGGTTGTTCCAAATGGCAGAACCCACCAATCCGTGGTGGCCTGCTATATAAATCTTACTATTTTTATTGAGCACCTCTCTAAAATGTTAAATGTTAAGTGTTAAATGTTAAATTAGGCTTGCGCCCTTTTGAATGTTGAATGTTAAGTGTTAAATGTTAAATTAGGCTTGCGCCATTTTGAATGTTAAGTTTGTCGGATGTCTCAAGGCGTCAGCCTAATTTAACATTTAACACTTAACATTTAACATTATATTATTTAACAATTCCTTTCTCCAAGTACTCAACCAAGTTGCAGCGGACTTTCTCACCTGCATCCTCGGCTGCGACCTTAGCCATATCACTGTCTACCATAATCTTCACCAAATCCTCGAATGAAGTCTTGTTTGGGTCCCAACCTAACTCAGCCCTTGCCTTGGTAGGGTCGCCCCAGAGATTGACAACATCGGTTGGACGGAAGAAGTCTGGAGATACTTCTACAAGTACCTTGCCCGTAGCCTTGTCTATACCCTTTTCATTGATGCCCTCGCCTTGGAACTCAAGTTCGATGCCTACGTGCTTGAAAGCATAGTAGCAGAACTCACGGACTGTATGCTGAACACCAGTGGCAATGACAAAGTCCTCTGGTTTCTCATGCTGGAGGATGAGCCACATACATTCTACATAATCCTTGGCATAGCCCCAGTCACGGAGAGAATCGAGATTACCGAGATAGAGCTTATCCTGCTTACCCTGCTTGATACGAGCGGCAGCAAGTGTTATCTTACGAGTTACGAATGTCTCGCCACGGCGTTCACTCTCATGATTGAAAAGAATGCCAGAGCAACAGAACATATTGTAAGCCTCACGATATTCCTTTACTATCCAGAAGCCATACTGCTTAGCCACGGCGTATGGAGAATAAGGGTGGAATGGAGTATTCTCGTTCTGGGGAACCTCCTCTACCTTACCATAAAGTTCAGAGGTTGAAGCCTGGTACATACGGCAAGTATCTGCCAAGCCACACTGGCGAATAGCCTCCAAGATACGAAGTACACCAGTGGCATCGACATCGGCGGTAAACTCTGGAGAATCAAAACTTACCTGCACATGGCTCTGGGCAGCGAGGTTATAAACTTCAGTTGGCTTCACCTTGTTCATCACCTGAATGATGCTCATAGAGTCACCAAGGTCGGCATAATGAAGGTGAAAGTTTGGGGTACCCTCCAAGTGGGCGATACGCTCACGATAGTCGGTAGAAGAACGACGGATGGTACCATGAACATCATAGCCCTTGCCCAACAACAACTCAGCCAAGTAAGAACCATCTTGCCCCGTAATACCTGTAATTAAAGCTACTTTTCTTTTTTCCATTGTTATGTCTTTTGATATATTACGGGGCAAAGATACTACTTTTTCCATGAATAATCAAACATTCAACTACTTATTTTGCCTTATCCAGCACTTCTACACCCTGTTCGGTCTGCGTTTTAGGCCAATTTACCAAAAATAGCTTTTTCCTTGCACGTGTAAACGCCGTGTAGAGCCAATGGATATAATCGGGAGTGAGCATATCGTCCGTCATATATCCTTGGTCTATATATACATGAGACCACTGTCCACCCTGTGCCTTGTGACAAGTTATGGCGTACGCAAACTTCACTTGCAAGGCATTGAAGAACTTATCTTTCCGTATCGCTTTCATGCGTTCCGCTTTCAGCGACACATCTTGATAATCTTCCTCCACCTTGGCAAAAAGTAGTTCCTGTTGCTCATAAGTCAAGGCAGGAGCATCACTTGTCAAGGTATCGAGCAATGCCGTCACTGTGATTTCGTAATGGTCATAATCAGGAAACTCCAACGACAGTTCGGCGAAGTGGAAACCATAGAGGTCAATATGATGCCTTACTCGCAATACTTTCGCCCTGTCGCCATTTGCAAGGAAAGCAGGTCCTTCTTTCTCTTGTTCCGTCCAATAATAATTGTTCTTCACAATCATGAGCATATCGCCACAAGATAGTTCTTCCTCTCGGTCGAGCACCATGTTTCGGATGCCTTGATTATAAATATTCGCCCGTTTGTTGCTTCGAGTAATGACCATCGTCTCGTCAATGCCTTCATGGTAATAGCTATCTTGCAAACTTTCTATAAGCTCATTGCCAGGCATCATCACTATATCGGGGAAACCAAAGAAACGTATCTTTGGCAACTGGGTGACCTCATCGTGGGTTATCATCTGTCGGATGACCGTTGCATTGTATAAGATACCCGATTGCTGGCTTTGTCGCAGCACTTCATTCAAGTCACACTCATACACTTTGAGACCATATCCTGCCAACATCATGGCATTGAGCGCAGGCGATTCTTCTTCGCCGACTGGTGGCAACTGTGCCTTGTCACCTATCAACATCAACCGGTCGTTACGCCCCTGATAAACGAAGTGAACCAAATCATCCAACAGACAGCCACTGCCGAAAGTACCGCCTCCCAATCCTTGGTTGGCTATCATCGAAGCCTCGTCCACCATGAAAAGCGTATCCGTATAGAGATTATCATTGAGATTGAACTGTCCATCTACCCCTGCAAAGACTTTCTCACGATAGATACGACGATGGATGGTATAGGCAGGATGCCCACTGTTCAATGAGAAAACTTTTGCAGCCCTGCCAGTTGGAGCCAGCAATATCACTTTCTGGTGCAAATGCTTCAAGGTTCTGACAATAGCGCCCGAAAGAGAAGTCTTTCCAGTTCCTGCACTACCTCTGAGGATAAGCACGGAATGAGCATCCCGATCCGTAAGAAATCGGGCGAAAACTGCCAACGCCTGGTCTTGTTCTGGCGTAGGAGGAAAGTGAAACTGATGCAATATCTGATATTTTAATTCGTCGACGACCATAAAATTATACGAATTTATTTTGTTTTGTCTGTATTTTGCCGTACCTTTGCAAACAGATTAGCTGCACTCGACAATTTGAAAGTAAGCTTTCATTGTTCTCGTTTGCATAATCTTTGCAGATGCAAAAGTAATAAAACTTTTTGAGATGAGACATAAATTAAACAATAATTATATTCTCGGAGCCTGTGTAGTGGTGCTTATCACCCTTTGCATTCTCAGCATTTGGCAACCCATGCACTTCCAACAAGAACAAGCACGCAGGGAACAAGCCGTGAAAGCGAGGCTGATGCTCATACAGAAAGCGGAGGAAAGATACCGAGCCAAGCACGGTGTATATACTGGTGACTTCAAGACCCTTGTGAAAGGCAAATACCTTGCCGACTCACTCCAGTATATCCCTTTCTCGAATGGCAAGAAATTCTCACTCGCCGCCACAACCATCGTTGGCAAGAGTGGCAAGCAAATTCCTCTCATGGAATGTGGAGCCACTTATGACGATTTCCTCCATGGGCTTAACGAGAATTATATACAGGAAGCAACAGAGCAAGCCAACGACGCTGGGCTCTTTCCTGGACTAAAAATAGGTGACATTACAACAGACAACAACAATGCAGGCAACTGGTAACAATACAAACAAACTACAAGCAAGGCTCACTATCCGAATAAGCAACAATACACTCAGTTTCTCGGTCGTCGACCGTGAAGCCGAGCATCAACTTGTATATGAACCTTATACCATCAAGAGTGGTATTTCCATGGCTGCCAACCTCCGTTTGGCTTTCAGGGAAAACGAACTGCTGGAAAAGGGCTACAAGAAAGTAAGGGTATTCATCGACTCGCCAATCTTGGCTGTACCTATCGAGGAGTTCCATGAGGAAGACCTTGAGACTATCTATCATCATGCTTTCATCGGGCATGAGAGTGATGCCATTCTCCATCGTGTGCAACCATCGCTCAACATGGTGGCTGTTTTCAGCATCAACAAGGACTTGAAACTTGTGATAGAGGATAACTTCAGCGACATAAGGTACACGCCTATCCTGCAACCTATCTGGAACCACCTTCACCAACGTAGTTTCATAGGGATACATCACAAACTCTACGGCTATTTCCATGAGAAGAAATTGGATATATTCTGCTTTGAGAAGAACCGCTTCAAGTTCTTCAACTCATTCGATGCCCCCCATGCCAAGGATGCCCTCTACTTCTTGCTCTACGTATGGAAGCAACTTGGGTTCAGCCAGCAACAGGACGAGTTGCATCTTGTTGGCACTATCCCAGACAAAGACTGGCTACAATACAATGCCAAGCTCTATATCAAGAAAGCTTTCTTCCTCAATCCCAGTGCGGAGTTCAATCGTGCCCCTATCACTGAAATCAAGGGCATTCCTTTCGATTTGCTCACACTGTACTTGAGCAAGTAACATTTAGTTGATAGTTAATAGTTTATAGTTAATAGGGCAACTTTGCTGTACAATTTTGCTGTACAATTTTGCTATAAACTTTAAACTATAAACTATCAACTATAAACTTTTAACTATAAACTAAAAAGCATGAGAATTATCACAGGACAATATAAAGGACGACATTTTGACATACCTCGTAGCTTCAAGGCACGTCCTACCACCGACTTTGCCAAGGAGAACATCTTTAATGTCTTGCAAGGCTACATTGATTTTGAGGATGCCACAGCGCTCGACTTGTTCTCTGGAACAGGGAGCATATCATTAGAATTGGTTTCTCGTGGATGCAGTAAGGTCGTCAGCGTTGAAGCCGACCGAGACCATGCCAATTTCATTCGCCAATGCTTCAAGAAGTTAGGCGAAGACAGGGACATATTGGTTCGTGGCGATGTATTCCGTTTCTTGAAATCATGCCATCAGAAGTTTGACTTCATCTTTGCCGACCCTCCATACGCTTTAGAAGAATTGCCTAAGATACCCGACTTGGTTCTTGATGGCGACTTGCTCAATGAGGATGGTATCTTCGTATTTGAACATGGAAAGAACTATGACTTCTCTGAGCATCCACATTTCTTGGAACATCGTAGCTACGGAAGCGTGAACTTCTCGTTGTTCAGATAACAAAAACATACTTACAACAATGGTGAAAGCAAGCGAACCAACGACTCAAACAATCGTTTGAGGAAAGGACGCTTCACGAAATAAGCCACATCGTCAACCAGAACAGCCTGTGACTGGTCTTGGAGGTATATCGTCTTGATGCGCAATGCCATAGCCTCATCAAAGAAGAAAGCATTTGCCTCAAAATTATTCTCGAAACTACGAAAGTCTATGTTGGTACTGCCACAGGTACAAAGGTTGTCATCACTGACAAGGAGTTTACTATGATTGAACCCTCCCTCATAGAGATATACCTTCACTCCTGCCTCTATCGCCTCCATCATATAGGAACGTGAAGCCCACTCCACTAATTTGGCATCCGTATGGCGTGGCACCATCAACCGAACATCCACACCTGCCAAGGCTGCTGTTCGCATGGCAAAAAGCACAGGCTCCGTTGGCAAGAAATAAGGTGTCTCCATAAAGACATAACGTTGGGCTTGCAACAGAATACGTACATAACCTTGCATGATGTCGGGCCAAGGACTGATGGGACTGCTCGTTACCACCTGTACCAAACAGTTATTCTTGATATGCTCACCAACTGGCGGATAATAACGGCGATTGGTAACCAAGGTACGGTCTACAAAGTACCAGTCCACTAAAAAAGCTCGCTGGATGGCATACACACCTCCACCCTCAATGCGCAGATGAGTATCGCGCCATCCTTGACCATGAGCTCCCTTGACATATCGAAGTGCGATATTCATGCCTCCGATAAACCCTACCTTGCCATCAATGACACACAGTTTGCGGTGATTACGATAATTCACCTTGCTTGTAAAGGCAGGGAAACGCACTGGCATGAAAGCATGGACATCAATGCCAGCATCACGCATTCGCTCGAAGAACTCGTCCTTTACTTTCCAGCATCCTACATCGTCATAGATAACCCTCACTTCCACTCCTTGCTCTGCCTTGTCTATCAAGGCATCCGCAATGAGATAGCCCAAAGCATCATCCTCAAAGATATAGGTATCAAGGTGGATATGTTCTTTCGCCCTACCTATATGATATAACAAGGAAAGAAAGAAATCGTAACCATTGGTAAAGATGTCCACCCGATTGTCCTTGAAAGGAAAAGCCCAGTTCTGATTGGCAAAGAGATTCATCAACGGCTTGTTGCGCTGGGGCAAGTGAAGATTTTCCTGTTCCACAAACTCCAGCATGGAACGCTTGGTCAGTTGGTCCATGCTTCGGTTGCTAATCAATCGCTCCTTGCG
>CAKQXI010000115.1 GCA_934281565.1 uncultured Prevotella sp.
GAGAAAAAGAGGAACATACGGGCACCGACAGCCACGTTGAAGATGTTCATACCCGTACCACCGAAGATCTCCTTGCAGAAGATGACAGCGAATGCGCACGCCAAGGCGAGCATCCACAGCGGTGTAGAGATAGGGATAATCAATGGGATGATGATACCAGAAACCAAGTAACCCTCTTGGATTTCCTCGTGCTTCCACTGTGCCCAAGCAAACTCGATGCCGAGACCCACGATGTAGCTAACCAGCAACTTAGGGAGGACAGCCAAGAAACCGAATCCGAAGACCTCGATGAAGCTGGCGGTATCCAAAGCACCGGCAGCCTTGAAATTCTGGTATCCCACATTATACATACCAAAGAGCAATGCAGGTATCAGGGCGATGACCACAAAGCTCATGATGCGCTTCGAGTCGATGGCGTCGTGGATGTTGGCTCCGCTCTTCGCTGTCGTGTTAGGCACGTACAGGAAGCTCTCGAAACCATCAAATACGCTCTCGAAGGCGTGCAGCTTACCTCCCTCTTGGAAGTTAGGCTTTATCTTATTGAGATAATTTCTTAATGCACTCATTATTTGTTTAATTAAGAGTTAAAAGTTTATAGGGGTTTAGCTATCCTGCAATAAGGCAGTTCATGCCACGAAGTGGCTCATGCTATCATCTATAAACTATCAACCATAAATTTGTCACTTACGCGTTCTCCTTTCTAAGGACATCCAATCCTTGGCGTACGATTTTCTGCAATTCGAGCTTAGAGCTGTCCACGAACTCAGCTACCGCAAAGTCCTCTGGACTAACCTCATAGATACCGAGCTGCTCTTGCTTGTCGATGTCGCCAGCGATGATAGCCTTGATGAGATATTCACCATAGATGTCCATGGGCAATACCTTGTCATACTCACCGCTCATAATCATGTGGCGCTCACCACCCTTGACACGAGCATCAAGGTCGTACTCTTTCTTCTTGCCGAAAAGCCAAGAGAGATAACTACGAGAGGTAGAGAACTCATGAGGGCGTGGCATTATCCAACCCAAGATTTCATCAGTATCGTCACCCTCCGGAATTGCTGTAATCTCAGAAGTATGACCACCGACATAATCATCCATGGTTGTCTGTTTGCCTGTCAAAGGATTGCCATTGATGAGGCGTACATGTTCTGTCGTCTTCAACTGCTCACCGACAATTGCATTGAAAGGAGTACCTACCAAGACTTCTGCATAACCAGGGGTCTTGACTTCACTACCAGCCACAGCAATACGTTTCTTGAGGTTAACCTTGCCTGTCAGGAACAAGCGACCGAAGAAAATAACAGCTGATGGATCTACCGTCCAAACGACCTCGCCCTTGTTCACTGGAGAGAGGGCATTGACTTGAACGCCAACATTGCCAGCAGGACAAGGACCGTCAAACACATTCACCTCGACATGCTTCGCACAAGTCAAGGCAACATGAGTCTCGTCAGCGCCAATGCCAAGATAAGTCTTAGCCATCTTGCTCAAAGCAGTAAGACCCGTCTGCCAAGCCTCTTCATTTCCGGCAAGCTCCACTTCAAAGTCTGCAGCCAGAGGCATGTCTCTCAAGGCAGAAACAAAAATTGCCTTAGGCATCGTGTCTGGAGTTGTAGACACAGCATAAGGCAACTGGTTGATGTAACCAAAAAGTCCTGCATCAAGCAAAGCCTGCTTAACAGCTCCTGCGTCCATCACATCTACATTCTTTTTACCAAAATCCGTTGAGGTCTGCTCTGCATCAGCTTTCACTTTTACACATAGCACCTTTCTGCGTTCCCCCCTCACTATCGCGGAAACCGTTCCGCTGACCGGTGAGGCAAACTTCACATCTGGGCACGCCTTGTTTACGAACAAGGCATCACCGGCATTGACATGATCGCCCTCACGCACAACCACCTTAGGTGTAACGCCAACAAATCCGTCTGGTACAAGAGCATACTCCTCTACCTTTCCGACCGTCAGTTTCACATCTTTTGTAGCCTTGCCTTTCAGGTTAATGTCCAAGCCTTTACGTAACTTAATTACATTTGCCATAACTACATATTATATTTATTGATGTATTATATCCAAAAATATCCAAAACTCTCTTGTTGGTATTGTAAGAAAACCAATCCTTAGAATTGTGTGTGCAAAAATAGTGAAAAAATGTAAGATACAGAAATAAAAAAGGTGAATTATTCGATTTTATAATAATTTTGATGTAATTTTGTAGCAATTTTTAAGAACTCTGACATCTGAAAAAGATAAAACATATTATAAACGGCATCATATGGACCTTGGTCAGTCTTTATATATTGCTTATCGTACTGTTGCACCTATCACCAGTACAGCGTTTCTTAGGCTCTGAGATTTCCCAAGCCCTTGCACTGAAACTGGGCACGAAAGTATCCGTAGGAAACGTGAACCTTGGCTTTTTCAACCGTCTCATCGTAGACGATGTCATGATTTTCGACCAGCGAGGCGACAGTATGCTTTATGCCTCCCGTATCTCTGCCAAGGTCGATTATACGCCTTTGATGCAAGGTAAGATTTCCATTTCTTCCGCACAACTTTTTGGAATGAGGGCAAACTTATACAAACAAAACGCACTAAGCCAACCCAACTTTCAGTTTGTCCTTGACTCGCTCGCTTCCAAAGACACGACCCAGCACACGCCTCTCGATTTACACATCGGAAGCCTCATCATCCGTCATGGTAACCTCAACTACGACCAACGTGATGTTGCGGAACGAAAAGGTGTTTTCTCTCCCTATCACATTGGGATTAGCGAACTTTCTTCGCACATCATCTTGGACCATCTTACCGACAACGCCATCAATGTGTTAATCAAGAAGATAGCATTGAAAGAGAAATCAGGACTTAAACTAAACTCCTTGCACTTTAAGTTGATTGCCAACAGGCAACAAGCCCAGATAAAAGACTTCACATTACAGTTGCCCCATTCTGAATTGAGCCTTGGCGACATCCGTGTGTCTTACCGTATAGAGAACAAAAGGTTGATAATGCCTACGTTGGTATTCGAGGGCAGCATCAGCCAGTCGAAGATAACTCTTTCTGACATCGCTTGTCTGGTTCCTGCCTTGCACCACTTTGACGATGCCCTTTTCCTGAGCAGTCGTTTTTCTGGTACCAGCACTTCGCTTCGTTGCAACTACATAAACTTGCGCACAGGTAGCGGCAGCATCAATCTCCAAGCCAAAGGGAGAGTGAGTGATTGGGTTCAGGATGTGAGATGGTTTGCCAACATTGACAACCTCAACGTGACCGACAACGGCATCAAGTTTATTGCCAGCAACCTTGGCAAGCGCATCAAGATTCCAGAGGAGGTTCTTCGCCTCGGCACCATTCACTATAAGGGAAACCTCGCAGGAAAAGCCACTATGCTCTACTCAAAAGGTATGTT
This sequence comes from uncultured Prevotella sp., assembly GCA_934281565.1. Classification (GTDB taxonomy): domain Bacteria; phylum Bacteroidota; class Bacteroidia; order Bacteroidales; family Bacteroidaceae; genus Prevotella. Next base: position 3,410 of record CAKQXI010000115.1, read on the forward strand.
GCAAACTGATGCTGGCAACATGGACTTCTTTGTCAAGAAAGACGGCAAGAAGATACAGGCGCACATAAACACCGAGGGTATCCAACTCAACCGCATCCTCGAAAACAATACGTTTGGGACTGTTGCCACGACCATTGAGGTACATGGAACGCAGGAGAACCTGTCTGCCAAAGGTGAGATAAGTCGTTTCGACTTTAACAAGTACAGCTTCAAGAACATCAAACTTGATGGCAATTACAACCACGGTCTCATCAAGGGGCTTGCTTCCATCAACGACCCCAACGTTGCCTTTAGAATAAACGGAAACTTCTCCATCCCTACCAAGAGATATACCATTGATGCCACGCTTGCACACCTACGCCCAAGCATACTCGGCATGAAAGTGGCTGACAAATCGTATGTCATCAACAACGTGACGGTAAACGCCAGCAACAAGGGGACGGACAACTATCTTGACATCGAAGCTCCTTTCCTCAATCTCCATGCCAGAGGACAGTATGACCTTGCCAAGATATATGAGAGCGTAGCCAACAACGTAGCGGAGAAACTGCCTACCCTACCGGGCATCGCCATGCACAAGCATACGCCATGCAATGACTTCACCTTGCAGGCGAACATCACATCAACTGAAATGCTGAGACGAATGTTCGGCATACCTCTCACCATCAACGAGCCAATCCATATCAATGGCAACTTATCGGATACCAACAAAGACATAAACCTGTTCATCCAAGTGCCAAGGTTGGCATACGGTAAATCACAGTTCCATGGAGGAAACATAGAGATTACGACCGTAGGCGACTCTCTCAAGATGGATGCTCGCATGGCATTGGGAACCTCCTACCAGCAAGCCCCAAGATTCCACTTGCGTGCATCCGCTGCCCACAACACCCTTTCCACCTTATTTAATTATAACAACCATTCCAGCAAGCTCCACATCCAAGGAGCACTTGATACCAAAACCCAGTTCTTCAAGACAGAGAAGGGAGAAACGGCAATCCACGTGATGGTACATCCCTCCGAATTCAAGTTAGGCGACACAAGGTGGAATGTGCAACCCTCCGATGTGGTATACAAGAAGAAACACCTGACCATCGACAACTTCGCCATGAGCCATGGTGACCAACATATCATCATCAGTGGAAAGGCTACTCCCAACAAAGAGGATTCCATCGTCGCTGACTTGAAAGATGTGGATGTGGCATATATCTTGAACCTGATTAATTTCCATTCAGTCGACTTCGCAGGCAAAGCCTCGGGAAAGGCGATTGTCAAGTCTATTTTCCAAAAGCCCGATGCGTACGCCAAGCTCGACATCAAGGATTTCACTTTCGAGAACGGTCCATTGGGCACCCTATATGCCAATGTTGACTACAACAAGGAACTGGGACAGATAGATATCCATGCAACTGCCGATGACGGTCCCGGGCACCAAACTTACATCAATGGCTACGTGTCTCCTGCTCGTAACTACATCGACTTAGGCATCGAGGCAGACGGAACGAGCCTGAAATTCATGGAAAGCTTCTGTGGTGCGTTCATGGATGACATCCAAGCATGGGCAAAGGGAAAGCTGAACCTCGTGGGCGACTTGAGCAACATCAATCTCGTTGGCGATGTCGTGGCTCATGGCAAGATGCACATGAAGCAGCTCGGAACCTACTATACTTTCGAGCGACTGCGTGCGCACGCCATCCCAGACGACATTCAGTTACTCGGAGACACCATCTATGACCGCAACCGTCACATTGCCCTCGTTGATGGAGGCATCCACCATAAGCACTTGACACGCTTAAGCTTTGACCTTGATGTAAAGGCAAAAAACTTCTTGGGCTACGACACCCACGGATTTAACGGCAACACATTCTATGGCACCATCTATGCCTCTGGCAATGTGGGCATCCACGGCAAGAGTGGCGAGACTGTCATTGACATCGATGCTACGCCAATGCCGGGTTCCACCTTTGTATATAATGCCGCCAGCCCGGATGCCATCAGCGACAAGAGTTTCATCCACTGGCGGGATGTTACGCCTGAATGGCAATTGCCTTTCAACGCCACCTCTCGACAGCAAGACAACAAGAATGTCCCCTTACCATCCGACTTGCGCATCAACTTCCTACTCAATACCAACGAGAACTTGACGATGAAGCTGATGATGGATGAGCAAACAGGCGATTACATCACGCTCAATGGCAATGGAGTCATCAAGACCAATTACTTCAACAAGGGCGGATTCGATATGTTCGGCAACTATGTCGTCGACCATGGCACCTACAAGTTGACCATCCAAAACATCATCAAGAAAGAGTTTGAGTTCATGCGAGGCGGAACCATCGCCTTTGGTGGCAACCCATATAGTGCTCCACTCAACCTCAAGGCGAAATACATCGTGAACGGCGTGCCCTTGAGTGACTTGAGCATCGGTCGTTCTTTCTCCAGCAACAATATCCGTGTAGACTGTCTGATGGGCATCACAGGTACGCCAGCCTCACCCAAGGTAGACTTCTCCATGGACTTGCCTACGGTCAACAGTGATGTAAAACAGATGATATACTCCGTCATCAACTCACAGGAAGAAATGAACCAGCAGGTATTGTACCTCTTGGGCGTAGGCAGGTTCTATGCCCAATCGAAGAACAACCAGATGAGCGAGGGAACGCAGAGTCAGACATCACTTGCCATGCAGAGCATCCTGAGCGGTACCATCTCGCAGCAGATCAACACGGTACTGTCGGGCTTGGTGAAGAACAACAACTGGAATTTCGGTGCCAACATATCCACTGGAGACGATGGGTTCTACAATGCGGAATACGAGGGTATTCTAAGCGGAAGATTACTCAACAACCGACTACTTTTTAATGGTCAGTTTGGCTATCGTGACAATGCCAATGCGACCCAAAGTTTCATCGGCGACTTCGACCTGCGTTATCTGATTTTCCCTAACGGCAATCTCTCCGTAAGGGTATATAACCAAGCTAACGACCGTTACTTCACCCGCAACAGCTTGAACACGCAAGGCATCGGTGTCATCATGAAACGAGACTTCAATGGCTGGCGTGACTTGTTCGGACTCAAAAAGAAGAAACAACCTCACAATAAATAAAAGAATGAATATGGAAAAATTAAAGACTATCATTATTGGCAGCGGTCCTGCAGGATACACGGCTGCCATCTATGCCAGTAGAGCCAACTTGCAACCTGTGCTCTATGCTGGTTTGCAACCTGGCGGTCAACTGACCACCACAACCATCGTTGAAAACTTCCCCGGCTACCCTAACGGTGTGGACGGCAACCAGATGATGATGGATTTTCGTGAGCAAGCGGTACGCTTCGGGACAGAGGTACGTGACGGCAGCATCACAAAAGTCGACTTCAGCTCCCGTCCTTACCACCTCACCGATGAGCGAGGCATCGAGATTGAGGCTGATACCGTCATCATCGCCACGGGTGCATCAGCCAAGTATCTGGGCTTGGAAGACGAGGAGAAATACCGTGGACAGGGCGTTTCCGCCTGTGCCACCTGTGACGGTTTCTTCTATCGCAAACGTGTTGTCGCCGTAGTTGGCGGTGGTGACACAGCTTGTGAGGAAGCCATGTACCTCTCTGGCTTGGCTAAGAAAGTATACATGATTGTCAGAAAGCCCTACCTACGTGCGGCGGAGATCATGCAACGACGAGTAAAGGCTAAGGAGAACATTGAGATCTTGTTCGAGACCAACACCGTGGGACTCTTTGGAGAGAACGGTGTGGAGGGAGCGCATCTCGTCCGTCACAAGGGCGAGCCTAACGAAGAAACTTTCGACATTGCCATCGACGGCTTCTTCCTTGCCATCGGTCATCAGCCAAACACAGACTTGTTCAAGGATTACATAGACTTGGACGAGCAAGGGTTCATCAAGACCCTCCCGGGCACGACGAGCACCAATCTCCCTGGCATCTTTGCGGCAGGCGATGTCGCTGACCCGACATACCGCCAAGGCATCGTGGCTGCCGGTGCTGGAGCCATGGCTGCCATAGAAGCAGACAGATACTTACAACAACTCTAATTCGTTTCCCACAGGTTTCATGGATAGCACTCATTATTATTATAAAAGGTAAACCCGAAAGTCGGTGCTATGCGTGAAACCTGTGGGGACGGACTGCGATTTCCAAATAGAAGTGCAACATTCTTCGGTGGAGCGCAAGCTCTAAGACTATGAAAAACACCGCAGAGGTTTGCCATGCGGCTGGAGGCGCGCCGCCTCCAAAGAGCAAGTTATTGCAT
>CAKQXI010000116.1 GCA_934281565.1 uncultured Prevotella sp.
GGATATTCTTGATGCCAAGGCTTAACAAAGCGAGCAAAACGATGACTGCTTTCTGCTCATACCATGCAATATTGAATACTATCGGAAGATCATTAATATCGTTAGCCTTGAGAATTTCTTTCAATTTCATCGCTACCAATGCCAAAGAATAACTATCATTACATTGACCCGCATCGAGCACACGAGGAATGCCATTGATGTCGCCCAAAGGCAACTTAATATACCGATACTTGGCACATCCAGACGTCAAGATGACGGTATCATGTGGCAGAGCCTTTGCGAAATCAGCATAGTATTCACGACTCCTCATTCTTCCATCACAGCCACTCATCACCACAAACTTCTTGATAGCTCCACTCTTTACTGCTTCTACAATCTTATCTGCTAACGCAAAGACTTGTGCATGGGCAAAGCCACCAATAATCTCTCCATGCTCCAGTTCGGTAGGAGGTTCACAAGTCTTTGCCATCGCTATTACCTCAGAGAAATCCTTGTGTCCATCTTTACCTGTTGGAATATGCTTCCAACCGGGATACCCTGTAGAATTGAGCGTGAACACACGATTTTTGTAAGAAGCATTTGCCAAAGGAGGCACAATACAGTTGGTTGTAAAGATTATCGGACCATGGAACTGCTCGAACTCCTCTTTCTGTTTCCACCAAGCATTGCCATAATTACCAACAAGATGTCGATATTGCTTCAATTTTGGATAATAATGAGCAGGCAACATCTCACTATGCGTGTAAATATCAATGCCTGTTCCTTCCGTCTGGCGCAAGAGATCTTCTATGTCATGCAAGTCATGACCACTAATCAAGATACCGGGCTTCTTTCCCACTCCGATATTCACCTTTGTCATTTCAGGATTGCCATATACCGAAGTATTTGCCTTATCGAGCAAAGCCATCACATCCACACCTGTCTTACCTGTATCAAGAACCAAGTTCACAAGTTCGTCTACTTCTACATCAGGCTTCGTTATCATCGCCAAGGCATGGCACATAAAGTCAATGATACGTTCATCTTCATATCCGAGTCTTGCAGCATGCTCGTAGTAAGCAGCCATACCTTTCAATCCATACATCGTAAGCTCTTTGAGCGAGCGAATATCCGCACTGGCATATCTTAGCACACCAAGTTGCTTCGCTTGCAAACTACATGCTCCATCCTCACAATTCAGATGGAACTCTGGATAATCAGGTAACTTGACACCTGCCTCTTTTGCCTTTTCCATCAGTTGGTTACGAAGTTTCAGACCTTCCTTGATACGGTGCTTGATGCTATCATCATCAAAATTAGCATTGGTGATAGTTGAGAAAAGCGCATCAGTAATGAAAGCTCCAACATTCTTGTGACATTCATGCCCAATAGAGTCTTTGGCGCAAACCTTTTCCTTCATTGTATCCGCTATTGTTCCCACAGCTCTCACTACTGCCAACAAAAGGTCCATATACATACTTGTCTGTGGCAATTTACCGCAAACACCCTTAACAGTACACCCTGTTCCCTTAGCCGTCTCCTGACATTGGAAACAAAACATCTTGTTCTCATTCATAACTCTTTTCCTTTCTTTTAATTTTGTTTTAATCACTGTCCATCCAAAACAACACTTTTGAATGGTGAGGTAAAAGTACGGCTTTTTTAGTAGCCAAAAGATAACATTTGTTACCAACAAGACTACAAAGAATGTTAAATGAAGAAAAAAACTATAAAGCAAGAAAGAAAAATTGTACTTTTGTAGAAAAATTAAATCGTAGATGGAAATAAACAACAAAAATGACAAATACACTGTATTATCGGAAGAAAAGAATAAATCTATCTGGGAATCACTGACAGAGAAAGATATTACCGTATTCGATGAGCTTGGCAACATTCCAATCAAGAAAATACATACTGAAGCCTATATCTCCATAATATGCCTTGAAGGTAGAGGTTCCGCTACAATAGAAGGAAAAGAATATGAATTCAAGAAACATGATATTGTTTTCGGACATCCTAACCAATTCATCGAAAACGTGATGGTAAGCTGTGACTTCAAGTGCCTTGGTATGCTTTTGTCGCCAACTTACTTCCAGAGCATCTTTAACTTATCTGGCAATTTCTGGGAAGCAGGACTAAGCGTTAGAAAATTTCCTGTTATCTCACTTAGCGAACAAGAAGTAGAAGGTTTCTTGGTAACTCACCAAATGCTCAAGCACAAACTTACACTTACTAACTTGCCCCATCACAAGCAGTCTTTCAAATTGCTGTTACAATCGCTGATATATGAGTTTTATGATATTCTTGCTCCGAAATTACAACTTAACGGAGAGCTGTATAGCTATTCCTCATCATCAAGTGAAGTCCTGTTCAAGCGTTTCATCAGCTTAGTATCTACCGAATCACCTCGTCGTCACGAAGTGTCTTATTATGCCGACAAACTCTGTATCACACCTAAGTACCTCTCCTCTATCTGTAAGAAACAAACAGGCAAGACTACATCCGAGATAGTCAATTATGTTACCCTTAGTTATATCAAGCAGATGCTCCTTTCCTCTGACAAGACTATCAAGGAGATAGCTACAGAAACGGGGTTCGACAACCTTTCTTTTTTCGGCAAATATGTAAAGAGAGAATTAGGTATGTCGCCAAGGGAATATAGGCAAAAAGGAGAAAGACAATAAGCCTTTCTCCCTTTTTATATATCATCGTATAGAGCCTTTATTTCTTCACGATTTGGGTACTAAACACATTGTTGTTTACATCAGCGTTGATTACATAATTAGAGAAATCATATTGAGTATAATTGCCCCCACGTTCATTGATGCGAAGACTATGTATTTCAGCAGATTTCATGTCAATAGTTACGACACAAGAAATGTACATCATCCTGCGCTTCGCCTTGGCATTTGCCACATTAGGCATAATAGTCATTGTGCAAGTATGGCCTTGCTTCTGCATCTTGACAGTAGCCATATTGGTAAGTTTAGCATTGCTATCTGCCGTAAAGAGATTGGTGAAAATATCACGCAACACCTCGAAAGGATTATTACCAGTGCCATTGGCTTTGGTAACACGCTGTTTGCCACCTTTCACCATAGTATAAGTATTTCCTACCGCCAGCAACATATCTTTCGTACTCTTGAACACCATGCTTTCAGAATTAGGCTTTTTATAGTAGAAATAGCCTTTGGTCACAGCATCTTGAGTCAAGGCAGCATTGTGTCGAGTCAATGTTACGTGAGCTGTCAATGTACTTGCATTCTTATATCGATTGATAGCTGCCTTTCTTAATTCTGCTTGTTGTGCATGGATGCCAATGCAAGCAAACACAACTGCAATAAATAGAGTTAATATCCTTTTCATCTGTTATTCTTTTTTATATTTTTTATGTATAAAGTCCACCATTGATAGAAATCACCTCACCTGTAATATATCCCGCATTCGGAGAAGCGAGAAATCCCACCAACTCAGCTACCTCATCAGGAGTACCAAAACGTTGTGTTGGAATCATCTTCTTCAATGTTGCCACATCAAGACCCTCTGTCATGTCCGTCTCTATAAAGCCCGGAGCTACTGCATTCACTGTTACTTTCTTTCGTGCTACCTCCTGAGCCAAGGCTTTGGTAGCAGCAATGATACCGCCCTTAGCTGCGGAATAATTAGTCTGACCTGGCAATCCTTTCAATCCGCTCACACTGGCAACATTGATGATACGACCAAATTTGTGTATCAACATGGGTTGCAGCAAGGCTTGTGTTACATGATAGAAACCAGTAAGTGTGGTATCAAGCACACTATGCCAATCTGTTTCTGGCATAAACACCATCAGTCCATCGCGTCGAATACCAGCGTTGTTTACCAAAACTTCTATATATTCTTCAGGATGACTGGCTGTCCATGACTCTATTGCAGTTTTCACTTGTTCCTGCTTAGCTACATCAAACTGCATCACTTCACCATCGCTGCCTGCCTGACGAACCATTTGTAAGGTTTTCTCCGCCTCATCGGCATTGCTCACATAGTTAATGAGTATATTGTAGCCCATCGTGGCAAGTTTGATACTAACAGCACGACCTATGCCACGGCTACCTCCTGTTACTAAAGCATACTTTTTCTGTGTCATTTTTTTATCTTATTATTTGTTATATACTAAATTATACTTACTCATCCCCGATGATTTTCCAGACAGTCTCTTTTCCTAACACATCCGCACAAGTAAAGAAAGCTGTCATCGTCACTCCATGCACTCCATGTAACATCAAGTTTTGCCCTGTGAGCAACAGGTTTGGAATTGGAGTTCGAGGCGAAAGTATCGTCATCAAAGGATTGCGATAATCCTTGCGCATACCATAGGCACTACCTTGGGGAACAAGGGTATAATCGTGCCATGTGAGCGGTGTAGAAGTATATCGACAAGAATAACTCTTGATTTCGGGGAAGAAACGCTCGGCTAAAGCAATGCATTCATCAGCCATACGCTCTTTGATTTCCTCATATTCCGTGCCACGATGCCCTATCCTCGTACCAGTCCAAGTTTCACAACGAGTCCAAGGCATCGGAGTAAGTATATCCACTTGCTGCGTATATTCACTTCCATCCTCTGGCACTCTGCAACTTACCAACACACCAGCTACGCCATCAGATTTGTTCTCATGAACTTCCCATACATCAGACTTGTCATAAATATATTGGTTGTAATTGAAATAGCGTAACGTATTTGGCGGAAAAGTCAACGATACCGTAAACATTCCAAACGTATTTTCCACACCCTTGATACGTCGGCGATAAACTCGCTTCATCTTGCTACTTTCCTTTACCAAGTCACAAGTTTGGGAGGGATGGATGTCGCTGATAAACAAGTCGGCTTCATACCTTTCACCATTGGCGCAAACAGCAGAAACTAACTTTCCGTCCTTTTCTACCAACTCATCTACCTTAGCACGGCAAACGATTTCACCACCCTGTTCACGGATGCCCGTTACTAACTTATCTACAATCAGCGCACCATCGCCTTTCAATCTCCAACTGCTCTCTATATAACTGCTATTGCCATGCAGGAAACTAAACAGAGAAAGTGTTTCTCGGCGAAGTTCCATCTTCAAGGAAGTACCACTCAGTACATTTCTAAGTGTCGAGTCGTGGAAGTTCTTTTCCAAGAACTCCCAAGCACCAGTAGCCATCGACGTTTCCATATGATCTGGCTGAAAAGCCACAGGAGAAAGAGATGCTAATTGCTCCGATGCCGAATTCTTCAACAGATTGGCATAATGCTGCAAACCTGCTTGCTCGCAAGGGAAATCTTGTGTCAATCGCTCCACAAATCTGTCATATCCTTGTGCCAGAGCGAAAGTACGCCCATCAACGCTTACCTTGTCGAAGCCATCCTCATCAAGCTGATGCCACGGCAAGTCCATAAGTCCCAGATACTTGAAAGCTGTATATAGAGACTGTCCTTCGCCAAGTCCGCCCACATAATGGAAGCCTGTATCAAAAGTATGTTCTCTGCGACGATAACTCTGCATACATCCTCCCGGTAGCGTTCCTTGCTCCAAGACAAGCACTCGCTTACCGTTCCGAGCTAAGATATAGCCACATTCCAGTCCTCCGAGTCCACTACCGATAATGATTACATCATATTTCATAGTTTCTTATTCTTTCTATTCATCCATTCCCAAACCGCAGGTTGCATCACATACGACAACACGACGGCCGATACCAATCCTACCAACGTAGAAAATCCCACGGAACGGATAGCTGGATGCTGGGCGAAAAGCATTGAGCTGACTGTCGTTATCAAGATGACTGCACTGAAGAATATCGCAGTCTTATGATAAGCCAACAAACGATTGTCTTTTTCGCTTCCTACCAGTCCATTCATCACAAAGATACTGTAATCGACACCTATGCCAAAGATGAAAGTAGAGATAATGATATTTATCAAATTAAACTTCACTCCGAACAATCCCATTGCTCCAAGCACAATCAACCAACTCAGCAAGATTGGCATGAAAGCAAGCAGCGTCTTCTTGATGTCGAAACCGAGGCTTACGAAAAGCACAATGAACACAAATGCCATAGATACCCATTGCAAGACATTAAAGTCTTCGTTCATGCTCACCAATGTATCTCTCGTATAATAATAGGTATCGAGCACCATCAGATGAGGGACATTGGCTATGGCATCACAAATGCGATAATAGTCACTATTCTTGCTATGAACCGTATCATTGGCACAGCGCACCGAGGTAAAGCACAGATATTCCCCATTATAGGATTGCTCCATCAACGTAGACTGGTATCCCTCAGGGATAATTCCTGCCTTGTAGAGTGCATCAGGCTGATAATCTGCCGTAGCACAATCGAAGAATGAATCGAATGCCTCTGGGCGCATACCTGCCTGAGGCGCAGTTTCATTGATAAGACTATGAATGCGCTCCAAGCGCTTGGCTGTCCAGAACCTTTTCCAAGCATTGATTCTTTGTTGTTGCACTCGTAATGGCACAAATATCTTGTCAGTATGTGTATAGCTTTTCACCAAGCCCAAGTTCTTCAGAGAGTCGAGCTTATGCTCCAATACGGAGAAATTCTCCATTGCCTCCTCCATAGTTTTGCCAGAAGCAGCGAAATATTTCTGTTTGTCTCCCGTATAAGTTTTCTCGCGAAGCAGATTTTCTGAATAAGTAGTATTCTCTGCCTCATAACCGAGATTGTGCATATCTGCGTCAAACTGGGTTCCCTTGATAGCGTAACATCCGATGCACACCACTACGATAGCCCCAATCACTGCCAACAAGGGCTTCTTGTGGTGGAATGGATAAGCGTTGATACGGTCGATAACAGCAAATAAACGATTGTTTCTCCGCTTGTTTTCCGCTCCCAAGAATTGAGGCAAGAATGTCAAGCTGAACATCGTTGTACCTGCTATGGCAAAAGCTGCGAACAAGCCAAAGTCCTGAAGCAAGGAGGTATTGACAAAGATAAGTCCCACAAACGAGCCTATCGTAGTCAAACAACCCAAGCATACGGGCTTCACTTGGTCACGGAGCAACTGTTCTGGGTCGCTCACATACTCATGATGTGTCAATATATGAAGCACATAACTCAAAGCTACGCCGAGGATTATTGCGCCAATACCGAGAGCTAACAACGAGAATTGCCCCTTGATGAAATACATCATCGTTAAGCCAAAGAGCGTTCCAAACGCTACTGGCAGCAGCAACAAGGGGATTGTATTCCAGCGACGGAAACAAACGAGCAAAAACAAGAGAACCAAGAGCAATGAGCCTCCGACGGTTCCCATCAAGTCGTGCTTGATAGTTGTTGCATTGTAGAATCCACTCGCAGGCGTGCCATGATAGCTGATATGCACATCCGGGGCAGACACAGCAAACTCATCTATCAGTTCATTCAAATGCTGGAACAAAGCAGAACCTTGCCCTGTATTTGTAGCCGAGAAGCGAGGCGTAAGGAATGCCACGCACACCGTTGAATCTGGTACGAAGAAATGACCATCTATTGTGCGATAGCTCCCTGTAC
>CAKQXI010000117.1 GCA_934281565.1 uncultured Prevotella sp.
TTGGCTTCGGCTTGGAAATGGCAGCAGAAATTGCGTGCCGATGGTATCATGTAATTTTAGACATGGGTATTAAACGACAAATATTGGCACTCTTGATGTGTACGCTCACTCTATGTGGGTGCCATGAAAGAGTAGCAAACTCTAATAATAACACAACTTTAGCTTCATTCGCAACTATAGCGGATGAAGCTTATTCTATTAATTCACAACGAATTAGAGACCAAATAGACAGCTTGATACGCAATGACCATGGCGACCTTACCGCCGACTCTCATACTCGTAGTTACTATATGAACAACAGACGGTGGCTATGGATAGACCGAATGGGCATAGATGATAGGGCTGATACTTTGGTCAGCTATTTGAAAGGAGTGAAAGAACTTGGCTTCTCTACGAGGCGTTTCTTCGTAGAGCAAATAGAAAAAGACTTGTATACAGTTCGCCATCTTGATTTTGAAGCCAATGACATCAACCAAGTATTGGCCCGGTTGGAATATCGGCTCACCAAGGCATACTTGCGCTATGCCACAGGACAACGGTTCGGGTATATGAACCCTACGTTTACCTTTAATCGCTTAGACTCGTTGGATACAAATCAAAATGATTCTATCAAGCGCCTTGTACGCTATCGTGGACTGTTCGACATTGACATGGAGCACACCAACAGGAATTTCTATCACACTGCCATACACAAGACAAGCAACGTGGACTCACTGGTTACTTTCTTGCAGGAAATCCAACCTAAGAGTAAGTTTTACCATGAGCTAAAGCAAGAACTTCAAAAGCCGGGATTGTCTGGAGCAATGAAAGCCAAGATACTCTGCAACATGGAGCGTTGCAGATGGAGACTATACGACTATCCACAGAAACATAACAAATATGTCATTGTCAACATACCTTCATTTCATTTGATGGCAATAGACCGTCACGATACGTTGACCATGAGAATAGGGTGTGGCAGCTTTGAGACCAAGACACCATTGCTCACAAGCCGTGTCAAACGGATGGATGTAAATCCCAAATGGTTTATCCCGCGTAGCATCGTCAAGAAAGACATCATCAAGCATATAGGCAACAAACGTTACTTTGACAGTCGAAACTTCTATGTGGTAGACAGGAAGACAGGCAAGGAAGTAGCTTTCTATAAAGTAAGCCGAGATATGTTGGAGACTCCGGGATTTGCCGTAGTACAACGAGGAGGCAAGGGCAACAGCCTTGGAAGAATTATCTTTAGGTTTGACAACAATTTCTCCGTCTATCTCCATGATACCTCAAGCAAGGGAGTATTCAGCCGTACCGACCGTGGAGTATCACATGGCTGTGTGCGAGTAGAGGAACCATACGAGTTGGCTAAATTCATGCTTGAGGACAAGGATGAGCGTATATTGGACAAGATAAGATACTCGATGACTGCCGACTCGCTTGCCGACAAGAGCATGGTGATAGGTTCGATAAAAGTAGAACCACTTATACCGCTTTATATCACTTATTTTACCCTTTATCCCATGGCTCACGGTGACGGTTCCATGATAGAGGAGTATGCCGATGTATATGGTTACGACCGTGTTATATATAGTTTCATCAACGAGCATTTTAGATGAGTGACAAAGAACTATTGTTATTGCTTTCTGAACCAAAGACCCAAAGAGAGGGCTATTCGGCTTTAGTTCGCCAGTATAGTGAACAACTATATTGGAAAATCCGCCATATCGTATTGTCTCATGAAGATGCCAATGATGTCTTGCAAAATACATTCATCAAGGCATGGCAAGGTCTTGGCACGTTCCAAGGAAAGTCGAGCATCAGTACTTGGCTCCATCGCATCGCCATCAATGAGGCACTTGACTTGCTAAGAAAGCGAAAGGCTGCAGAGAATGTCAGTGCGGACGAGAACTTAGGAGTAGCCAACAAGCTAATGGCTGATGAATATTTTGATGGTGACGAGACACAAGCCTTGCTGCAACAAGCGGTGGCAACGCTTCCAGAAGTACAGCGAACTGTATTCACCATGAAGTATTTCGATGACATGAAATATTCGGAAATCAGCAAGATACTCAATACCTCGGAAGGAGCACTCAAGGCTTCCTATCATCTCGCCGTGAAAAAAATAACAGAATATTTTAAGCTATATGATTAAACCTTTTGTTGTCAGATACGTCTTATCAATAACAAGAAAGGAACAAAGGAATGATAAAGGAAGAACAGAAATTAATCAATAAGTTTGGCACGGAGAACCACTTCACCGTACCAGAAGGATATTTCGACACTTTCGCTGACCAACTGATGCAACAGTTGCCAGAACAGCAAGCACGTGTCGTAAGGATCTCATTGTGGCATCGCTTGCCATTGCGCAAGATTGCCGCAGTGATAGGAGTGGTAGCTTGCATGGCGACTGGTACGCTGTATGTCATGCAACATACATCCCATGCAGGCGTAGAGCAAGTAGCCCATGCCGAAAGCTCGGAGAATGTAGAACACTCATCGACTTCTGGCTATTATGGTACTTTTGATGAAATGGTAGACTATACCATGACAGACAATCAAGACATCTATGCTTCACTCTTGGCAGAGAACTAAGTGCAAGGAAAATAACAGAAAATGAAACGATATGAGACAAAATAAACTAATGAGATTTTGGGTATTGGTACTCTTGATGACCATAAGCATCTGTACTGTCCACGCCGATGGTCACAAGAACCGTCCGCCATTCGACCCGAAGAAGTTTCAGGCGGACATGGAGCAATTCATTACCATGAACGCAGGTCTTAAGCCAGACGAGGCAGCCAAGTTCTTTCCTGTTTACGAACAGATGATGAAGAAGATGAGGATGCTCTTTGACGAGATGCGCCGTTACCATCACGTCAATCCCCGTGATGAAGATGCTTGTGCGGAAGCCATCAGGAAGCAAGACGAGATAGACATAGAAATGAAGCAGTTGCAGCAAGAATACCACCAGCGTTTCATGCTGATATTGCCAGCAAGCAAAGTGTTGAGCATCATCAAGGCAGAAGAAAAGTTCCATCGCCAAGCCTTCCAAAAGTTTAGGAGAGGAAAGCGTTGACGTGGGTACCGTCCTATGATTTTAAATGTGGAAATGCTATTTATATAACATTTTCACGTTTTTTTTTGTTCTTTCCATGAATTTATTGTACTTTTGCATACTGTAAAATCAATCTTATATATATAATATGTATAGAAGCAATACTTGTGGGGAGCTTCGTCTCTCCGATACTGGCAAGGAAGTGACTCTTGCTGGATGGGTACAACGCTCCAGAAAGATGGGCGGTATGACATTTGTCGATTTGCGCGACCGTTATGGCATTACACAATTGGTCTTCAACGAGGCAGATGACAAGGACTTGTGTGAAGCAGCCAACAAATTAGGGCGTGAATATTGTATTCAGGTCAAGGGTGTAGTGAGCGAGCGACAGAGCAAGAACCCTAAGATGGATACTGGCGATATTGAAATCCTTGTGAAAGAATTGAATATTCTCTCAGAGAGTATGACACCTCCTTTCACTATCGAAGATAATACTGATGGTGGCGATGACATTCGCATGAAGTATCGTTATCTTGACTTACGTCGTCCAAGCGTTCGCAAGAACTTGGAACTTCGTCACCGTATGACAATCTTGATCCGCAATTTCTTGGACAACCAGAACTTCATGGAAGTAGAGACTCCTATATTGATTGGTAGCACTCCAGAGGGAGCACGTGACTTCGTGGTTCCTTCTCGCATGAACCCAGGACAGTTCTATGCGCTTCCACAAAGTCCACAAACTTTGAAGCAGCTCTTGATGGTAGCTGGCTTCGACCGTTATTTCCAGATTGCCAAGTGCTTCCGTGACGAAGACTTGCGTGCTGACCGTCAGCCAGAGTTCACGCAGATAGACTGTGAGATGAGCTTCGTAGACCAAGATGATGTGATTAACTTGTTTGAGGATATGGCTCGCCATCTGTTCAAGGAAATCCGTGGCGTAGAGTTGCCTAAGCTGCAGCAGATGACATGGCATGAAGCTATGAAGCGTTTCGGTAGCGATAAGCCAGACTTGCGTTTCGGCATGGAGTTCGTGGAGTTGAAGGATGCTTTCACAGGCAAGGGTGAGTTCTCTGTTTTCGATGAAGCCAAGTACATCGGTGGTATCTGCGTACCGGGTTGTGCTGATTATAGCCGTAAGCAGCTCAATGAATTGACCGACTTCGTAAAACGCCCACAGGTTGGTGCCAAGGGATTGGTATTTATCAAGTACAATGCCGATGGCACAGTAAAGAGTAGCATCGACAAGTTCTATTCTCCAGAAGTATTGGCAGAGATAAAGGAAGTGATGGGAGCCAAGGACGGTGACCTCATATTGATATTGAGCGGTGACAATGCCAACAAGACTCGTATCCAACTTTGCTCTTTGCGCTTGGAGATGGGTGACCGCTTAGGACTTCGTGACAAGAATGTGTTCAAGTGCTTGTGGATTATCGACTTCCCATTGTTTGAGTGGAGTGATGAAGAACAACGCTTGATGGCAACCCACCATCCATTCACCATGCCTAACCCAGATGACATTCCTTTGTTGGACGAGCATCCAGAGCAAGTTCGTGCCAAGGCTTACGACTTTGTATGCAATGGTATCGAAGTTGGCGGTGGTTCTTTGCGTATCCACGACACCAAGTTGCAAGAGAAGATGTTTGAGGTCCTTGGGTTTACACCAGAGCGTGCTGAAGCCCAGTTCGGTTTCTTGATGAATGCCTTCAAGTATGGAGCACCACCTCATGCAGGTCTTGCGTTCGGTCTTGACCGCTTTGTCAGCATCATGGCAGGACTTGATAGCATCCGTGATTGCATTGCGTTCCCTAAGAACAACTCTGGTCGTGATGTCATGCTCGATGCACCATCGGCGTTGGATCCAAAGCAATTGGATGAGTTGGAAATAAAACTTGACATAAAGGACTAACAACACAAGAAAGGCTATAAAGGTCTATCCTTTGTCCTTTTACATACATGGAGCGTGGCATTCCTTGACGTATATCAAGAAATGCCACGCTTTTCTTACAATCTAACAAGATTTTTTGCAAATAATTCGTAAAAGTGAATAATTTGTATTATTTTTGCAGCAGATAATAAAAGATATAGGTGATAGATCTTAATACCTAGCAACACAAATTATTTACTTAAAACATGGTAGAAAAGAAAGCAACAACAAAAGCTGCACCTAAGAAAGTAGCAGCAAAGAAAGCTCCAGCCAAGAAGGCTCCAGCTGCAAAGAAAGCAGTTCTCGCTTTGAATGCTGAGAATGCAGGTTTTAAGGCTGGTGATGTTTACCAAGCATTGGCAGCGGCAGGACAAGCTCTTTCTGTAGCAGAAATTGCCAAGACTGCAAACATTGCTGAGGAGGAAGTTATCCTTGGTATCGGATGGCTCTTCAAAGAGGGTAAGATTAAAGATGAGGACAATAAGGTTGCCCTCGCTTAAATAAGAATTTACAAAGAGCCGCGACATTCATTCTTGGGAGGTCGCGGCTCTTTTTTGTTTATGAAGAATTTGGATCAAGAGATATTCCGTATATTGGCGCTTGCAGGGCATAATGGACTTAAGGCTGATCGCATTGCACGCCATGTGTTTAATTCTTGTAATTCGATGTTCACGCCATTGAATTATAAGGAAGTCCATGCGTATGTTTCCCAGTTCCTCATCAAAAACTCCAAGAGAAAGGACTCTTTGATAGAGAAAGGAGAGGGGCATGGTGTCTATCGACTGAACTGCCATTCAAAGGAAGCGGAACAAATCATGATCAAGTTCACCGATGCCTCCCAAGATAACAACCAAGGCTTGAAAGGTGAGGACAAGGATACCTCCTTGTCGCTTTTCTCATAATTTTTAAAGGAGAAACATAGGGGAAATCTTTAGTTTGTTCGTATTATATATAAAATCATTCTAAACGAATAAACTTATGGCAAGAAGATACTTATTGGGCTTCGATGTCGGCTCCAGTTCCGTAAAGGCATCGCTTACAGACATTGACAATGGTGAGATAGCTGCTTCTGCATTTTATCCAGACCATGAGGCACCTATCACGGCTATAAAAGCTGGCTGGGCAGAACAAGCCCCTCAGATGTGGTGGGAGAATGCAAAGTTATCGCTCAAGAAAATCATGGCAGAGACTGGTGCAAAGGGTGAGGACATACTTGCGATTGGTATTTCTTACCAGATGCACGGACTTGTATGTGTCGATAAGAACCAGCGAGTGCTTAGACCAAGCATCATTTGGTGTGACTCCCGTGCCGTGCCTTACGGCGAGAAGGCTTTCCATGACTTGGGAGAGGACTTATGCTTGAAGAACTTGTTGAACTCCCCGGGTAATTTTACCGCCTCCAAGCTGGCTTGGGTCAAGGAGAATGAGCCTGAAATCTTTGACCAGATAGACAAGATTATGCTGCCCGGTGACTATTTGGCAATGAAACTGTCTGGTGAAGTGAAGACGACCATCAGTGGTTTGTCAGAGGGCATGATGTGGGACTTTACAGCCAAGAAGCCAGCTAAGTTCTTATTGGATTACTTCGGGTTTGACGAGAGCATGATAGCCGATGTCGTACCTACTTTCTCCGTGCAGAGCGTGGTAAGCAAGGCTGCTGCGGAGGAACTTGGCTTGAAAGAGGGCACTCCTATCTCTTATCGTGCAGGTGACCAACCTAACAATGCTGTCAGCCTCAATGTGTTCAATCCGGGTGAGATTGCAAGTACGGCAGGAACATCTGGCGTAGTCTATGGTGTACTTGGTGAGGTCAACTACGACCCAAAGAGCCGTGTCAATACCTTTGCGCATGCCAACTATACCAAGGAGCTGGACCGTCTGGGTGTCTTGCTCTGCATCAATGGAACAGGTATCTTGAATGCTTGGGTTCACCGTAACATCACCCCAGATGTAAGCTATGCCGATATGAACGACCTTGCAACGAGCGTGCCTATTGGTAGCGAAGGAGTGAAGATTATCCCATTTGGAAATGGTGCGGAGCGAGTATTGGAGAACAAGGAAGTAGGGTGCTCCATCCGTGGCATCAACTTTAACAAGCACAATCGTGCCCATATCGTCCGTGCAGCCCAAGAGGGCATTGTGTTCAGCTTCTGCTATGGCATGGAAATCATGCAGCAGATGGGTATGGACATCAAAAAAATACACGCAGGAAAAGCCAATATGTTCTTGAGTCCATTGTTCCGTGACACATTGGCAGGGGTAAGTGGTGCGACCATCGAACTTTATGAGACTGACGGAAGTGCTGGTGCAGCCAAGGGTGCTGGTATCGGCGCTGGTATCTACAAGAACCATGACGAGGCTTTCGCTTCACTGAAGAAATTGGCGGTTATCGAACCTAATGCGCATGACAGGGAGGCATATCTGGAAGCCTATGCAGCATGGAAAGAAGCATTGGGACATTTCTGATATAAATAGGGTGAAGAAACGTTTAACCAAAGTATTCACT
>CAKQXI010000118.1 GCA_934281565.1 uncultured Prevotella sp.
CGACACCGTTCTGACCATAGTCGTAAACGGCTGCCAAACCATCATAAATTTCGCTACTTGGAAACACGAAGCCATATTCCTTGCAATGGCTTACAATCTTCTTAAAAACATCTTCTTGTGCCATGATAATTCTAAAATTTTCAAATTTTCGGCAAAGATACGCCTTTTTCTCGAATTTTCTTTGTATTTTTGCCATAAATTATCAAAATTAGTATTAAAAGCTATCTATGAGCGACGAAATCAAAGACAAAGACGGACTTCAAGAGGGAGTTTCTTCCGATTCAGTAAATTCTGGGAAGAACGAGGATGCTTCTTCCGAAGAAACTTCCACCGAGAAACATTCCGATTACAAGCCAGTGAACCGATTCGACGCTTCCGCCGTACACCATCTGAGCGGAATGTACCAGAACTGGTTTCTCGACTATGCTTCTTACGTAATCTTGGAACGTGCCGTTCCTCATATCGAAGATGGTCTGAAGCCTGTGCAACGGCGCATCCTCCACTCCATGAAAAGAATGGACGACGGTCGTTATAACAAGGTGGCGAACATTGTAGGGCACACCATGCAGTTTCACCCACATGGTGATGCTTCCATCGGCGATGCCCTCGTGCAAATGGGACAGAAAGACCTGTTGATTGACACCCAGGGCAACTGGGGCAACATCTTGACGGGTGACCGTGCCGCCGCTCCCCGATATATCGAGGCAAGACTCTCGAAGTTCGCCCTTGACGTGGTTTTCAACCCGAAGACCACGGACTGGCAACTCTCTTATGACGGAAGAAACAAGGAGCCTATCACGCTCCCTGCCAAGTTTCCTTTGCTCTTGGCGCAAGGTGCCGAGGGCATTGCCGTGGGCTTGAGCAGCAAGGTCCTGCCCCATAACTTCAATGATCTCTGTGATGCTGCCATTCATTACCTAAAGGGCAAGGACTTTGCCCTTTATCCCGACTTCCCAACTGGTGGAGCCATCGATGTAAGCAAATACAACGACGGACAGCGTGGCGGTGTGTTGAAAGTTCGTGCCAAGATTGACAAGCTCGACAACAAAACACTCGTCATCACCGAGATACCATTCAGCAAGACCACCTCGTCACTCATCGACTCCATCACCAAGGCGGTGGAGAAAGGTAAGATCAAGGCTCGTAAGATTGAGGATGTTACCTCGGCAAACGTGGAGATCCTCGTTCACTTGGCTCCCGGCACTTCCTCCGACAAGACCATGGATGCCCTCTATGCTTTCAGTGACTGTGAGATCAACATCTCGCCCAACTGTTGTGTCATCGAGGACAACAAGCCTTGCTTCCTCACTGTCAGCGATGTGCTGCGACACAGTGTGGACCGCACCATGGGACTGCTGCGAAAGGAACTGATGATTCGCAAGGGAGAGCTGGAGGAACAGTTGTTCTTCTCTTCCCTTGAACGCATCTTCATCGAGGAACGCATCTACAAGGAACGCAAGTTTGAGCAGAGCAAGAGCCAAGACGAGGTTGTTGCTTTCATCGACTCCAAGCTGGAGCCTTTCAAGGACAAGCTCTTTACCGTCAAGACCGACACGGAGGACATGGTGGAATATGCTTTCCACCGTGAGATTACTCGTGACGACATCCTCAAGTTGCTCGAAATCAAGATGCAACGCATCCTTAAATACAACAAGGACAAGGCTGACGAGCTATTGATGAAAATCAAGGCGGAATTGGCTGAGATTGAGAACGACCTCGCCCACATGACTGATGTCACCATCAACTGGTTTGAGTTCTTGAAGAACAAGTATGGCAAGGCGCATCCACGCAAGACCGAGATCCGTAACTTCGACACCATCGAGGTGACCAAGGTGGTGGAGGCCAATCAGAAACTCTACATCAACCGACAGGAAGGTTTCGTGGGAACTGGCTTGAAGAAAGACGAGTTTGTATGCAACTGCTCCGACCTCGATGACATTATTATATTTTATAAGGATGGCAAGTTCAAGGTGACCAAGGTCGCCGACAAGATATTCGTGGGCAAGAACATCCTCCACGTACAGGTGTTCAAGAAAAACGACAAGCGCACCATCTACAACTGTGTCTACCGAGACGGAAAACAAGGAGAATACTACATCAAGCGTTTCAACGTTACCGCCATGACTCGTGACAAGCTCTACGACATCACTCAAGGAACGGCAGGCAGCCGTGTCATCTACTTCACGGCAAACCCTAACGGTGAGGCGGAGATCATCAAGGTAACGATGGAGCCAGACTTAACGAAGAAACGACAGAGCATCTTCTTGGAGAAAGACTTTTCCGACATCCTTATCAAGGGACGTGCTGCAAAGGGTAACCTATTGACCAAGCGCACCATCCGTCGCATCGGACTAAAGAGCCACGGACACAGTACCCTTGGTGGCAGAAAGGTATGGTTCGACCCAGATGTCAATCGTATCAATTATGACGAGAACGGCAAGTTCATCGGTGAGTTCAATGACGATGACTCTATCTTGGTAGTGCTCGACAACGGCGAGTTCTACATCACCAACTTTGACCCGAACAACCACTACGAGGACAATATCCTCCGACTGGAGAAATGGGACGAGCACAAGGTCTGGACCGCCATCCTCTATGATGCCGACAACGAGAACTATCCATATATCAAGCGTTTTACGATGGATGCCACCAAGCGCCACCAAAACTTCCTCGGCGAGAACCCTAACAGCAAGCTCATCTTGCTGACCGATACCGTCTACCCTCGTATCAACGTGGTATACGGCGGTGCCGATGCTATCCGACCAGCCGAGGAAATCGATGCGGAACAATTCATTGCCCAAAAGAGCTTCAAGGCGAAAGGCAAGCGTTTGACAATCTGGAAGATTGGCAGCATCAAGGAACTGGAGCCTACTCGCTTCCCTGAGCCAGAGACTCCTGAACCCTCGGAAGAAGTGAGTGCATCAGATAATGAGGAAGCGAACCTCGACCCCGATGCCGATAAGAGTGAGCAGCAAGTCATTGATGAGCTGACTGGTCAGCAAAACCTTTTCTCGGATGAAAACTTTTCTAAAGACAAAAAAGGGAAAAAGAAATAATCCGTTTTTTATGTCTACAAAGTTAGCATCACTAAAATAGATTACATCTACCATTTTAGTTTCTTAAAAAGAAAAAACATCAAGGAAAAATAGGAAAAGTAAATCCCTCGGGAGGCAGTTTGTATTGCCTCCCGAGGGATTTCAATTTTCCTGCCGAGGAAATTTTACTTTCCTCGGCAGGGAAAAATCCTACCATACTTCGTGCCTAAAACACGCAAGCTGGTAGGATCTCATGAAGCAATATATTAACAGTTAAATTAACTCACTTAAAAAGCTAAGAATGGGCGGACATTAGGACGCCAACTTTCATGAAAAGGAAGATAATAATCTGATGAAGGATTCGTATTGTGTCCTGAAAAATCTAAACTTCCACTCACACTAAGAGGATACCAAGCATATACTCCTGAATATAAAGAGGAAGACCAAACCGTTTCATAATCTGTTTGATAAAAATCTGTGTAATTATCTTTCCCTACTTTAGTTAGAGTCTGCTGGATTTTAGTTATCACCTTACTCCCATCATTAGGGAAAGCAGGCCAAACCTGATCAATTTCTCCTCCACCAAGTTGCTTGCATATCGCATAATACTGACCAATTGTTGGTAAAAACCAACCTGTAGACTTACTTGCTGGAGCAGGTAAATCCGTGTAATGTAGCGCAGCATAAGCCGCTGGATATTCTGGAGTATTTATAGCTTTGCTTTGTATCAAACCTGAACCATTCTCATTAGATGAAGAAGCTTTTATTTGGTCCATTGTTGTTATAAAAGGACGATTTGTCTCTGGAACTGTTTTCTTCCATGCAAAAGTAGATCCAAAATCGCCAGAAGTCTTTGAACCAATATGCTTTACACACATCACCAAGGCATGACCACCATGTCCGCTTCCTGTATTCTTCTCCACCCAATAATCATCACCACCTTTTGCTATATATCCAACAATGTCGATTGGAGTCTTGTCTGCTTCCAAGTCATCATCTTGATGAGAGCAAGCACCATCCGAGTAATAAACATCACCTAATCCCAGAGTATAAGGATATATTGTAGGATCATTATCCATTGGAACAGCCGTTTGCTTCTGAATTTCTGCTATATTAGGTTGGAAAGAAAGAGAATTTTTCCATGGAAGACAAGTACCTGTCGTAACATTAAATACTGTTGACTTGCCTGATTTTACGATAGCGATATAATGATTTTTTGCCAACTTATACAGTTGCTTACCATCAACTGTACTACTGGCAAGGTGGCTTCCAACAAAAGTATAGCTATCACCTTTGGAAAGTTTGAAGTGTGCATGGTGACCTTTTTCCAATGTAATATCAGCCAAGCCCATAGCATGACCCATCTTCAAGTCAATACCACTACCTGTATTATTGACTAAAGAAACTGTTGATACCTGTAAATCACTGGCATTAACTCCTGCATCTGTAGATTGATTTGCCTCTGGTTCCCAAGCTGCCTCTAAAGTTTTAAAGAAAGAATGGGCAGAAGTTAGGTCACCAACGTTGGCTGGAGTGGTTGCATTGGGCATACCCACAAGAACTTTATCGCCATTAGACCTATAAGGATAATAGGCGAAAACTTTATCACCAACATTTATATGTGGTTGAGTTGCAGGGAAAGACCATTTGCCACCTTTACAAGTCACTTGCACATTAGCTGCTTTCACCCTGCCATCTGGAGCGACAACATACAATCCAAGCTGGTCATTGTCTTGATAATCAGACTTAAATTTGCCAGTATACTCTGCACGACTGCTCCAATCCGTAGGGAATGTAACTTTGTTCAAAGTAAGGGTTGGCAATAAGGAAGAAGTAGAAACTTTATAGATGATGGTAGAACCTGCATCCCATTGAGTACTACGCAAGGGAGCAGTAAGAGTCTTATCTACTCCATCCTTATTAAATACAATCTCCACTTTGGCATTAGAACTGTTATCAAATGTCTGTGGTATCATCATCAAAGTTTGAGCACCTGTGGTTAATGCTTCATCTTGTTGTCCTTTGACCGCCAAACCTTGACCACTACTTCCCAATGGAATAACAAAGTCAGCATTGCCTTGTAAACTTGTTGTTTTCCAAGTATTAGCTGACAAATCAAAATCACCCTCATTCTTTACTCCTTTGATAGCGATACTTTTCACTGTACCGGGAACCATATCGGAACCTACGGCAAAAGTGATGGCAGTCAAGACATGAGAGAAATTCAAGCTGACAGAGTTTGGAGCTTCCCTTGAACCATGAGTAACATTTGGATGATTGGCAACAATCAAATCTGGCTGATGTTCCACATCATTTGCAGATGCTACATAATGCACAGTCTTAGCATTGGTAACATCAACAGTTGCATTTTCTGACAGCATATTATGGCTATCCGTGCTATAAGGATAGTAAGCATAGAACGACAAAGAACCATCGGTAGGCCAATACTTTGCCTCACTCGTTACCCAAGAACCACCACTCGGAGTTGCCTTGAGATTTTGAAAATAAGAACTTGATGTATTATTGGTAGTGTTAGTAAGTACGGCACTGACACCAAAGGCATTGGTTAAACTGGCATCAGTGTATTTGGCGCCTCGTGTCCCGGCATCGTGATGAACCACACGAAGCAAGTTGCCATCATTAGGCAGCGGAGCACCAGAACGAGTAATCAACTCATCCTTGGAATTGTAAATATAAGTACCAGCTTGTTCTATCGGATGAAGGTAGAGAGCATGACCAAGGGAACTCTCCATTTTTAAGGGAGCATTCTCACCCACGGCAACAGCCGCACGAGAACCATCGTTGAGCCCTTGCCATCCATTTACTGTGTTAGTACTAAAGGAAATCTGATTGTCAGAGAGTCCTACCCCCCCCCCCGAGTAAATCGGGGTGTTCAGCGCAAGCAGCAAGACATAAAGCTCCTGCAAGCATCAAATAATTAAATTGCTTCATAACTTTGAGCCAATTAAACTGTTTATAAATAATTTACCTAAATCGTGGGCGCAAAGTTACAACTTTCAAGCTAAACTCGTACCATCGGACATAAATATTTAACATTATTTCAAAATATAAGCAACAGTTGCGCCCACGGTCATACAAGTATGAGCCGTGGGCGCCGTGTTTAATTGACATCAAATATATGAAACGAATTCATTCTAAAAAGCTAAGAAAGGACGAACAGGAAAGGCATCGGTTTTCCAAGCACTTTGTGGATTAAACAATATATTATTCATAGAAGCTGTATAAATACATATTGCTTCTGAAGCATCATTTTCCGAAGCCGTCCAAGGCTGAGCACTCGTAGAGGGTGATTGGCAGAATTCTGTACAATTATCACGTCCTACTTTTAGCAATGCATTTTCTATCTTGGTCGCCATACTCTGACTATCAGAATTCGTATTAACAGCATGAATAGCAGCAGGATCTTTACATCCACCCAATCCCATCATGGCAGCACAATATTGTCCTGCTGTAGCCCAGAACCAACCAGTAGATTTGTCTTTAGGTGCAGGGAGTGCTGTATATTGTTTAGCTGCGCTTGCAGCTGGGAATTCTGTTGCACTCATAGCAAGAAGCGCGTTTGTTTCAAGGTAACCAGAACTATAACTCTTATTAGCAGAGTTTCTTATTTCATCGGGCTTAAAATTAATCTTATGACGTCCTGCATCAGTGTCTGAGGTTCTCCACTGATAATAGTTTCCAAAACTACCATGACTTGTTGAACCTATCGTCTTCAAGCACATCACCAAGGCATGACCACCATGTCCACTGCCAGTGTTCTTTTCCACCCAATAATCATCATTACCTTTTGCGATATAAGCAACTATGCCAATAGGTGTCTTATTCCTTGCTAAATTATCTGCTTGATGAGTAAGGGCTCCATCAGAATAATAAATATCACCAAGTTCAAGTGTATAATCATAAATCTTATGGTCTTTTGCTACTGCCATTTTCTTTTGTATTTCAGAGCTAGCGGGATTAAATTCCAAAGAACTTTTCCAAGCATACCTTACATCATTGCTTGAAGCACTAATTGTGGTAGAAACACCTGATTTTACAACTGCAATATAATGATCATCGGCTAACTTGTTTAATTTTCTACCAGTAAAACTATTACTAACCAGCTCATCACCATGCCACATATAACTATGGTCATTAGCAAGTTGATAATCTATGCCAGAGCCAAGCGTAATGTCAGCAAGCCCCATGGCATGAGCCATTGCCAAGTTTATTCCACTGCCTGTATTACTTAATATTGCATTGGCAACTTGCAAGTCACTGGCATTCATTTTGTCCATTGTACTTTGGTCAGCATTAGGAGACCAAGCTGCTTCCAAAGTCTT
>CAKQXI010000119.1 GCA_934281565.1 uncultured Prevotella sp.
CATATTTGATGTTCTTCTTTTCCATATTTATCTTATCTTGTTATGTTTTAACCACAGACTTTCTACTACCTTTGGCAAATCGGGTTTCTATCTCGTCACCATCTTTCAACAAAGAAGCATCCTTGATGCTCTTTCCATCTTTCAAGGTGATGCTATATCCTCGTTTCAAGAGTCGCTTGGGATCTTGGGCATTTGCCCTTTGCAACAACATTTCTAACCTGTGCTTTTCCCGATACACTTTCCTCAAAAGAGGTTCCTTTAGCTTAGACTCTAACAAATACAAATGTTGCAAACCATCAGTCGGTATTCTCTTGACTTTCACGGTCAAGCGGTCCAACAACCTGTCCAAGTATGCTGTTTGACGCGTCTTGACAAGCGAAAACAAGACTGGGATATTTCCCGATAATTTATCAAGTCTCATCCTTTCAACCTGCAAACGCCGCTTCACACAATTCACGATGGCTTCCTGTGCATCTTCTATCCGAGCATAAGTATTGGTCAGGTGCTCTATCAGGAAAGCAGCAGCAGCCGTTGGTGTCTTCACTCGTTTGTAAGAAATCATATCGAGTACACTCTCATCCCTGTCATGTCCTATTCCTGTAATAATAGGCAAAGGAAAGTTTGCCACATTCTCGGCAAGTGCCAATGTATCAAAGCCAGAGAGATCGCTTGTCGCTCCTCCTCCTCGGATGATGACCACACAATCCCATTTTTCCCACTCTGCATTGATGGCATCCAAGGCTACTATCACGCTTTGTTCCACTCCCTCTCCTTGCATGGTTGCAGGAAAGAGGCGAGTATGATATTTCAAGCCGAGGCTATTATCTGAAAGTTGATTGCAGAAATCGCCATAACCTGCTGCTGTTGCACTGGATATGACGGCTATATGCTGACAAAACATGGGCAGTTCCAGTTCTTTCTGGAGTTCAAACACACCTTCTTCTTTCAAAGTGCTAATGATTTCCATGCGCTTTCTCGCCATGTCTCCCATCGTATAGGTAGGGTCCATGTCTTCCACAATCCATGAGAAGCCATAGTTCTCATGAAACTGGGCATGTACCTTTAGCAAGACTTTCATCCCTGCATGGATAGGTTGTCCTGTGATACGCTCAAAGTGAGGACGGATATAAACCCATGTGTTCCTCCAACAAGCAGCATGAGCCTTGGCAATAGGAGTGTTGGAAAGCTCATCTTTCTGTATCAGTTCCATATAGCAATGCCCACCATAAGCCTCTCTGGCTTCCGACAGTTCCGCTTCTACCCAATAGCTCTTGGGTAATTCCAATTCGATGGCATCGCGTACCATCGAGTTGAGTTCATATAATGAGAGATGTTGCTGCACCATTATTTTAGTTGATAGTTAAGAGTTTATAGTTAACAGGAGAGGGGGAATTGATAGTTAATAGTTAATAGTTTATAGTTAATAGTTGATAGATGATAGCAATTTTTCCTAAAGCAATAAAGCCCTATAAACTATCAACTATAAACTATCAACTATAAGCTAACCTGCTTCCCCGTTTGGTACGCTTTCCAGAAATCAGGCACTCCATAGCCATACACATTGTCGGGATGGCGTTGATTATTGCCAGCCAACTTGACGAGCTTGATGATTTGCTTAGCTGTTTTCTTAGGCAATGCCTGCCACAAACAAGCCACCATGCCAGCAATCAATGGTGCGGAGAATGAAGTGCCATTGTCATTGATGATAGCCCCACGACCTGTTATCACGGATGTAGGACTTCCGTATGCCATGACATCTGGCTTGATACGCCCATCAGCCGTAGGTCCCACGGCACTGAAAGGTGCATTCTTGCCATGCTCATTGATACTTCCCACGGTGAGAATATCCTTGGCATCGGCAGGGAAATTGATTTTCTTCCAACTGCCCATGCCATCATTGCCAGCACTGTTGACACATACAATTCCCTTGTTGGCACACATGGATGCCGTCCTCGAGATAAGGGCTGTCTCACCGTCCTGCTCACTATAAGTATGGTTCATGGAAGCATCGTCGAAATCATGATAACCCAAGGAAGAATTGATGACATCGACACCACAACTGTCCGCATACTCGGCTGCTTCCGCCCAGTAGTCTTCCTCGGCAAGGCTCTCCGTATGCTCGTCCTCACATCTGACCAACAGGTATTCTGCCTCTGGAGCCACACCTATATAATAATGTGGCGAATAGACTGCCATCGTAGACAATACCATTGTGCCATGCTCCATCTCCTTAAATACATTTTGTGAGCGAGGAACGACAAAATCTTTCACACCTGCCAACTTGATGCCATGCAATGCCGGTATCTTATCTACATTCATGAAGCCACCGTCGAAGACCGCTATCATCATGCCCTTTCCACGGAAACCTCCTTGATGAAGACGGTTGCCATTCATTGCCTTGACCTGACTTTGCGATGCTCCGAACTCCGCACCGCTATCTTCCCATTGGTTCAGCTCGTTGCGAAAGCTGTAACGTTTGCGCTCATTGATGGAATCAGGAGCGACAAACACCTTTTTCATACCAGAGATGAAGTCCAAGCCATCCAACTTTTGCAATTCTTTCTCCTTATGGACACGTACCAGCAAGGTATTGTTCCATTTGCTCTTGCCCACCACCGTTATGCCAGCTTTCTCCACAGCTTGCAAATAAGCTGGTGCCACAGGCAAGTCGGAGACATCAACCGTTATGCCTTGGCGTTCCCTACGCTTCAAGGAACGAAGCGATAAGAACTTCTGGGGTTCCAACAGGGAATAAGGAGTATGTTCCAAGTCCTTGTCCTTAAGATAAAGTCGATACATCATACATTTACCACCTGGATAAGAAATCATTTCGGTTGCCATGGCATGATTACCATGTGCCGACATCGAGAATGTGGTTAGTATCATGAACAACAAGAGTATATATCTCTTCATGCGAGGTCTTTAATTTTTGATAGGTTCATCATCGGAATATCCCGATTTTCAAAATGCAAAAGTACAGCATTCTTATGAAATCACCAAATAATAAGTAAGTTTTTAGTATAATATAAATAAGGTATCAAGATTTTTTTGTACTTTTGCAAGCAATAATTGTTAGAAATGGATAATAAAGAAGCAACATTAGAACTTGGGACAAAACCCGTGGGCAAGCTATTGATGCAATACGCCTTGCCTGCCATGATAGCGATGACGGCAGCTTCGCTATATAACATCGTAGATCGTATCTTCATCGGACAAGGTGTTGGCGCCATGGCTATATCTGGTCTTGCCATCACTTTTCCTTTCATGAACCTCACCGCAGCCTTTGGGGCTGGCGTGGGAGTGGGTGCGTCCACTGCCATCAGTGTCAAGTTGGGACAGAAAGACTATCACACTGCCCAGAACATCCTTGGCAACACGATCTCATTGAACCTCATCATCGGTATCGGGCTAAGCATCGTCTGCTTACTATTCCTCGACCCTATCTTGAAGTTCTTCGGAGCAAGTGACGCTACGTTGCCATACGCCCATGAATATATGGTCATCATCTTGCTTGGCAACGTGGTAAGCCATATGTACTTTGGCATGAATGCCTTGCTTAGGGCAGCCAGCAAGCCACGGCAAGCAATGTTCGCCACCATGTTTACCGTAGTGATGAACATCATTCTCGATGCTCTTTTCATCTTGGTTTTCAACTGGGGCATACGAGGTGCCGCCATTGCCACCATCCTCTCGCAGCTCTTGGCATTGATGTGGCAGTTCAAGCTGTTCAGCAACAAGAATGAGATACTTCACTTCAAGCATGGCATCTACCGTCTTCGCAAGAAACTGGTGGAGCATATCCTTGCCATTGGTATATCGCCGTTCTTGATGAACGTATGCGCTTGCATCATCGTCATCTTCATGAACAACCAGTTCGTACGTTTCGGAGGTGACTTGTCCGTTGGTGCCTACGGCATAGCCAATGGTATAGCGATGGTCTTTGCGATGTTCGTGATGGGCATCAACCAAGGTATGCAACCGATAGCTGGCTACAACTATGGTGCCCAGCGCATCGACCGACTGCTGCGGGTGCTCAATCTTTCCATTATCGCTGCCACGGCTTTGATGGTCACGGGATGGTTGATAGCGATGTTCTTGCCCTATTTCTGTGCGAGGATGTTCACCACGGATGCCACCCTCATCAAAATGTCCATCAAGGCTATTCGTATCGTGATGCTTGTTTTCCCAGTCATTGGTTTCCAGATGGTGGTAACCAACTTCTTCCAGTGCATTGGAAAGGTGAAAGTGAGCATCTTCCTCTCTCTTTCACGCCAACTGCTCATATTGCTTCCATTGCTGGCAGTGCTTCCTATGTTCTGGGGTATTGACGGCGTTTGGTACTCCATGCCTATCTCCGATTTCTCGGCGGCAGTGATAGCTGCGGTAGTCATGGTCGCCTATATGCGCAAATTGAAAAAGAAACACTTGGAGAATGAAGAAGCCTCTTACAAACAAAGGGTGCAAGCTTAATATTAATTCTGAATCATTAATTATTCATTATGGAAAAGATTATCATAAACGTAGGACGCCAGATAGGCAGTGGCGGTCATATCATCGCCGAGCATCTTGCCAAGGACTTCGGATGCAAGTGCTATGACAAGGAGTTGCTTAACCTTGCTGCCAAGGAAAGCGGCTTCTCTGAGAAATTCTTCGAGCAGAACGATGAGCAAAAGGGCTTCTTTAAGTCACTTTTCCATTTGCACATGCCATTGATGAGCGACAATAACTTCTACAACAACGATTTCTCACAAGAAGGACTGTACAAGTTCCAAAGCGATGCCATCAAGAAAGCTGCCGACGAGGGCAACTGTGTCTTCGTGGGAAGAACCGCCGACTATGTGCTACGTGACTACAAGAATGTCATCAACATCTTTATCACCGCCAATATTGACGACCGCATCAAGGCAGTTTGCCATCGTAGGAACATCGACCGTGCCACCGCCCGTAAGTTCATCACAAACGGAGAGGAAAGCCGTGCTTCTTACTACGAATATTATACAGGCAAGAAATGGGGACACAGTGAGAGCTATGACCTCTGCATCAATAGTAGTATCTTGGGCATAGAGGATACCGAGAAGTTTATTGCGGAGTTCATTAGGAAAAAGTTTAAAGTTCAATGTTAACACTCAACATTCAACATCAATGAAAAAGATAATGCTTTTAGGCTCAGGCGAACTGGGCAAGGAATTTACTATCGCCGCAAAGCGAGCTGGGCAGTATGTCATCGCTTGCGACAAATATGACAATGCACCAGCCATGCAAGTTGCCGATGAGCGTGAAGTTTTCTCAATGCTCGATGGCAATGCCTTGACTGCTGCCGTTGAGAAACATCACCCAGACATCATTGTGCCTGAGATTGAGGCTATCCGTACTGAACGACTCTTTGATTTCGAGAAGCAAGGCATACAAGTTGTGCCATCGGCTCGTGCCGTCAACTACACGATGAACCGCCGTGCCATCCGTGACCTCGCTGCCAAGGAACTCGGATTGAGAACCGCCAAGTATTTCTATGCCAAGACCTTCGAGGAGTTCAAGAATGCTGCCGACGAGATTGGTTTCCCATGTGTCGTCAAACCATTGATGAGTTCCAGCGGACATGGGCAGAGTTACGTTCATAACGATGATGAGCTGAAAGAAGCATACAAGGAAGCCATGGAGGAAGGCCGTGGCGATGTGAAAGAAGTCATCATCGAGGAATTCATCGACTTCGACAGTGAGTTTACGCTCCTTACCGTTACCCAGAAAGACGGCCCTACCCTCTTTTGTCCCCCTATCGGTCATGTGCAGAAAGGCGGTGACTATCGTGAGAGTTGG
Source organism: uncultured Prevotella sp. (assembly GCA_934281565.1). GTDB lineage: Bacteria > Bacteroidota > Bacteroidia > Bacteroidales > Bacteroidaceae > Prevotella. The sequence continues at coordinate 5,815 of CAKQXI010000119.1, forward strand.
CAACCATTCCATATCCCAGAGGAAGCCCTCAAACAAGCCGAGCATATCGCTGGCGAAGTAACCAAGGCTCTCACAGGTTATGGTCTGTGGGGTGTGGAGTTCTTCCTCAGTAAGCAAGGTGAGGTCATTTTCTCGGAGCTAAGTCCTCGCCCTCATGATACGGGTATGGTGACACTTGGTCATACAACCAACCTCAGTGAGTTCGAGCTTCATCTTCGTGCAGTCCTTGGCTTGCCTATCGCTGGCATCCATCTGGAGCACTACGGATGTTCCGCCGTCATCCTCTCACCAAAGGAGAGCACCCTACCACTCGACTACAACTTGGTTGATGCCTTGAAAGAAGACCATACACGTATCCGTATCTTCGGCAAGCCAGAGGCTCACGTAGGTCGTCGCATGGGAGTGGTACTGTGTTATGACAAGATTGGTGCCGACCTCAATGCACTTCGTGACAAAGCCAAGCGATTGGCAAAGACCGTGCTGGGTACTGACCCTTATATGAAAAAGTAAATTCAGCTATGGATGCTGATGTTATCACGATGGAATGCTTTTGTTCTCAAATGGAGTTATTGGATTATCCAACCCAAGGTGCTGACCTTGTCCTTGATTTCAAAGTTCATTCCCACCTTGATAACTTGTTTTCCTCGTAAGGCAAAGGCATCGGCATAATGACGACTGTTGATTTGCTCCATCGCCTCGTTTGCGGTCTTGCCAAACTTCAGCTCCATCACATAGATATAATCTTCCGTCTCCATAGTGATGTCAGTCCTGCCTTTCGCCGTACGTTGCTCTACGAAGATACGATAATTGGTAAGCAAAGCAAAGACGATGTAAAGTAATTGCTGGTAATGTCCCTCATACTGAGTATTGGCGCAATAAGGCACGGTTTCCATGAATGTCTTGAACAAGTGCAAGGCATCATCTATCTCACCGTGCTTTATCATTACCGACATCTTGGCGATTGTGGTATTACCCATCGTGGTCTTTGCTGCCAAGTAATGAGGAAGAAGGCTGCGATATAACCCTACACGAATTTCCTTGTTAGGGAGGGCAAGTGTATAGAGTTCTGTTTCCTCATCATAGTCCTTGATAGTGATATACCCACTCTGATAGAGCAAGGGCATAATGGTGGTCATCGTTTCCGTAGCTGCATCAAAATCATCCCTGCCTGCCTCCATTCTCTCACCCAAGTTGATTGGTGTGAAATTATACTTACGCATCATGTTTAGCAGATAGGTTGGAGTACCAGAGCCAAACCAATAGGAATTGAACTTGCCATCAATGAAACAATTCAATAGGCTGAATGGGTTGAAAACATCTGGAGATGGCCAAGTGAAATGATAACCATCATAATATTCCTGCAACTTGGCGATGGTTTGTTCATGAGTCAATCCTAATTTTTCAGCAAGGCAATCTATATCTCCGCTCATCTGGGTCAATAATTCATCTTTTGTGATACCACAAATACCAGCATACGGTTCGTCCATTGAGACATTCTTGATATTGTTCAACTCGCTGAAGATGCTAAGTTGAGA
>CAKQXI010000120.1 GCA_934281565.1 uncultured Prevotella sp.
AGTCAAGTGAAGTGGGGGGCTTTTGGTTATGTCAGTCCGTATATGCGCTATATCCAAAGAATGTCGGAGAGTTTTACCGTATCGTTGGTGGGAGAATATGTGTATGGTGAGAACGATTATCCCTTTACATTAGTCAACGGTACATTGAAAACAAGGGAACACCGTACCAACAGCCGTATGAGCAGTGGACATGGAGAAGCCAACTTCCATTGGCGGCCCAATGACTATCATCAACTTTGGGGCAAGGTATATTATTATGACAATGACCGACAGCTTCCGGGCATTGTGAGGTACTATACCAATCTTTGTGGAGAGCGTTTGCACGACCAGAATATCTTTTTGCAAGCCAGATGGTTGACTCATTCCCATGATGAAAGATGGTTCTTGAAAGTAAATGCCAAGTATAACTGGGCAACCTCGAAGTATCAGGATACCTTGGTGGTAGATCGGCGGAATGATGCCAGCTATTGGCAACGTGAGATGTATGCTTCGGCAGCATTGATGTGTCAAGTCAGCAAGCAGTGGGCGATAGACTATTCGGCAGACTATATCTATCATAATCTTAATAGCAGTCTTGCTACCGATGGCCGTCCTTGGCAGCATGGAATATTGCAATCATTGACGGCAAGGTATTCCACAAACCGCTTGGTAATATTAGGCAGGTTGTTAGGTTCCATCTATCTGAATAGTTTGGCAAAGAACGTACGTCGCCTATCACCATCGTTGTCCTTGTCTTATAAACTGTTGGCAGACAAAGAGCTGTATCTTCGTGCCTCTTATAAAGATATATTCCGAGTGCCAACGTTCAATGAGAATTATTTCTTCCATTATGGCAGCACTGACCTCAACCCAGAGAAGACACGACAATATAATATAGGTGTAACTTGGGGTAAGCAGTGGACGGAAGCCCTGATGGTGCAACTCACGGTAGATGGCTATTGTGGGCGTGTAAGCGATAAGATAGTAGGAGTACCTTACAATATGTTTATCTGGCGTACCGTGAACCTTGGCAAGGTAGATGTAAAGGGACTGGATGCCAGCGTGAGGGCTACTTATAGGCTCAATGAATGTCAGAGCTTAGAATTGTCTGGCTCTTATAGTTATCAGGATGTAGTGAACCATACGGATAACACTTCGCCAAATTATGGCAAGCAGATAGCCTATATGCCTCATCATTCTGGTAGTGTAGCCATTGGATGGCTCAATCCTTGGTTCAATCTCTCTTTGCATGGTTCTGGTGTGAGCAGTAGATGGGCTAATAATGAACATTATGAGGGAACTCGTATTGCAGGCTATTGGGACATGGGATTGACGGCTTATCACACATTCCGTTCTTGGCAAGTGAGGGCAGACTTGAAGAATATGCTTGACAAGCAGTATGAGATAGTAGGGCATTATCCCATGCCAGGTATCAGTTGGCAGTTGAGTTTAAAGTATAGTTTCTAAATAATAATAAAGAATGAAAATGAAAAAGTATTTGTTAGGTTTGGTCGTGCTTCTGGTCGGTACGACAGTGTTGACATCATGTAATGACAGTAACGACGGTCCACAGCAAAGGGTAGTAACTTACAGTGACGGTGCTTATATTGTCAATTCAGGCAATATGTATAGCAAGATAGAGAGTACGTTGACTCATATAGATTTTGCCAACAATACAGCGGCACAACGTGTGTTCAGTGCAGCCAATGGTCGTAGCCTCGGTGACACTGCCAATGACGGTATAGTATATGGTAATAAGATTTATCTTGTGGTTGACCAGTCGAATACTATTGAGGTAGTTGATAAGAAAACCATGAAGAGTGTCAAGCAAATTAAGACTACTGAGTTGATGGGTAACAAAGAGGGCAATGAGCCTCGTCATATTATCGCAGGTAATGGATGTGTCTATTTCACTACCTATGGTGGTTATGTTGGTGTAGTAGATACACTTAGTTTCAGCTTGAAAACAAAGTATCAGGTTGGCAACTATCCAGAGGGATTGGTAGGCTATGGCAACAATCTTTTTGTTGCTAATTCTAATTATGGTTATGGCGGTGGTAATCTCTCTGTCATCAACTTACAGAATGGTCAGGTAACGACTGTGGATATTAAGGATGTGAATAATCCTACTAAGTTGTTTATTGTTAATGGTAATCTCTATGTGCTTGATAACCAATATTACGATGCTTCTTATAAAACATACGGTGAAAATGCTTTGAGATTGGTGGACTATAGTAACAAGACTTCCACCAAGGTAGTTGAGGGCAACTATGCCAGTCTGTTGGCAACAAGCACTGGTTATAAGTTCTATGTAATCAATGCTCCTTATGGTGGGGAAGCAAGTTATAAGGTATATGACTTGAACAGCAATCAGTCTACAGAGTTGGCACTTTCAGATAAAGTATTCAGTCCTTGTGGCATCGAGGTTGATCCTATCACTGGTCATCTTTTTGTGCTTTCTTATAACAAGGGTGACGGAGGTTATGCCGATTACAATGCAAATGGTTATGTCGTAGAGTACGACAATACAGGTAAGAGGCTCCAACAGTATGAAACAGGCGTAGGTTCTTGTGCTATTTTTTTTGATGCAGGTTATAAATTAGAGTTTGTTCAGTAATGATATTGAAAATAAAATTGTATCTTTGCATTCAAAAAGTTACATATTTTATGACTGAACCAAAATTATATCACTTGAAAAAGACTAAGAACTGTGTCTTTTTCTTTATCATACTCCTTTCCATTCTGACCTCTTGCCAGAATGGAAAGGGAAATAAGTTAGCCTTGGAGGCTGGCGATACAATTCCAATCAAGTATGCCCAGTATCTCACGATGGTGAAACATGATGGTTTTACCGAGGTGACATTAAAAAATCCTTGGAAAGCAGATAAAATGCTGCATCGCTATATCCTTATCCCTAAGGGAGATGAGGGGGATAAGATGGCAAGCCAGTTTAAGCGAAGCGCTCATACGGATGTAGTTCGTACACCTGTTGATAATAGCATTATCTTTACAGCACCTCATTGTGAATTGATGTATGAGTTGGGTTGTCCTGAGGTTGTCAAAGGCGTTTGTGATTTTGACTATATCAATATTCCAGACCTACATGAAAGAGAAATCGTAGACTGTGGTTCAAGTATGCAACCGATGATGGAGAAAATCATGGATTGCAAGCCTGAAGCAATGCTCATATCTCCTTTTGAGAACACAGGGTATGGCAAGTTGGAGAAGTTGAACATCCCTATCATAGAGACTGCCGATTATATGGAAACATCCCCTTTGGGGCGTGCAGAATGGATTAAGTTCTATGGTGCCATCTTTGGCAGGGAACATCAGGCTGATTCTCTCTTTGCATCCATCGACTCCACTTATCAGGTGTTGAAGGCAAAGGCAAGAAAGTTGCCTAAAGGACATTCTATCTTGACTGAGCGCAAGACAGGGAGTGTATGGTACACACCGGGAGGAAAGAGTACGATAGGTATTCTGATAGCCGATGCCAATGCTGCTTATGCCTTTGCCAACGACAAGCATAATGGGAGCTTGGCATTAAGTCCAGAGCAGATCTTGGACAAGGCAAAGGATATGGAGATATGGGCGTTCAAGTATATCGGTCGTGTACCTTTGACACGAGCAGACTTGCTGCAAGAATACCAAGGCTATGCTTCACTGGAAGCATTCAAGACAGGTGATATTTATGAATGTAATACAGGGGTTGTGCCTTATTTCGAGCAAACAAGTTTTCATCCAGAGTATCTTTTGCGTGAGTTCATGCAGCTTACGCATCCAGAGATGGACTTGGGAGGCTTGAGATATTATAAGAAAATGACCAGTGATGAGTATTTCACAGTAGGAAGCAAATAATATGAACAAAGGTATATTGTGGGCTGTCATCTTGATACTGTTGGTGGCATTGCTTGTAGTGTTGAACTTAGTTACGGGTAGTGTCAGCATTCCTTTGCAAGATGTCTTGGCGATATTGTCGGATGATGATGTAGGTGTAAAAGACTCTTGGCGTTACATCGTATGGGAAGCTCGTTTGCCAGAAACAATGACAGCCTTGTTGGCAGGAGCGGCATTGGCAGTGAGTGGTTTGTTGCTCCAGACTGCCTTTCGCAATCCATTGGCTGGTCCTGATGTCTTTGGTATCAACAGTGGCGCAGGGTTGGCTGTGGCGTTGGTCATGTTGGGAATGGGAGGAACGCTTAGTGCTGGCAGCTATACTGCGACAGGCTTCGTGGCTATTCTTTTAAGCTCATTCCTTGGTGCCATGTTGGTTACTGGAATCATCTTTCTTTTCTCCACGATGGTAAGAAACAATATCATGCTCCTTATCATAGGCATCATGATAGGTTATATAGCGAGCAGTGCCATTTCATTGCTTAATTTTTTTGCCACAGAGGAGGGCGTGAAATCATACATGGTATGGGGAATGGGCAGCTTTAGCAATGTCTCCATGGACGATATACCAGTCTTCGCTATCGTAACCTTGTTGGGTTTGTTGTTGTCCGTAGCCTTGATGAAACCTCTTAACGCCCTTTTGTTAGGTGAGCAATATGCCGAGAACTTAGGTATCAATACTCGCAGGATGCGCCATTACCTCTTGATTGTTACAGGCATCTTGACGGCGAATGTCACGGCGTTTTGTGGTCCTATTGCATTTATAGGTTTAGCTACGCCCCACATGGCTCGTCTGTTGCTTACCACAGAAAATCATCATCGTCTTCTCCCGATAACAATGTTGATGGGAGCGGTCATCGCCTTGCTTTGCAATCTGATTTGTTATTTGCCGGGTGAAGATGGCTTGATACCTCTCAATGCCGTGACTCCTCTTTTGGGAGCTCCTGTTATCATCTATGTCCTCTTGAAGAAGCGGAGTGCATAAAAAAGAGCGAGATAATACCAAACTCATTGACATTATCTCGCTCTTATATGTTTTGCTTGAAGCCTATTGCTTCAAGTATTGTTAGCAAACCTTGTGAGAACCCTCGGAGATAACTACGGGGTAAACCTCTGGCTCATGGCCATACTTGGCAGCGAACTTAGCCTTGACATCAGCGATGAACTTGTCATAGATGTCATCTTTGACAAGGTTGATGGTACAACCACCGAAACCACCGCCCATGATACGGCTACCTGTTACGCCGTTCTCTTTGGCAACATCATTCAAGAAGTCTAATTCCTCACAGCTTACCTCATATTCTTTGCTTAAGCCATAGTGAGTCTCATACATCTTTTGACCAACAGTCTCATAGTCACCTTTCTCAAGGGCATCGCAAACAGCTAATACGCGGTCTTTCTCTCCCAATACGAAATGTGCACGGCTATAATCTTCCTCGCCAACTTCGGCACGAACTTCCTCCAATTGCTTCCATGTGCAATCGCGAAGTGTCTCAAACTTTGCCTCTGGATGCTTGGCAGCGATATGCTTTACTACATTTTCGCAAGAATTGCGACGGTCATTATATGGAGAACCTGCCAACTCATGTTTTACTTTGGAGTTGACCAAGCAGAGCTTGTAGCCCTTAGGCTCGAATGGGAAGTACTCGAATTCACGGCTATTGCAGTCAAGGCGCATCAACTTGCCCTCCTTACCGAATACACTGGCAAATTGGTCCATGATGCCACAGTTGACACCAATGTATTTGTGCTCGGTAGCTTGACCTGCCAAGGCGAGATCCCATTTAGATACCTTGTTGTCGCCGAACAAGTCGTTCAAGGCAAAAGCGAAGCAGCTCTCAAGAGCAGCGGAAGAAGACATACCAGCACCGAGAGGTACATCGCCATAGAATGCTGCGTTGAAACCTTTGACTTCTACGCCAAGAGCCTTCATCTCTTGACAGATACCATAAATATAGCGAGCCCAAGAAGCATGAGGACCCTTAGGGTCGTTTATCTTGAATTCTACACGGTCTTTCAAATCGATGGAGTAGAGCATGACAGTCTCTGTTCCGTTGGGACGAATTTCTGCCATGATACCTTTGTCAACAGCACCCGGGAAAACAAACCCTCCATTATAGTCTGTGTGTTCTCCTATCAGGTTGATACGACCTGGTGACATGTAGATGTTGCCTGTCTTTCCATCAAAGTGCTTGATGAAGCGGCTTCTTACTTTTTCAATATCCATAATTTAGTAGTATTTAGATTGTTCGTTTTGTTAGGTTATTCTACAGGAATATCCTTGTTTACATTCTTGCAACCTGCGATGGCATAGAAGAACATATAACCCATACAGATAAGTGGCACGATGTAGCTTACCAAGTAACCTGCGTTGTCGGCGATGAAGTTCTGTACCAATGGCATCAAACCACCACCAACGACCATCATCATAAAGATACCTGATGCCTGTGCGGTATATTTACCAAGACCCTCAGTAGCAAGGTTGAAGATGGCAGACCACATCACTGATGTGCAGAGACCGCAGAGTACTAAGAACATAGCTGCGATAGGCACAGTCACTACCTCGAAAGAAGAACCTGTGAATACTGGCATATCAACAGTGGTAGACTTACCAAGGACTACAGCCAAGAGGATGAATAGCATACCTACGGCGTTTACTACAATCATCATGGAACGGCTGGAAATCTTGTCGGCGATGAAGCTGGAGAGAAGACGACCTACCAACATCAGCAACCAATAAGTACCTGCTACGAAGCCACCGATGGCTGCTGCGTTTGCCAATACGCTTCCATTGACGAAGCCACCGCCATTGGCTGTTGTATCAGAAATATAGAAGTTCAATGTTCCTGGGATACCAACCTCTACACCTACGTAAACGAAGATGGCGATCACGCCAAGGTTGAAGTGACGGAAAGCCCAAGGTGAATGCTCGAATACAGTCTTGTCGGTTGTCTTGCCCATTTCTGGATCCTTGATAGGAATGAAGTTCAAGATGATGAATGCCAATGCGAAAACAGCGAGGGCAATATAAAGCACAAGGTTCACGTCTACCATCTTGGTGTTGGCTGTTACTGTACCGATGAGGGCACCAACGAGCATAGGAGTCAATGTTCCAGACAAAGAGTTCAATGTACCACCGATGAGGTTCAACTGGTAACCACGATTACCGCCACCACCGATAAGGTTCAACATTGGGTTTACCACGGTGTTGAGGATACATACTGCAAAACCTGATACGAATGCACCCAAGAGGTAAACGGCGAAGCCTGATACATCGGCACCAAACTTGCCTGAAAGGAACTGGATGAATACGCCCACGAAACCAGTGGCGATACCAGCCAACGCTGTTCGCTTGTAACCAATCTTGGTGAGCAACTTACCTGCAGGGATACCCATGAAGAGGTAAGCCAAGAAGTTCATGGCGTTA
>CAKQXI010000121.1 GCA_934281565.1 uncultured Prevotella sp.
AACGGCAATGCCCATAATGAAGAAGATGAACACCATCACCACGAGCATGAGGAACATCATCATGAACATGAGCATCGCCACCATGACCACGATCACGACCATGAAGGTGGTGAGGTTGAGGAATATGGCATAGGCACTTTTGTCTATTACAACCGCAAGCCTTTCGACTTAGCTTTATTCGACGAATTTGTCGCAAGGAAATGGCCTAAGGATGTTGTTCGTGCCAAAGGTATCTGCTATTTCAGTGATGAGCGTGATATGTGTTATGTTTTTGAGCAAGCTGGTAAACAGAAAACCGTAAAGCAAGCAGGTCAGTGGTTGGCAACGATGCCTAAACCACAACTTGATGAGTTGCTCGCCCGTGAGGAACAACTCCGTAAGGAATGGGATGAAAAGGTGGGCGACCGTATGATAAAGATTGTATTTATTGGTCAACACTTGCAAAAGGAAGCTATTTGCGCAGAATTGGATAAATGTCTCGCTACTTTATAATCGTTTGGACATGAAAAAATATTTATTATCTTTGGCTTCTGCCATGATGGTTTGTGCCTGTGTACAAGCGCAAACTCCTCGTGAGGATTTCCGTCATGATGTAAATTTATCTGGAAGTAACTATGTTGCTTATCGTGGACCACAAAAGAAGTTGACACCAGCTCCAAAGGGTTATACCCCATTCTATTTGAGCCATTATGGTCGTCATGGCTCTCGTTATATGATTGGTAATGCCGCATACGATGTACCTTATTACGCTTTGCTCAAAGCCGATAGCGCAGGTATGCTTACGGCAAAGGGAAAGGATGTGTTGCGCCGTGTCACCTTAATTCGCCAAGAGGCACAGGGACGTGACGGAGAACTTACTCCATTGGGTGCTTTGCAGCATCAAGGTATCACTCGTCGAATGATAGAGCGTTTCCCTGAGATATTTGCAGGAAAGACCAATATAGAAGCTCGAAGCACTGTTGTCATCCGTTGTATCCTTTCCATGGAAAATGGTTTACAGCAACTCTTGCGCATAAATCCACAGCTCCATGTCTTCCATGATGCAAGTTATCATGATATGTATTATATGAATCAAGATGACAAGCATTTGGATAGTCTCAAGAACAGTCCTGCCCGTAAAGAAGCGATGAAAATCCTCATGAGCAAACATGACAATTATAAACATTCAATGCAAGGATTGTTTAGCGATAGCGTATGGGCAGACAAGAACATCAATCTGCGTGACTTATCCCATAAGCTATTTAAGATGGCTTGTTCCATCCAAGGCACAGAACTTCGAGGAAAGGTTTCTCTTTATGATCTTTTCAACGAGGATGAAATCTATGACAACTGGGTGATTACCAATGCTTCTTGGCAGATGAATTATGGATATGCGCCTGCGACAGGCAATGTCCAGCCATATTCCCAGCGTAATCTTCTGCGTAATATCATCCAACAAGCAGACAGTTGCTTGGCTTTGGAACATCCTGGGGCTACACTTCGTTATGGTCATGATACGATGGTAACTCCACTCACCTGTTTGCTTGACCTCAACGGTTATGGTGAGGAAATCACAAACCCCGATGAAATAGCCCAAAAATGGTTTGATTATAAGATCACACCAATGGCAACGAACATTCAGTTTGTATTCTATCGCAAGAACAAGAATGACAAGGATGTAATCTTTAAAGTTTTGCTCAATGAAGATGAGGCGACATTACCTATCAAGACAGATATGGCACCTTATTATCATTGGAAAGATTTTAAGACATATTACATGAAAAAGCTCTCAAATTATAATAAATAAGAGAAGAAATAAGAATATTAGGAGAAAATATAGCTGTTGATGGCTATTTTTTCTCCTACTTTTATATTAATTCGTTTTTTTTTGTTAATTTTGCACACGGAAATAATTAGTAAGAAAATAATAAACGAATGAAGATTGATTTCAGAACTGCTTTGATGAAGGATTTTGACGGATGCTGGAGAGTAATCAATGAAGCTCGCCAAAAGATGATAGCATCTGGTCGACATCAGTGGACAGACGACTATCCTTCTCAACAAGATATTAAGAATGATCTCAACAATGGTAATGCCTACGTGCTGACCGTTGATGAGAAGATTGCTGTATATGGTGCTATTATCTTGAACGGCGAACCTCAATATGAATTTCTTGATGGAAAATGGCTCACCTATGGCAATTATTATGTAATCCATCGTTTCGCTACACTTCCTGAGTTGCAAAGAGAAGGTCTTGCCAAGATTTTCTTGCAGAAAACCAATAGTCTTTGTGAGATGGAACACGTGCCCAGTATCAAGGTTGATACCAATTCGGACAATCTCCCTATGATTCGCCTTTTGTCATCATTGGGTTATTGCATCTGTGGTAGAGTAAACTATGGTACTCGGGGATTTAGATTTGCATTTGAGAAGTTGACTATTTCCCCCAGCGTACAGTAATTTGTATTTCAATCTTCATTCATCATTTTTGGATAAAAGTTTGGTCATAATAAAATTTTGGTGTACCTTTGCATTAAAAGAAACTCGCTTATGAACGAACAGTTATCCTTAATGAAGCAATTGATAGAAGAACTCAATCTTGCTTCAAAAGCATATTATAATGGAAAAGCCGAACTGATGACTGATTATGAATGGGATCAGAAGTTCGACCAACTTAAACAACTTGAGGAAGAAACTGGCGAGATATTGCCAGATTCTCCTACCAATCAGGTTTCGGAAGATTCTATCGCTGGTCAAAAAGAGGAGCATGAGTTCCCTGCCCTTTCCTTGGCTAAGACTAAGAAGATAGAAGATTTGGTAAAATGGGCGGAGGGCAAACCTATATGGATTTCATGGAAACTTGACGGTCTTACCTTGGTTGTTACCTATGACAATGGTAAACTTACTAAAATTGTAACTCGTGGCAATGGACACATTGGCACTAATATCACAAATCTTGCTCCTGCTATCAGTGGAATACAGACAAAGATCAAGGAGAAAGGACATCTTGTCATCCGTGGTGAAGCTGTAATCTCATACGAGGATTTTGAAAACTTCAGTATTGAGAGCGATAGCGATTATGCCAATCCTCGTAACCTTGCTTCAGGCTCTTTGGCTTTAAAAGATGTCGATGAAGTAAAGTTACGCCATATCCAATGGCAGCCTTTTACTTTGGTATATACGGAAAAGTCCCTGACTTCTTGGGGTGAGCGTATGGACTTCCTTGACGACTTAGGCTTTCATCCTGTGGAACGTGTGTGTATCAAGGATTCTACACAAGATAACATCCAACAAGCAATAGATAGTTTCACACTTAAAGTTACTAACAAGATAAACCCATATCCTGTCGATGGACTCGTTATTTCGTATGATGATACGGAATATGCCGCAACTGGCTCGGTAACAGGTCATCATGCTACTCGTGCAGGATTGGCTTTTAAGTGGCAAGACGAACACGCCGATGCTATACTCGACCATATTGAGTGGTCATGTGCAGCTAATAAGATTTCACCTGTTGCCGTGTTTACGCCTGTTGAGTTGGAGGGGACTACTGTAAAGCGTGCCTCCTTGTGTAATATCAGTGAGTGTGAACGACTGGGCATTGGTGGAAAGGGTACGAAACTGCAAGTTATCAAAGCGAATAAGATTATCCCAAAAGTTATCAAGATAACAGAGAAAATAGGAGTACTTGAAATACCCTCCCAATGTCCTGTTTGTCAATCACCTACTACCATCATCGAGAGCGACACTTTAACAAAGACACTTCATTGCACCAATCCCGATTGCACGGCAAAACAACTCAAGAAGTTTACTCGTTTTGTAAGTAAGGAGGGACTTGACATCGATGGCATTTCTGAGCAAACAGTGGCACGCTTTATCAATGAGGGCTTTATCAAGGAATATGCTGATTTCTATCACTTGAGCAGATATAGCTTCCAGATTGCCACCTTTGACGGATTTGGCAGGAAGTCGGTTCATAATATGCTCGATAACATAGAAAAGAGTCGTACGACGGATGGGCGTCATCTATTGTATTCACTCAATATCCCTTTGTGTGGTGGCGATGTGGCAAAACGCCTGCTTGGTAAGTATAAGTTAAGGGAGCTGATAGACAAAGCCAGTACGGCAATCTTTGATGATGAGTTCGCCAATATTGATGGGATAGGTCCAGAAAAGAGTGCGAGGTTTATTGAATGGTTCCGTAATCCTGTCAATCATGCTCGGGTTCAACGCTTGTTGACGGAACTTACTGTCTTGGAGGATGAGATAGAAGAAAGGGGAACAAAGTGTGATGGACTGACATTTGTCATTACAGGTGATGTTTATCATTATAAGAATAGAAATGAACTGAAAGCATATATAGAGAAAGAAGGTGGCAAGGTGACAGGCAGTGTCAGCAAGAGCACCAATTTCTTGATTAATAACGATGCTGCTTCTTCCAGTGCCAAGAACAAGAAAGCTCAGCAACTCGGCATCGAGATTATTACGGAGGAGAATTTCCAAGAAAGATTTACCTAAGAAAATGTTTCGATAGGATGAAAGAATAACACTTTAAAAGATAGCAATATGAAAGAAAACGATTATACCCAATTAGTGAGTGAAAATCTCAATTATGTAAAGTCCTTGGCTAATAGGTTCCGTGGTCAAGGAGTGGAGTTTGACGATCTCGTTGGCGAAGGATATATGGCAATGGTGGAAGCAGCCAAGAAGTTTGACACATCTCGTGGTACTGAGTTTATAGCATACGCTGGTCCTTTTATCAGGAAAGCGATGTCACGAGCTGTCGAACAACAAGCTGCTCTTTATCGTGTACCAAGAGATGAGCGCAAGAAGATACCACGTTCAGCTACCAAGGCTGTATCCATAGATGCGCCACTTAGTGTGAGCAATCAGTATACCCTACTCGACATCTTAGTCAATAAGGATGCCGAGCTGTTGGAAGAAAATGCGATGTTCCGCGAAGTGTACCAAGACTTGTGCGACTGTATCGAATTGCTTGATGAAAAAGAGCAGACAGTAATCAAGAAATTTTATGGCATAGGGACACCACATATTACATTGGCTGAAATAGCGGAAGACCTACAACTGAAACGTGAGCGTGTCCGTCAGGTAAGGGACAAGGCATTGCGCAAGATTTCCAAGAATACCAAAAGTAAGGCACTCAAGGTATTTTTGAAGAAGTAAAACATAATGATATTGATACGATAATGGCAAACAGATGTCTCTACTAAGCAGAACGATATGTTTGCCATTATTTTTTTATCCCTTTGTTTGCTCCAGCCTATATTGTCTTGGAGTGATGCCCAGACGCTTGTAAAAGTTAGAATAAAAACTTTGGCGAGTACTGAAACCTGCCATTTCGGCAATGTCCTCGATTGTCATTTTGACAAAACGCTTGTCAGTCAGCAACGACATGGCATCATTGACACGATAGTCGTTTACCAACTCCGAATAATTCTTATGGAAGCGAGTGGCGCAAACAGCGGAAATATAACGAGAATTTGTGTGAAGGTCAGTAGCCAATTTACGAGTGTCATAATCTTTGTCCTTATATTTTCTCTCTGTAACGATAATCCGTAGGATTTCATCACGCAATCGGTCTTTAGTCTCTTCGCTCAACAAAGTCTGATACTTAGCTTGCTTTTCTTTCTTAGGTCTTAAATTGTATTTAGTCATGATGTTTAGTAATTATTTTCTACAAAGATAGGTCTTTTATTTATAATAGCCAAACATTTTGTCCTTTTTTATCAAATTTTATCCAAATAAATTGCACATCTCAAATAAAAGCAGTAATTTTGCAACAATAAAGACAATAATACACGTAACATAACCAAGCACGGAGAAAGATTGATAGACGATGAAACAACTCTTATGGCTCATTAGGACATATATCATGCTATGCGTGATTTTCATAATACAGAAGCCTATTTTCCTTCTTGTGGAAAATCCTTCTGCTTCATTTCATGTCGATAATATTTGGGCTTCCATTCCACAGGTGATGTGGCATGGATTGATGTTAGACTTAGCGGTGGCAGGATATATGACTGTACTTCCTGGCTTATTGTTGTTGTCTTCCGTCTGGATTCGCAAGGCGTTGGTCCGTCCTATCTTGAACGCATACTTTTGGGTTATATCATTTGGCATATCCCTCTGTTTCATTCTGAACGCTGCGCTTTATCCTTATTGGAAGTTCCCATTGGATAGCACGCCATTCTCTTTCTTCTTTTCTTCTCCTGCCGATGCCTTTGCAAGTACAAGCATCTGGTTTACCTTGTTGGCATTGACGCTCATGGTAGTGTATGCCAGCCTTATTTGGCTTGTGTTGCGTATGCCCTCCCCTAAGGAAAGATATGACAGATTGGAGCATCATCGTCTTCGTACCTCACTGGTTCTTTTGCTATCGACCGCCATTCTTATCATACCTATTCGTGGTGGCTTTGATGTGTCTACCAACAATACTGGCAATGCTTACTTCAGTCAAAATGCGTTCCTCAATCATGCCGCCGTCAATCCGTTGTTTAGCTTATTGGAATCGGTCGACCACCAGAACGATTTTGGTTCACAATACCGTTTCATGGATGACAAGGAAGCTACGAAGATATTCAAGACGATGGTAAGCACGAGCGATCATAATACCTATCCTTTGCTTAGTGCGGAAGCACGCAAGAATGGCAATCCAGATATTTTGATTGTGATCATGGAGGGATTTGCCAGCGATATGTTACCATCAATGGGTAGTTGCAAGAATGTAGCTGTCAACTTGGACTCCATTGCGCAGCAAGGTGTCCTCTTTACAAGGTTCTATGCCAATAGTTTCCGTACCGACCGTGGCTTGGTTGCTATCTTGAGCGGTTTCCCTGCACAGCCTACTACCAGCATCATGCGCTATCCTGCCAAGGCTGCCCATTTGCCATCACTTGCACGTTCCTTGGCTCATAACAAGCACTATCAGAACGCTTATTACTATGGTGGTGATGTTAATTTTGCTTTCCAACGTTCTTATCTGGTATCACAGGGATTTCAGAAGATTATCTCTGATGTAGACTTCCCTATCGGGGACAGACAGAGTAAATGGGGCGTGCCTGACCATATCTTGGCTGAAAGACTCCTTACCGACATCAAGATAGAAGGAAGTCGCCATCCTATGCTGAGAGTTTTGCAGACATCCAGTAGTCACGAGCCTTTTGATG
>CAKQXI010000122.1 GCA_934281565.1 uncultured Prevotella sp.
TCGTAACGGTTTGGGCATCGTCTATGTACAGCGTGATGCCTGTGGTGGTTGCTTCAACAAGATTCCACCTCAGCGTCAGTTGGACATCAAGATGCACAAGAAGATTATCCCTTGTGAGTATTGCGGTCGTATCTTGATTGACCCAGAGTTGGCTGGTGTGAAACTCGATTCTGCTGCAGCCGAGGAAAAGCCAAAGCGCAAGCGTGCTATCCGTAAGAAAAAGACAGAGGATGCAGAATAAAGAATAATATGAAAAAGGCTCGCAAGTTTGTCTTGCGAGCCTTTTATGTTCTTATAAGCCTCTAACCTTATAAATCTTGTCTTTGGCATCGTTGATTTCTTGGAATTTCTTCTCTGCAGCCTTGCGAACATCTTCGCCAAGTGTCGCCACTCTGTCGGGATGATGCTTGAGTGCCATCTTGCGGTAGGCAGCCTTTACCTCATCGTCAGTAGCCGATGGACTGATGCCCAATACCTTATAGGCATCCTCAAGATTACCTTTTGCCGAGGAGCCATTGTGTAGGTTCAACATCTGGTCTACATCCTCAGCGGAAAGTCCCATATTGATGGCAACCTCTTTCAAGGCATTCACTTCCTCAGGCACGACAGCACCATCAGCCTGGGCTATCATCACAAGGAAATTGAGCAACTGGAGGCGTTGCTCATAGGGCATATTCAACTGGATTTGATGGCAACTATCTTGTATTACACTGCGATATTGTGCCATGCCTAATCGTTTCTGCTGCTCAAATAGTTTCAGGAGAATTTCTTCACCTTGCTGCTTGGCAACCTCACCGAAGTTTTGGCGCAAGAAACGGCGAACCATCTCCATTTCTGAGTGCATGATCTTTCCATCGGCGTTGATGATGTAAGAGGCGAGGACCAATAGCGAGAACATGAAGCTATTGCGCTGTCCCTCATAAGCCTGACTTTGACCGCTGTAAGCACTGTAAGCGTCAGAGTAAGTCTGGCGATCGCTTCCTTGCTTATTGACTTCGTCCAGTCCATGGTCAAAGAGAGCACCCAAGGCAATCCCCGCCAAGGCTCCCAATGGACCTCCAGTTATGAAACCAAGAAATCCTCCAATCCATTTACCTGCTGCCATTCTTCATTAATTAAAATAATATAGGAATGTAGCGATACCGGAGAGGGCAGGCTTGCGCTGACTTTCAATCTCAATATCAAACTTGATGCTTGCCTTGCAGATGCCACGGAGATTGGCAATTTCATGCAATGATGCTACGAGACGGATGCGAGAACCTGTAATGACAGGCTGACCAAAACGCATTTGATCCATGCCGTAATTGACCATCATCTTGAGGTTGTTTACCTCGATGATCTGTTGCCACATATAAGGAAGCAAAGAGAGGGTTAGATAACCGTGAGCGATGGTACTGTGGTAAGGACTCTCCACTTTAGCACGTTCTACATCTACATGAATCCACTGTGGATCAAGAGTAGCATCGGCAAACTTATTGATGCGTTCTTGGTCTACTTGCAACCACTCTGATTCTCCTAATTTCTCACCAAGATGAGATGCAAATTCGTCGTACGAATTAATAACTAATTTAGCCATAGTTCTTTTTATTAAAATTATATAGTTTCTTCTTTATTAATTATGTTGCAAAGGTACAATAAAAATTTGAATGTATCCGAAGTTTTGGCAATTATTTTCTTTCATCCATTTATTTTGTCAAGATTTGTTTATAGTCTGGTATATCCTCTAAAAATAAATATTTTTTACCGTCATGATCCATCTTGCAGATATAATGGTCGATGCCGTTGCTTACCATAAGATAGTCGACATGCAAGAGCATATTGTAGATGGAAATCTGGTCGAAGACTTTCTGTGTGATAGGGATGTGGGGTGCCTTGTATTCAATGATCATTTGTGGTTTGAGCTGACGAGTGTACAAGATGCTATCAGCACGGAGAACCTTGTCGCCAACTTTCAGTTGGATTTCATTGGCGAGTAGGGCGGCAGGATAGTTCTTCTGCTCGATAAGGAAATGGATGAAATGTTGCCTCACCCATTCTTCGGGAGTAAGCGCAACATACTTTTTGCGCAAAATGTCCCAAATCAATGGATGCTCTTTAGAGCCAGATAACTTAATGTCGTATGTCGGTAGATTCAACCTAATCATATTTTCTATACCTTATTATATATATAGTTCGAAATAATTTTGTATCTTTGCACTAATATATAAATTGTGCAGGAATTGTACAAAAGATAGTGCAAAGATACAAAAAATATTCTATGGCAGAAAAGAAAATAACAATAACTTATGAGGCCATCATGAAAGACTTGGTGGCAAGAAAGTTTGCCCCTGTCTATGTGTTGATGGGTGACGAACCTTATTATATAGATAAGATTTGCGACTATTTGATGGAGAATGTTCTGAAGCCAGAAGAACGAGATTTCAATCAGAATGTTGTTTTTGGTGCAGATGTCACGGCTTCTCAGGTAGTAGATTTTTGCAAAGGATACCCTATGATGGCGGAACATCGTGTGGTCATCTTGAAAGAGGCTCAAAATTTGCGAAATTTGGAACCACTTGAGAGATACTTTGAAAAACCTGTAAAATCAACCATCTTTGTGATGTGTTATAAGAATGGTTCTATTGATCGTAGAAAGAAACTGCTTCCAAGGGCTGAACAGGTAGGGGTGGTTTTTGAAAGCAAGAAACTATCTGACCGTCAACTTCCTGTTTTTATAGAAAAATATCTGCAAACGAGAAAAGTTGCCATCGAGCCGAAAGCTGTCCAGATGATTGCCGACCATATTGGAGCCGACTTACATAGACTGACATCGGAGTTGGATAAACTTTTGATTTCTCTTTCCGAAACAGATAAAAGAGTTACTCCAGATATTGTGGAGCGTGAGATAGGAGTGAGCAAAGAGTTCAATACCTTTGAACTGAAAAATGCCATTATAAATCGTGATGTTTTCAAGGCAAATCTGATAGTTAATTATTTTGACAGTAATCCAAAAGCTGGTTCGTTGTACGCTCTCTTGCCAATACTCTTTTCTTATTTCCAAAATCTGATGATAGCTTATTATGCTCCCAATAAACAGAATAAAGATGAACTTGCAAAATTCTTGGATTTGAAATCATCTTGGGGTGTTTATGATTATTTGACAGGAATGAAAAATTACTCAGGAATGAAAGTGATGGAGATTATAGATAAGTTTAAAGAGATTGATGCAAAGAGCAAGGGACTTGATAATCCATTCACTTCTGCTGGTGAATTGATGAAAGAATTGCTTTTCTTCATCCTTCATTAAGCAGGGAGATTTGTATAACAAAAAACTTCTAAAAGGGGAGTGGAAGCTCCTTTTAATGAAATCGAAATTAGTAGGTCGGTTCAATAAGAATCGACCTTTTTGCTTCTCAATAATTTAAATTTAACCTCTAAATAGCCTATTTTGAGGCTAATAATGCTACAAAAATGGCTATTTTATAGCACTTTGTCCTTAAATCTTGGCTAAAATGAAGCTAAATTGAGATACTTGTATTTCTGATATATTTTGTTCTAATATAATGAATATCAGTGTTTTATATTACTCTTTAAGTTATTATTGCTCTCAAAACTCTCGAATTTATGACAGACTTGTATCCTTGTTTTGAAATCTCTAAAAATGGGAAAAAACACTGTTTTTTATGCCTTAATATTTAGAGTTAACACTTTATTACATTCGTTTTTGTAAAGTTTATGTTTCTAAAGTTTATATTTTTATAATATATTTTGTGAGCGCATAGGTTTATATTTGAAAACTAAATTAGATAAACAAGTTTAGAAATTTACATTTAAGAACCTAAAAACAGTTGTTTTAAAATCGAAATGTATTTTTATACATTTTCCGTTTTAGATGATAAATATATAAAAACCAGTGTGTTTTATGGTTAGATTACTTCATTATAAGTCCATTTTCAGCTCTAACAGCCTAATAAACTGCATACTTGCTTTGACTATACACTATAAGCTACTATTATTTACTTGATAACCAATAGTTTAAGTTATAATCTTTGATAAATTCTTTGTAAATGTTTTATATTTATGTATATAGATTTGTAAAACTAAACAATGGAAAACGCATTTTGTACCATGAGATTTAGAAATTTAAAATAACAAACATAAAGTTTAAATATGAAAATAATCATGATAATACTTGCACAATTCAAAATTTTGCTTTACCTTTGTAAACGTAAACTGAAAAGGGCAAAATATCCCCTATTTGAGGTTAAGAACAAGTTATTATTATAAAACTCGACTTAAAAATGAAAGATAGAATTAGGCAGATAATGGAGGACCAACACCTCACCCAACAAAGTTTTGCTAACTTGATAGGTATATCGACTGCGTCACTTAGTAGCATCTTCAATGATCGTACCAAACCAACTTTGAATATCGTAGGTGCAATCAAAAAGAAATTTCCAACGGTCAATTTGGAATGGTTGCTCTATGGAACATCACCGATGTATGTTACTTCATCGTCTGGAACAACAGAAAGCCCAGAAGGAGATGCAACCTCTCCAGAGCCAACCTACCCCACGGATAATGAACCAACCTTAGACTTTGCAGAAAGTTTTGGTGCGCATCCAGATCAGTTACAAGCACACAGTGTAAATCGTACACCTAAAAACATAGCTCAAACTGAAATCAAATATGTTGACAAACAACCACGAAGAATAACAGAGATACGGATCTTCTATGATGACCAGACATGGGAAACTTTTGTACCTAAAAAATAGACCGCTTTGGTATATGAGGATGAAGGGAAATATTAAATAGTAGTAGAATAATTTTGTATTGTCTTTTATTTGCTATATCTTTGCAGTGACATTCTGAATTAATATTTTAAAGATGAAAAAATACGTTTTAGACCTCAAGGTGGTTTCTGTAGAGGCACTGAGCAGTAAGCATGTTTTGATTAAGCTTACAGACAACAATCCTCTTCCAGAAATCTTGCCAGGACAGTTTGTTGAAGTACGCGTGGACCATTCACCTGCAACGATGCTCCGTCGTCCTATCTCTATTAATTTTGTAGATCGTGACCGTAATGAACTTTGGCTCCTTGTAGCTATGGTTGGTGATGGTACCAGACAGTTAGGCAAGTTGAAAGTAGGTGATATGCTTAATTGTATGTTTCCCTTGGGCAATGGCTTTACGATGCCAACAGAGAAAGGACAGAAGTTCTTGCTTGTAGGTGGTGGTGTCGGTGTAGCCCCGTTACTTTATTTCGGCAAGTTGATAAAGGAATTTGGTGCAGAGCCTATTTTCTTGTTGGGAGCACGTACGGCAACAGATCTTCTTGAATTGGATGAGTTTGGCAGGATTGGTCGGGTATGTATTACCACGGAAGATGGTAGTGCTGGTGAAGTAGGTTTTGTGACCAATCATTCTATTCTCCAGAACGAGAAATTTGATATGATTTCCACTTGTGGTCCTAAGCCAATGATGGTAAGCGTGGCTCGATATGCCAAGCAAGCCGGTGTGGAATGTGAGGTGTCATTGGAGAACAAGATGGCATGTGGCGTTGGTGCTTGTCTTTGTTGCGTAGAGAAGACAACAAAGGGTAATCAGTGTGTTTGTAAAGATGGTCCGGTGTTAAATATTAAGAATTTATTATGGCAGCTCTAAATGTAAAGATTGGTGACTTGAGTTTGAAGAACCCTGTAATGACAGCATCAGGTACTTTTGGCTATGGTTTGGAATTTGCTGATTTCGTTCCTTTGGAAGAAATAGGTGGTATAATAGTAAAAGGTACTACCTTGGAACCTCGTGAGGGAAACGACTATCCTCGTATGGCTGAAACTCCCCAAGGAATGCTTAATTGCGTAGGTTTGCAGAATAAGGGTGTGGATTATTTCTGTACTCATATTTATCCTCAGATCAATATGATAGTTAACGTATCTGGACATTCCCCAGAAAGCTATGCGGAGTGTGCCGCTCGTATTGATGCTTTGGATAAAATCCCAGCCATAGAGCTAAATATCTCTTGCCCTAATGTCAAGGATGGTGGTATGGCATTTGGTGTGACTTGTGAGGGAGCATCCAGCGTAGTGAAAGCAGTGCGCCAAGTTTATCATAAGACACTTATCGTAAAGCTCTCTCCTAATGTAACGAACATAGCGGAGATAGCTCGTGCCTGTGAAGCAGAGGGAGCCGATTCGGTGTCGCTTATCAATACTTTGATGGGTATGGCTGTGGATATAGAAAAACGTGTACCATTGCTTAGTATCCGTACTGGTGGTTTGAGTGGTCCATGTGTGAAACCTGTAGCTTTGCGTATGGTCTATGATGTGGCTCATGCCGTTAAGATACCTGTCGTAGGACTTGGGGGCATCATGAATGCCAAGGATGCAATAGAATTCATGATGTGTGGTGCAACGGCTGTTGAGATAGGTACGGCCAATTTCATAGACCCAGCGGTAACCAAGAAAGTAAAAGATGGTATCAACGATTGGTTGGATGCCCATGGCTGTACTTCTGTGCATGAGATAATAGGTGCCATTGATTGATGATACCTAAGAGATATAGATAAACTATGAGAAAAGCTAACTCCCAATTGCTATAAGGCAATAAAGAGTTAGCTTTTTCCTTTTATAATATTATAATTTGATAGTCTTGTTCATGAGATAGTTGTCAAGAACAACCATGGCAGCCATTGCTTCGACTATAGGCACTGCACGAGGCAAGACACAAGGGTCGTGCCGTCCACGAGCTGTAAGTTTTGTAGGATTACCTTCAAGGTCAACGGTATCTTGCTCCATAAGAATGGTAGCGACAGGTTTGAATGCTACGCGGAAATAAATGTCTTGTCCATTGCTGATGCCACCTTGTATGCCCCCGCTATGGTTCGTTTGTGTACCGATAGGCGAGGTAGGGATGAATACATCGTTTTGTTCGCTTCCTCTGGCAGCAACTCCTGCAAAGCCCTCTCCATATTCAAAGCCTTTCACGGCATTGATACCGAGCATAGCAGCA
>CAKQXI010000123.1 GCA_934281565.1 uncultured Prevotella sp.
GGATGAGCAGCAACGAGACATTCTATCGTGCCAATCGCCGTTCACCTTGGTATATGGTAGCCTTTGGCATGGTAGGCGCATCCATATCGGGCATCACTTTCGTCAGCGTTCCAGGCATGGCGATAACTACGGGAATGACTTATCTGCAAATGTGCTTAGGTTTCATCGTTGGTTATTTCTTGGTAGCTTTCTTCCTCTTGCCGATATATTATCACTACAACCTTACCACCATTTATAGTTACTTGCAGCATCGTTTGGGCAAGTGGTCGTACAAGACTGGCGCCTCTTTCTTCCTGCTTTCCAAGATGACAGGGGCAGCCGTTCGCTTTTTCGTGGTGTGCATCATCCTGCAACGCTTCGTGCTTGATGGGGTAGGAGTACCTTTCTGGGTCACCGTCCCTTGCATGGTGTTGCTGATATGGCTCTATACCCGCAAGGGAGGCATCAAGACATTGGTGTGGACCGACTCTTTCCAGACTACTTGTATGTTTGCTGCCTTGCTCCTTATTATATATGAGGTGATAACGATGTTGCATCTTTCTCCGGGAGAGGCAATCCGTGCGATAGTGGCGGACGAGCACTCACGTATCTTCGTTTTCGATGACTGGGTATCAAGACAGAATTTCTGGAAACAGTTCCTCAGTGGTATCTTCGTGGTGATAGTGATGACAGGACTGGACCAAGACATGATGCAAAAGAACCTTACCTGCAAGTCGCTCAAGGAAGCCCAGAAAGATATGTGTACCTATGGTTTCGCCTTTGTTCCTGCCAATCTGTTGTTCCTTTCATTAGGTGTCTTGCTTATGATGCTGGCGAAGCAACAAGGAGTGGCGATGCCAAAGGCTCCCGATGACTTGTTGCCGATGTTCGCAGCCTCAGGCATGATGGGCACAATGGTTGTCATATTCTTCACCTTAGGCATCGTGGCTGCCAGTTTCTCCAGTGCCGATTCCGCACTTACGGCGATAACCACAAGCCTTTGCGTTGATATTTTTGGCAAAGACGACGATGTGAAACTCCGCAAGCTAACCCATTTAGGCGTAGCCGTGGTGTTCATGCTCTTTATCATAGCTTTCAAGACAATCAATTCTACCAGTGTGATAGATGCCATCTACATACTTTGTTCCTATACCTATGGTCCTCTGCTCGGTCTCTTTGCCTTCGGACTCTTTACCAAAAGGAGAGTAAACGACAAGATGACACCGTGGATAGCCATTGCCAGTCCACTGATATGTTTTGCGATAGACACCATCACAGCCAAGGTCACAGGTTATAAGTTCGGCTACGAGTTGTTGATGCTCAATGGGGCACTTACCTATTTAGGGCTTTTAATAGTGAAGAGTGAAGAACGAAGAGTGAAGAATGAAAAGGATAGTTGATAGTTTATAGTTAATAGTTAATAGTTAATAGTTTATAGCATTTAGGGCTTAACATTTGTCTTAACTCCTTAACTTCTTTAACTCCCCCAGAAAAACTTCTTAAATAAAACGATATAAAAAGCATTATTAAGATGAAAACAAAAGTATTATTTGCAGCGTTGCTGATAAGTTCATCAGCAGCGTTTGCACAACAGAACCTGAGTTCAGGTATCGACAAGTCCAATTTGGATTTGACCATCAAGCCTGGTGATGATTTCTACCGTTATGCGGCAGGCAACTGGATGAAGACACATCCACTCGATGCCGAGCATACCGAGAATGGTGCGTTTATCGACCTGCATGAGAAAAGTCAGAAACAAATTCAGGAGCTGATTTTAGGGTTTGCCAACAAGCCACAGGTTAAAGGCTCGTTAGGTCAGAAGATAGGCTCGCTCTATGCCCTCAAGATGGATAGCGTGCGCTTGAACAAAGAGGGGTGGAACCCAATCAAGCCTGTCCTTGCACGTATTCAGGCAATCAAAAGCCGTAAGGAATATCAACTGGTTACAGCCCAGTTAAGTTTCAGAGGCGATAATACGATGATGTTTGACATTGGGGTAGGTGCCGACCAGCGAGATGCAGCCAACAATATCGTAGGTGTTTCACAGTCTGGTCTTGGTCTTGGGGTTCGTGATTACTACTTGAATAATGACGAGCAAACCATCAAGATACGTAATGCCTACAAGGCTTATCTGAAGAAACTTTTCGAGCTGACAGGCAACGATGATGCTACTGCCGAGAAGAAGATGCAGGCGGTAATGGCAATCGAGACACGTATCGCCAAGGCAAGTTATAGCGTAGAGGAACAGCGTGACATCGACAAGAACTATCACAAGATGACCTACAACCAGTTGGTTTGCGACTTCCCCGGTATCGATTGGGGCAATGTGTTCCTCGTTACTGGTTTCCCTATCTTCCAGTATGTAGATGTAGCTCAGCCAGAACCCATCCATGAGGTAGAGAAAATCCTTGCCGAAACTCCATTGGATGACTTGAAGACTTATGCTGAGGTTAAGGTTATCAGTGGTGCCGCAGGTTCTATGAGTGATGATTTCCGTGCCGTGGACTTTGAGCTAAAAAAAGTTCTCTATGGAGTAGAGAAAGACAGTCCTCGTTGGAAACGTGCTGTAAGTACGGTAAGCTCTGCCTTGGGCGAGGCTATCGGCAAGATGTATGTGGAGAAGTATTTCCCAGAGAGCAGCAAGAAGCGTATGCTGGAGCTGGTACACAATCTCCAGACAGCCCTTGCCCAGCGCATCGACGAGGCTACTTGGATGAGTAAGGAGACCAAGGCACAGGCTAAGGACAAGCTCCAGAACTTCATCATCAAGATTGGTTACCCTGACAAGTGGAAAGATTACAGTGGCTTGCAGGTCAACGACTCTCTTTCACTCTATGAGAACATGGCAAATATCTCTGAGTTCTATACCAAGGACGAGATTAGTCGCAAGGTAAACAAACCTGTTGATAAGAGCGAGTGGGGCATGACTCCCCAGACCATCAACGCTTATTACGATCCTACGACCAATGAGATTTGTTTCCCTGCTGCCATCTTGCAGCCTCCATTCTTCGACCCTAATGCCGATGATGCTTGCAACTATGGTGGTATCGGTGGCGTGATTGGTCACGAGATGAGCCACGGTTTCGATGACCAAGGCAGCCAGTTTGACAAGACTGGTAACCAGCATGATTGGTGGACTCCTGCCGACAAGAAGAACTATGAGGCACGTACCAAGATTCTTGTCGACCACTTCAATGGCATAGAGTTGGCAGGCAAGAAGATTAACGGTCAGCAGACCCTTGGCGAGAACATCGGCGACAATGGTGGCTTGAACATTGCTTACCGTGCGCTCCAGAACGTGAAGAAGGCAGAGAACATCGGTGTGAAAGATGGTTTCACCCCAGAACAGCGTTTCTTCTTGTCTTGGGCAAGGGTATGGGCAAGCAATATGCGCCCAGAGACTGCCCAGTACCTGATGACCGTGGATGTCCACTCTCCTAACGAGGCTCGTGTCAATGGTGCCCTCCCTATGGTGGATGCGTGGTATGATGCCTTTGGCGTGAAGAAAGGTGATAAACTCTTTGTTCCTAAGAACAAGCGTGCGCATATTTGGTAAAAATAATGAGAAAGCCTCGTTCTTTCTCATTATTAAGTAATTATGAAGCCCATTTTTCTCTTTTTACCTGATAAAAGGGGAGAATGGGCTTTATTATGTTAATTTTTTAACACTCGTAATTCGCCTGTTTCTAATATTTTTTGTATTTTTGCAGCAGTTTCTGTATTAACAGTTGTTGAACATGAAATATAATAAGTCTAATGCAAGCTCGTTGCCAGCATATATGGCGGCGACTAAAAGACATAAAAGTATTGACGATTAGTGGAAGTTAGTCTATTGGTTCTCAATGCTGTGATTTATTTCACGACCCCCATAACCTGGAAAGCGATTTTCTTTCCGAGGGAGGCAGAGGAGTAATCTCTCCGTTTCTGCAAAAACTAAACTTTTATTCAAGAGATGTGGTACATCGTAAAGACCGATTATTATAAGGAGGACGAAGCGATAACCGAGTTTGGCAAGATTTCTGTCGTAAGGAATACTTACCTGCCTGTTTATCGAAAGCCTCTGAAAGTGCAAGGGGGGGGGTAAATCCAAGAGGTTCAAGTTTTGCCCGACCATCAGCGGGATATTGTTCATCAATGTAAAGAACGAGGAGGAGGAACAACTCATCCATTACCTTACCCCGAATGGCTATTTCAAGACCAGAGAGGGACGCTTTGAGAGCAATGCCCATCTGCTGAACTTTTTCACGGAACCCTTGTCGCTGGGCGAGATGCTGGCGATGGCGAGGATACCTAACGAGGACATCTATCGCTTCCGTATCCATAACGAGCAACTTGCCGAGAACATGGAGGACCTGAAGGTCTTGGATGTCAGTTACCATGAGCTGGAGGCAGAGAACGATACCGTTTGCATCACCGAGGGTCCGTATATTGGTTTCCAAGGTGTCATCAAGCAAGTGAAGCGCCATGGCGTGAAAGACCGCCACTTGTTCTTTCGCATGGGCAACTGGTGTATCAGCATATCGGGCGTGCGCCGTTTCAACTATATTGTGGTGAGGGAAGCCCAGAAAGGTGTCAAGGCACAGGTTACCAACACTTATCGCTATATCGACCATCTGATAGGACGCTTGCAAGCCACCTATTTCATAGATGATGCCAGCGATGCCCTCCGTAGCATCCTCGCACATCTCAACAAGGACATCACGATTGCCGATTGCAGGCAACAGATGCTTCTTTCCGCAAGCACCGTCAAGGATGCCGAGGTCAGGAGAAACATAGCCTTGCAAGGGGCTTTCCTTGACCAGATGGATGCCAAGACTGAAAGCTATCTTCTCTCGTTGAGCCGTTATTTCCAGACCGTGGACGACAGCATCGTCAAGGGTTTGGCTGCGCTCATCCCTGAGGTTCAGCTTCGTCCGTTCCTTACTCCTACGTCTGGCTTGGACATTCCCAAGGGCGGTCATTTCGCCGTGTTACCCCATCGGGATTTCACGGAGGTCATCTTTCGCCTTAATCTCAAGGAGGTTTTTGTCAGTGAGAAGATATACAAGCCTTTGTCTATCATCTATCAGCGAGAGGGCGTATATAAGAAAGGTTCCAAAAAGGGACAGCCTTATGCGCCCAAGGTCGTTAAGTCGTCAGACGAGGACTATGTTTATTATGCCCATGTGGCCTTGATGGAAAACGAGGAAAACGAGTCTGTCACCGCCTTTGTCAACTGGAGTGGCTTTATCCAAGACTATCAGCAGATGGACGAGGAAGAACGACAGACATTCCTGTCAGAGCTGGAAGCAAGGTCTTATCCTCGTATGTCGTCCCTTTTCAAGGAGGGCACCATTCATTACGAGTCGCCCATCTTCGCTGGTTTCTCAACAGAGATAAAGGGTGTTTCTCTATCAAAGCTGGAACGTAGGTTAAGCAAGTCGATGTCTTCCAAGACATTATCGCCCTCATTCCTCCGTAGTTTCTATCCCGTGGTCACCCTCTTGAAGTTGTGTGTACCTGCTGCCGTAGAGATGTGGCAGAAGCAGCGTTTCTTAGAAAAGCGCCACCTCCTCCAGCAGTTCGTGTTGCTGCACAAGCAACAGCTTGAAGGAATGGACTAAAATATCTCTCGCAGATTGCTAATTTTATATTCTCGCAGATTTCGCAAATTTCGCAAATTTTTCTTTAACTATCTAACAATAGAGAAAAATCTCTTTGCGTAATAAAAAATCTGCGTAATTTGCGAAATCTGCGAGAGACATTCATAGTCCAGCGAATATAAAAAATCTGCGAGATTACGGCTCATCAAGGTATTCAAATATCAATTCCACTTGTCTCCTTGTAAAGAACCTCGCACGCTTATAATCCAAGCACTCATCCAGCGCCTTGCTCAGCTCAGGGCACTTATTGATCCACCGCTTAAGTCGGCGCATGGCAACCTGTGGGTCGGATTGGGGGAAATAGAGCATGGCAAGCTCTTTCTTATCATAACTTCTTAATTGCATATCCTATAAAAATAATATATTAATAAATGGTGTTCATGACAGTTCATCCTGCCCCGGGTCGAAGAAAGCATAGTTGTTGATTTCAGCACCGTCCTTCTCGATGACCCACCAGCCGTTACCCTTAGCCTTATGAGCCCTCGGGAAACCAAGCCTGCTCATCACCGAGCCGACACCTTGGTTACCAACAAACTGTCGCATGGCAGGGTTGGTGAAGATACGCTCAAGGATTTCCACGTTGTAACGGAACTTGAGGAAACGCTTGTCGGTAGTCTCGTCAGGGATTTTGTAGAAGCGCAAGATTTGTTCCTCGAGGTAGTTCGCCATCATGAACAACTGGTTGTGCTCACGCATCATCTTGATGTCGTCGGCTGTCAGCCAGTACACCCATTTGGCTTTGCTGCCTTCTTCCATCACCTGCTTGCCAAGGGCTATGGCTTGGGCATACACACCGTCGTAGTTGATGGGCTTTTCCTGTGGGCTGACGATGCTCTTTACAATCCAGGGCGAGTAACGGCGATTTTCTACGTCGGTTATAATCTGCTGGTTGTTGCTCGTTCCACAGAGAGTGGCACGGTGGGTAAGGTCGGTACGAAAGCGGTCATAAGGTCGGCGGATGGAGAACTTCAACTTGGTGATGTTGCTCTTGAACGCACTGAGGTTCTTGCCGAAAGCTGCGTCAAACTCATCCAAGCAGATTAGTGCCTTGCTGGCAAACGCTTCCATGAAGTCCTTGTCCACATAGTTGGCTGTGGAGTCGTTGATGAAATACTCACGCAGATGGGAGGGCAGGAGATAGGAGAAGAAAGTGGTCTTGTAGATGCCACCCTTGCCTATGAGGATAAGTATCGTCTGGTTGACAACCTGTGGCG
>CAKQXI010000124.1 GCA_934281565.1 uncultured Prevotella sp.
TGTTACCATCACAAGTGATAAATTTTTTCTCTTTAGCCATTTTACTTTTAGATAAAATATTAAAAATGTTTTGTATATAATTCTTTATTTGAACTTTTGTTCTTGATGGGGAAGTTATCGCTTCGCTTAGAAGTTAAAGAAGTTTCACTCCCTACGGTCGTTAGAAGTTAAAGACAAATGCTTTGTTTGCTTGTAAGACTTCTGCTGTAGGATTCTTCATTCCTCGTTCTTCACTTAGTAGAGAAATCCCAAAAGCCAGAGTGGAATGCGATTGTCCTTTCCCACTTCCGTGTTATAGCGTGCATAGATAGTGTCGGGATTGTACCTTACCTTGTTCGTTGTCTGTGCATCGCAGATGCGGAACTTCTTCGTTCCGTCTACCATATAATAATGGTCCTTGCCTCCTTGGTGAACCTTGTGGTCTTTCCATAACGAATTGACAAAGAATGTTTCCATTACCTCTTGTGGGTCAATCTGTATCGGATAGATGGCGTACATTAAGTTGGAGTTGTGCATCATGACCTTTGATGGCTTCTTGGGGAAGTCTTGTTCCTCTGGATATATCATATTGATGAGTCGGGCATCGGCAAGATACTTGAGATAGTTCATCACCGTAGCACGACTTGTTTCTATGCTTTCCGCCAACTGGCTGACATTGGGTGCCTTGGCTCCCTCCACGGCTAATTGGTAGAAAAGTTTCTTTATCTTGTTGAGATATTTAAGCTCAATCTGCTTGATGAGCAAGATGTCTACCTCTGTCATCATGTTCATGGTCTTCAACAAGTTTTCCGTGAAGTTACGTTGCTCAAGGAAGAAAGGGTAGAAGCCATGGTGGAGATAGTCTTGGAAGTATTTCAAAGGGCTTACTTTGGGCAATACTTGTTTGATGATGTGCTCGTGATTATGTAAGATGTCATCGAGTTCATAAGGGCGGAAGTTGTTGCCAGTCTGTAGGTTAAGGAATTCCCTGAAAGAGAAGCCTCTCAGGTTATAACTCTTTACGATGCCGTTTAACTCTGGGTTCTCCTCCTTAAGGCGCATGACACTGGAACCTGTGAAGACAATCTTTAGTTCTGGATAGCGGTCATAGCACTTGCGCAGTTCCAAGCTCCAATCTGGTTGTTTGAATACTTGGTCTATGAGCAATGTCCTGCCTCCTTGTTCCACGAAGTCACCAGCGAAATCAGCGATGCCACGACTCTGGAAGTAGAAGTTGTTCATGTTCACAAACAAGCATTTACGGTCTGTCGCCCCAAATCGCTCCTTGGCATATTGTAAGAGGAAAGTAGTCTTGCCAACGCCTCTGGTGCCTTTGATACCAATCAAGCGATCGTTCCAGTCTATCTCATCCATGAGAGTGCGACGTACTGGAGCGTTCGTATGCTCAACGAGGTATGTATGTGTTCTGAAGAATGCTTCTTCCATGAGTCTTTCGTATGTTCCTATTGTTTTTATGTTGCAAAGGTAATACTTATTTTCTAAATTTGCAAAGTCAGCTTTACAAAAAACTCATTTTTTTTCATTATTTAGCATTATTCTAAGTAAAACTCGCTGCCATGTGCTCGGTTTTGAACTACATGGCAGCGAATGGTCGTTGCATTGTCTTTATTTCATGTTGAATATGAGAGTTCCTCCTTTCACCAGTTCCTCATGGGTGAAGTAAGTTCGCTTCAGCTTTTTGCCATTCAAGGTCATGTCTTTGACAGCGTATTTCCCATCGGCGAGGTTTCTCGCCTCTATGTTGAAGTCTTTGCCATTGGGCAGATGGATGGTTACCTTGTTGAACAAAGGAGTACCTATTTCATACTGGCAACTGATCGGGTTGAACGGATAGAAGCCTATGGCATTGAACACATACCATGCTGACATCTGTCCACAGTCCTCATTGCCACAAAGTCCTGCTGGCGAGTCGTTGTACAGTTCGGTCAGAATTCGATGGATATAACGTTGTGTCTTCTCTGGCTGTCCTATCTTATTGAAGAAATAAACTGCATGATGGCTTGGTTCGTTGCCATGCGCATATTGTCCTATCATGCCAGTGCTAAAGAGCGGCAGGTCATCGGTGGCTTTTGGCGAGTAAGTGAAAAAGCTGTCGAGCTTCTCAACGAAGCGTTTCTTGCCTACCAGTTTGATAAGTCCCTCTGGGTCATGCTGTACCGACCACATATAGTGCCAACCGTTGCTTTCGCAAATATGCGCAGTGTAGTCGTCTGGCGAGTAATTGGGTTGGAAGTTACCTTGGGAGTCCCTTGGTTGCATGAAAGTGGACGATGGATTGTACACGTTGCGGTAGTTCTGGGCACGCTTGCTGAAAGTCTTGTAGATGTCCTCCTTGCCTGTTGCCTTTGCCAAGGCAGCGATGCAAGCATCGTCATAAGCATATTCGAGTGTGCGAGAGAGCGACCAGTCATCGCTCAGTGACGGATCTTTCACATCGTATGGCACGTAACCTAATTGCTTGTATAGTCCTATGCCACGATAGTTGTCAAGGTTGGCGGTCTTTACACATTCCTCCAACGCTTCTTCCTTGTTGATGTTGGGTATACCTTTGAGCACAGCTTCGGCAATGACGGATGCGGCGTGATAGCCTATCATCATGTCTGTTTCCGAAGCCCACATATTCCATACAGGTAGTCTTCCGTTCTCCTTGCTGAATGTGATCAAGGCATTCACCATGTCACTGGCTCTTTGTGGGTCGATGATGTCATAGAGAGGGTGGGCGGCACGGTAAGTGTCCCAGAGCGAACAAGTCTCGTAGTTGTTCCATCCCTTGGCATGGTGGTCTTTCTTGTCCGCACCACGGTAGGCACCGTTTACATCGTTAAAGAGAGTAGGGGCGAGCATGGCATGGTACAAGGCTGTGTAGAATGTGGTCTGCTGCGCGGCTGTTCCACCCTCTATCTCAATCTTGCCCAGTTCCTTGTTCCACTTGTCCTCCGCCTCTTGACGATACTTGTCGAAATTGTCAAGTGGTGCCTCTGCTTGTAGGTTCATCGCCGCACCCTGTGTGCTGGTTGGCGATAGGGCGGTGGTGACGGTGAGCTGAGTGCTACCGTTGTCATCAAAACTGATGTAGGCTACATAGCCAGTGCCAGCTTTGAGTGTAGTTTTCTCTATCTTGATGGACTTGATGGACTGTGAGAAGCGAGTACAGAACCATACCCGTTGGTCTCTTGCCCAACCGTCGGAGAAGCGGTAGCCCTCGATGGTGTGGTCGTCTATCTGGGTAATCTTGGAGTCTACGGTGGCATCCCAGTTCATTGCCTTGGTGAGGTTGAGGATGACGGCACGTTCTTTTCCGTTCTTTGGGAAAGTGTATCGCTGGATACCGCAACGTTCGGTGGCAGTAAGCTCCACGTTGATGTCGTAGTCGATGAGCCTTACTTGGTAATAGCCAGCGTGCGCAGTCTCGTCCTTGTGGCTGAACAAGGAGTGTATGCCTAATGGTGCAGGTGCTTCTTTCACTGGATATGTCACAGGCATGAAAGAGATGTCATATAGGTCGCCTGCTCCTGTGCCAGACAAATGGGTGTGGCTGAAACCAGCGATGGTACTGTCGGGATAGAAGTAACCTGCGATGCGATCCCATCCGGGGATACCGTTGTCAGGACTGAGTTGCACCATGCCAAAGGGAGCTTGTGCTCCGGGGTAGGTGTTGCCCGTATAGTCGGTTCCTATCAGTGTGTTGACCTTTGTGGCATAATCCTTTGCTTGAACGAGAGCAAGAGGTGATATTGCCAAAAGGAAACCCACGGCAAATTTTAGTTTCTTGTTCATGACGATGTGTTGTTTACGATTAATTAAATGGTTTAGTGCAGTTAAGTTCTACATTGTTATTCGTGGCAAAGGTAACATTTCTTTTCCGATTGCCAAACAGTAAACACCTAAAAAGTGAGTTTTTTTATTTATTTAGCATGATTTTCCTTCCGAAAGTTTTTTGTGTTCTGTGCTTTTTTAGTACCTTTGCGGTCATGAAACTACATATATTTAACCCCGAACATGATTTGGCTCTGGCTGCCAATCTCAGGCAGTTCACCGCCCCACATGCTGGACAGCAGTTACGTGCTGACTTGTCGTTCATCCCTGCGCTATGGGCGGAGGAAGGCGATTTCGTGCTGGTGGATGACATTGATGATGCACGTGACAAGGTGCG
Source organism: uncultured Prevotella sp. (assembly GCA_934281565.1). Lineage (GTDB taxonomy): Bacteria > Bacteroidota > Bacteroidia > Bacteroidales > Bacteroidaceae > Prevotella. The sequence continues at coordinate 4,154 of CAKQXI010000124.1, forward strand.
CCATCTGGGTAGCAAGTACGTGGACAAGGTGGAGTTCATCACAAGACTACAGTTGCAAAAGGTCTTTACGGATACTTTCTTGGTGGACAGCGTTCACCCTTGGGGATGGGATCCTGCCGTGAGAGAGGAACTGAAACGGATGGGTTGCCCCGACATCATGCTGCCTAACAAGGAGAACATACAAAGTATCCGTGCGTTGAGCAGTAGGCAGTGGGCTGCCGCCCATCTTCAGAGAGGCGTGGAGTATGTGGAGAGTGTCGGTGAGGTGAGACGCTTGGTTGCCGAATGGGGCAGGGCTGTGGTCAAGGCTCCGTGGAGCAGTAGCGGACGGGGTGTCAAGTTTATCTCCGTGGACAATTATCGGGGTGAGGATGTGGAGTTCACTTCTTTCGACAGATGGGTGGGCAACATCATCGGTCGTCAAGGCGGTGTCACCGTGGAGCCCTATTATAATAAGGTGAAAGATTTCGGCATGGAGTTCGAGGTCAGGGATGGTAAGGTGCTGTATCGTGGCTTGTCGCTTTTCCAGACGGTCAAGAATGCTTATACTGGCAACTTGCTTGCTTCCGAAGACATGAAGATGGAACTTATGGCACCGTATGTGAGCGCCGAACAGCTTGCCGAGATACGTGACAGACTGATGGGAACGTTGGAGCCTCATTTAAAAGATATATACCAAGGTCCTTTCGGGGTTGACATGATGGTATGCGCTGGGGCAGATGATGAGCTGTTCGTCAATCCTTGCATAGAGCTTAATCTTCGCCGTACGATGGGGCACGTGGCATTGGCTCTGGGTGATGCTGCGCTCGACCGCCCCCGTATCATGCGTGTGGATTTCGATGGCAACCGCTATCACTTGCGTGTGATGCCGGGAAAACCGTCCGAAGATGCTCCCTTACATTAACTTCTGTTAAAAATGGCCTCCCTCATGCAAGAAAAGGGAGGCTATGTCGTTTTAAGGGGTATAAGTAGAAACTAAACATTTTAGAAGTTTATGAATAAGATAGTTACTGGTGCTGCCATCCTCGGCATGGGCATGGCGGTCGCTTCTTGTGGAAGCAACAAGAAAATACAAGGATGTACTTATCCCAACTTGAAGGACAAGACGGAGATCCAAGGCGATGGGGTTGTGGTGAGTCGCAATGACGAGCTGATGGACCCACAGTTCTTGATACTCTCCGATGCCCAACGCCAACTGGTGCGGAAGAACAACCAATTTGCCCTCAACCTATTCCAGCAGGTTTCGGGCTTCGATTCCAAGGTCGTCTCACCTTTAAGCATCACTTACCTGATGGGTATGCTTGCCAATGGTGCCGATGGACAGACCCAACAGGAGATCATGAAAGTCATGGGTGCTGATAGGGGTTCACTTTCCGACATGAACGATTTCTACAAGTATTTGATGGAATATACTCAGAAAGCGGACAAGTCGACAACCCTCAACCTTGCCAACTATATTGCCCTCAACAAACAATATCAGCTAAAAGCTCCTTTCGCAAAGACGATGGCTGATTATTATCAGGCTGGCGTTGAACCGCTTGACTTTACCACACAAAAGACAACCGCCCACATCAACGATTGGTGCAAGCGACATACTGACGGTATGATACCTAACATCATCGACCAAGTGGAGCCATCGGCTGTGTCTTACATCATGAACGCCATTTTCTTCAATGGCTCATGGCAGGATAAGTTTGACAAAAAGGAAACCAAACTGGAACGTTTCCAAGGCTATACCCGTGACATCAAGCGTGTGCAGATGATGCACCGCAACGACAAGATTGCCTATCTTGACAACGATACTTATGCTGCCGTCAGCTTGCCTTACGGCAATGGTACTTATCGCATGACCGTGTTGTTGCCGAATGTAGGCAAGTCCATTGATGAGATGATGAAGAAGATGGATGTAGGGGCTATTGAGGGGATGCAGCGCAAGATGGACGATTGCTATGTAGACTTGAAACTGCCACGCTTTGCGACGGAACTGGAGCTGCCCTTGAACGACATCATTAGCAAACTGGGTGCTCCGACGATGTTCACTGGCGAGGCAAACTTCTCGCACTTTGCCGATGGCAACTTCTATATCTCGAAGATGCTCCAGAAAGCAAAGATAGAGGTAAGCGAGGAGGGAACCAAGGCTGCTGCCGTCACTGCGGCAATCATGACCATGGCGGCACTCAACCCAGACGAACCACGCCATGTGGAGTTCCATGCCAATCGTCCTTTTGTGTATATGATAACAGAAACGACTACGGGTTCCATTCTTTTCATGGGACAGTTTACAGGTTCCGAGATCTGATTGTCTTATGGAATATAGAAGTGTAAGGGTTGCGCAAAGGGATGCGAGTAGAAGAAAAATACAAGAAATTGTAACTTTTTGAAAAATAATTGCCGAAAAATTTGGTGGAACAAAATAAAAGCATTACCTTTGCAACCGCATTTGAGAAATGATGCTTGTGATTCGGTTATGGAGTCCGACAAGGAAGGTTGGGTGAGTGGCTGAAACCACCAGTTTGCTAAACTGACGTGCGGGTTACCGTACCGGGGGTTCGAATCCCCCACCTTCCGCAAGCTCTTTCGACGATGTACCGTTGGTCGATTCATCTAATGGTTAGGATACAAGATTCTCAATCTTGGCATAGGGGTTCGATTCCCCTAT
>CAKQXI010000125.1 GCA_934281565.1 uncultured Prevotella sp.
CTACGAATACGTCGTAGTCGCGTATAGGGTGAACGTCGATCTGGCTTCCTGGCAAGAAAGCTTCGATACCGAAAACATCAACAATCATACCACCCTTAGTGCGGCACTTGATGTAACCCTGGATAACTTCCTCGTTCTCAAGAGCTGCGTTAACACGCTCCCAAGACTTGCTCAAACGAGCTTTCTTGTGAGAAAGTACCAACTGACCCTTTGTGTCTTCTTGGTTTTCTACATAAACCTCAACCTTGTCACCTACTTTCAAATCTGGGTTATAACGGAACTCAGAAGCAGGGATGATACCGTCGCTCTTGTAACCGATGTTTACGATAACCTCTTTCTTGTCTACAGAGATTACTGTACCCTCTACAACTTGGTGCTCGGTAACTTTGTTAAGGGTTTCGTCATAGGCCTTCTCGAGGTCTGTCTTGCTGACGTTTGCGCTTGCGCCATTCTCAAACTCTTCCCAATTGAAGTCGTCCAATGGCTGTACGTTCTTTAAATTTGACATAAAAAATTAATAAAATATTAAAATTAATAAAGTTAGACTTTATGTGAATTATATAAATCGGGCGCAAAGTTACTCATTTTCATCGAATTAGTGTGCTTTGTTGCTCGTTATTTACTTTGTGTTACGTTTTTTTAACTAAAAGTTTCCTTTTATTTCGCGGAATAGGGGCCATATACCTTATTATTATATATGGTATTTGCCTTGGTATTTCCTATGGGCTTTCATGGGTGCACCATGGAAACCGCCACCAAAACCACCGCTTCCTCTATCAAAGCTACGGGTTGGTATGATGCCCCCGCAATAGTCGCTCCAACGTGAACGTATGCGGTCTACATAATCGGCGGTTTCACTTCCTCTCATATAGCCGTATTTCACGACACCATCTCCATAGTAGGCAGGCTGTGACAGTCGCAATACATATTCTTTTACCTCGTCCCAGTGCTGGGGATTACCACCATGTTTGCGTGTCAATGCCATGGCATCACGTATATGATAGTATCCACCGTTATAGGAAGCAAGGGCAAAGAGTATGCGTTGGCTTGGGTCGCCTATGTCCGAGAAATGTTGTTGAAGTTCTGCCATATAGCGTGCGGCGGCAGCGATATTGGCTTCTGGCTCATGTATCATTTCCATAGGAAGTCCAAGATGGGAGGCAGTGGATGGCATGATTTGCATTAGTCCACAGGCACCTGCCCAAGAGCGAGCATTGGGGTCGAAGCAACTTTCTTGGTAGCATTGTGCTGCCATCAAGCGCCAATCCATCCTTGCTGTTCCAGAATACATCTGGAAATAATGGTCATACTTGGATATGACTCCTTTCGAGCGGTTGAGGAAAGGCGAGTAGACATGGCGACGGATGCTCTTGCTGGAAAGCAAGAACGATTCTTCTTTCTTTACTTGGGCTATCATGGTTGGACGAAACCAGTGATTGAGTGTGTCGGCAAGACTCTTGTTGCCACCCAGTACTGCCCATTGTGTCTTGTTGTTGTCTGGTGTGACACCACAGAAAAGTAAGTTGCCCTTGGTAGAGTGACGGGGTAGGGGAACGGCAATGATGTCTCCTTCTCCTTTCTCTAATTTTTTGATCATTTCAGTTGTATCCTTACATTCTTCCACACGCAGTGACACGCCGATTTGTTGAGCAAACTTCTCGCAAAGTAAGTATTGCAGACCCATGCCGTGGTTGTGATAATTATAATAGGTGGTAGGGCCATTCACAGTAAGCATGATAAGTTCACCGTTTTCTACGATGTCATCCAATGAGAAACCTTTGTTTCCTGACAGCGTGGAGTCAGAGGCATTGGTATCCTCCGTGTCACCTATGGGAGTGCCCCAAGGTGTCATTTCGGGCTGTTCTTTTTTGTGGGAACACCCTACTGTTAGCAAAAGCGTAAATAACGCCAATAAATATACTTTCTTCATGATTCAGGGCACAAAATTACAAAATTACTTGCATATTCGGATGAAAAACTGTATTTTTGCAATGTTTTTTAATGAAAATGTAGAAATATGTTACGAATAGCAGTTCAATCAAAGGGTCGTCTCTTCGATGACACCATGAATCTTCTTTCGGAGGCAGACATTAAGGTGAGTGCCTCGAAGCGTACCCTTTTAGTACAGTCCAGCAACTTCCCTCTTGAGGTTCTCTATCTTCGAGACGATGATATTCCACAAAGTGTGGCATCAGGCGTTGCCGATATTGGCATTGTGGGTGAAAACGAGTTCATGGAGCGTGGCGAGAACGCCCAGATTATTGATCGCCTTGGGTTCAGCAAGTGCCGTTTGAGTCTTGCCATCCCTAAGAAGATTGATTACTCTGGTTTGCAATGGTTCAATGGCAAGAAGATAGCTACTTCTTATCCTAATATCTTGCGCAGTTTCTTGAAGAAGAATGACATTGCAGCCGATGTGCACGTTATCACTGGTTCGGTTGAGATTAGTCCGGGCATTGGTTTGGCTGATGGTATCTTTGATATAGTAAGTTCTGGCTCTACGTTGGTAAGCAACAATCTTGCCGAGGTTGAGGTTGTGATGAAAAGCGAGGCTCTGCTTATTGGCAACTGGAATATGGATGAGCAGAAGCACCAGATACTGAATGAAATGCTGTTCCGTTTCGAGGCTGTCCGCTCTGCACAGGACAAGAAGTATGTGATGATGAACGCACCTAAGGATAAGGTGGTGGAGATCACCAAGGTATTGCCTGGTATCAAGAGCCCAACAGTTATCCCATTGGCGGACAGCGAGTGGTGTTCAATCCATACCGTGCTTGACGAGAAACGTTTTTGGGAAATCATTGGCAAGTTGAAGGAATTAGGTGCCCAAGGCATCTTGGTTTCTCCTATTGAGAAGATGATATTGTAATTTATAATTAAGAATTAATAATTAAGAATTAGGCTTGCGCCTTGATGAGTATCATTGCGCTTGATGGGTATCATTGAGAATGAATGTATCATGAGAATGAATAGGTAAATCTTTAATTCTTAATTCTAAATTATTAATTCTTAATTAATTGAATATTCTTAATTTAAAAAAAGAGTGGAATGAAGGTAATCAAATATCCTGCAAAGGAAGAATGGAGCGAGATTGTGAAACGCCCTCATCTTGATATGTCGCAGCTTAATGCGACCGTGGAGGGTGTACTCAATGATGTAAAGAACAATGGCGATGAAGCCGTGAAGCGTTATGAGGAGAAGTTTGATCATGCCCATCTCAATTCTTTAGCTGTTACGGAAGCGGAGATAGAGGAAGCGGAGCGACTGGTTTCTCCCGAACTCAAAGCTGCTTTGCAACTTGCCCATCATAATATTGCCATATTCCACCAGAGCCAGAAGTTCGAGGGTGAGAAAGTAAGCACCTGCAAAGGCGTTACTTGTTGGCAAAAGAGTGTTGCCATCCAGAAAGTGGGACTTTATATTCCCGGTGGTACCGCTCCTTTGTTCTCTACCGTACTGATGCTTGCCACTCCAGCCAAGATAGCTGGGTGTGAGGAAATAGTGCTATGTACTCCTCCTAACCGTGAGGGAAAGGTGAACCCTGCTATCCTCATGGCTGCCAAGATTGCTGGTGTCAGCAAGATATTCAAGGCTGGTGGCGTACAGGCTATCGGTGCAATGGCATACGGTACCGAGAGCGTACCTAAGGTATATAAGATATTTGGTCCGGGCAATCAATATGTCATGGCTGCCAAGCAGCACGTTTCGCTCCATGATGTTGCAATAGATATGCCTGCAGGTCCATCTGAAGTATGTGTCATTGCCGATGATAGTTGCAATCCAGTGTTTGCTGCCGCCGACCTTTTGTCACAGGCAGAGCACGGCATTGACTCACAAGTGTTCTTTATCACTACTTCCGAGAGCGTGTTGGAGGAAGTGCAGCGACAGGTAATGGAACAGTTGGAACGCTTGCCTCGTAAGGATATGGCGCAGAAATCACTTGACAACTCGAAGTTCATCCTCGTGCATACCAAGGACGAGGCTATGGAGTTGAGCAACACTTATGCCCCAGAGCATTTGATTATCGCCACTGACGACTATGAACTGCTTGCCGAGAAAGTGGTGAATGCAGGGAGTGTGTTCTTGGGTAACTATGCGTGTGAGAGTGCGGGCGACTATGCCAGTGGCACAAACCATACTTTGCCTACCCACGGCTATGCCTTGGCATATAATGGTGTTAATTTAGATAGTTATAATCGTAAGATTACATTCCAGCATCTTACCGAAGATGGTATCCGTAGCATCGGGGACGCTGTGGTTACCATGGCGGAGAATGAGCAGTTGGAGGCTCATGCCAATGCGATGCGATTAAGAGTAAAGGAGGTGAAAGCATGAAACAGTTGAAAGACTTGTGCCGAGAGAACATCTGGAACTTGGCACCTTATAGTTGTGCTCGCACGGAGTTCAGTGGCAAGAATGCCCACGTGTTCCTCGATGCCAACGAGAATCCTTATCACGAACCGTTCAATCGTTATCCAGACCCATTGCAAACGGAACTGAAAAAGCAGATTAGTGTGGTAAAGGGTGTACCAGAGAAACAAATCTTCTTGGGCAATGGCAGTGACGAGGCTATAGACTTGGTGTATCGCATCTTCTGTCGTCCGGGGTTTGATAATGTGGTGGCTATTGCTCCTACATATGGAATGTATGAGGTATGTGCTGATATTAATGATGTGGAGTATCGCCCTGTGCTTCTTGATGAGCGTTTTCAGATAACGGCGGACAAGCTATTGGCTGCCTGTGATGCGAACACGAAAGTCATCTGGATATGTAGTCCTAACAATCCTACGGGCAATCTCATTGATCCTCATGTCGTAGTCGATGTGCTGACGAAGTTTGAGGGTATCGTGATTGTTGATGAGGCATACAGTGATTTCGCAAGTGTCAAGCCATTCCGTTCTTATCTTGCCCATTTCCCTAATCTCATAGTGCTCAATACCATGAGCAAGGCATGGGGCTGTGCTGCTCTCCGTTTAGGTATGGCTTTTGCGAGTGAGGAAATTATTGATATATTTAATAAGGTGAAATATCCCTACAATATCAATCTACTTACCCAGCAACAGGCATTGGAGGTATTAAAAGATCCATACAAGGTGGATGAATGGGTGAAGAATATCCTTCAGGAACGTAGCAAGATGCTTGCGGCATTTATGGACTTGCCTATCTGCGTAAAGGTATATCCTACGGATGCCAACTTCTTCTTGGCAAAGATGACGGATGCCACTGCCATTTATCATTACCTTGTGGCGCAAGGCATTATCGTGAGAAATCGTAACACTGTGCAGCTTTGTGGCAATTGTCTTCGTATCACGATTGGCAAAAAGAGTGAGAACATCGAGCTGTTGGCTGCACTTCGGCAATACTAAAAGTTAATCAGAACCTTTCACTGCTTCTCCTAAGGCAATCAAGTTCATGCAGATAGCATCTAAACGAAGCATTCCACCGGGAGAGCAGAGAAAGTCATCTGCACACTTGATAGGTATGGCACGTTCTAAGATGGTATGAAGTGCAACTTGTATATTAAGCAAACTTTCCTTTGCTAATTCTTTATCAAACATAAATCCCCTCCTTTTGTATTCTTTGTTTGAGCGAATGGTTCATCTTTTCCCTAATTCTAACCAAGTCAACCTTTGCTCCTAAGAGCTTCTCCAAATCTGTTTGGATAAGGTCGAGTGTCAGGAATGAGGGTGCTTTTCCCTCATAGCAAATATCAACATCACTATTTTCTGTCTGTTCACCACGTGCAACGGAACCGAAGATGCCAATCTTCGTTAAGCCGTATTTAGATGTTGCAGTATCTTTGTACGAACCCAAAAGATATAATATTTCAGCAGTAGATTTCATAATTTCTTTAGCTAATGTTATGTGAGACAAAAGTAAGCAATATATTTGGAAGTCGCAAATTTCTGGATATGTTTTTGTAAAAAGTAACGCTGTTGTTGGAGGTTTCAAATATTTTATGTACTTTTGCATTGTCATTTCATAGGATGTTGGCAATGAGTTGCTGGCGTTAATCCGTGTTCTGGCTCTATTTATAAGATTTGACGTGTACTGCGTTTGCTTCTGAGAAATTGAAACTTCGGAACTTTCAAATAGTATTCAGAGGGAGATGATAGTGGATGTCTGCAATAGCGTGTATATACATATACACGGCACAAGTGTACCCTTTCGGTTGGAAGGGTATGCTTTGTGCTATATGATATATAGCCCGTTGGCGTAGGTGTGTCCTCTTGCTTCTATCCTTGATACTATGGGTTTCCGAAGACCTCAATTTCCAAGGAATACAAAGAAGTAAGGACTCCTACGCCAATATCTTTTGAATAGGTTGAGCCTTGTTTAATAATCATCTGCTTTGGGAGTTCGGCGGAACATTAATAGCTATCAAGCAATGATATACATTAAAAGACAAAGTACAAGTTTATTATTGGCATTGGCATCATTATCAGTGGTATCATCATCCTTTGTGTCGTGTTCTGAAAGTGTAGGAATGTCAAGTGTCACTCTTTCCGACAAGAAGATTTCCTTTACTGCAACAGAAGTAAATGGTTGGACACCAAACTCTGGCAGCAGTAGTAATGAAGAAACCACTCGTGCCGTAGGTTCTTATCACCCATTAATCGTAAAGAGCGACTTAGGGAAACCTCTTTATCTTCATCCAGTAGAACAAGTGGGTACTTATTTCTATAATGACAAGGATGAGTTGGTTACTCGCTCTGGTGTTCCTTTGTCAGAAATAAGCAATCAGAATGACAAAGGAACTCGTGGCACATTGGTGACAAG
>CAKQXI010000126.1 GCA_934281565.1 uncultured Prevotella sp.
GTCTGGCAGCATCACCTTAAATGTTGACGGACAAGAAGCTGTGGTAGAGGTTGCCGATGTTGAGATTATCTCAGAAGATATTCCAGGTTGGTTGGTATCCAACGATGGCAACCTTACCGTTGCGCTCGAAGTGGAACTGACCCCAGAGTTGAAAAAGGAGGGTATGGCACGTGAGCTTATCAACCGCATCCAGAACCTCCGCAAGGAAACAGGCTTGGAGATTACCGACCGTATCAAGGTAACCGTGGCTCCCCATGACGAGACCAATGCCGCCATCGAGGCTTTCGGCGACTATATCAAGGGACAAGTCTTGGCAGATGTCATTGAAATAGCCGACAACAAGGGTGTGGAAACCGAGTTCGACGACTTCAAACTTAATATCTTAGTAGAAAAGAATTAGTTATTCAAGGTATAATGCCCATGGGAATATCTCATGTGGCGTTATACCTTATATTTATTGGTAAACTTAATAATAAGATTTCTATGGCTAACGAAAAGACACGTTATAGCGATGCGGAGTTGGAAGAATTCCGTGCTATTATTGAAGAAAAACTTTCAGTGGCGCGTGCCAGTTACAAAGAAATGATGGCGCAGCTAAACCACTCCAACAGCAATGATGTGGTAGACACATCACCAACCTACAAAGCTCTGGAAGAGGGCAGTGAGGCACAGAGCAAGGAAGAACTTATCCAGGTGGCACAACGCCAGTCCAAGTTCATCAAAGGGTTGGAAGCAGCACTTGTCCGTATCAAGAACAAGACATACGGCATTGACCGTGAGACAGGTGAACTTATCCCAAAAGAAAGATTGCGTGCCGTTCCTCATGCAACATTAAGTGTAGCTTCTAAAGAGGCAAGAAAACATAAGTAAATGAAACAAAATAAAATTCATATAGGCTGGCTCGTCACGGCAATGGTGCTCGTTCTCTTGATCATCGACCAGATCATCAAGATATACGTCAAAACGCATTTTTGCCTTGGCGAGTCTGTCCGTGTAACGGACTGGTTCTTTATCGAGTTCATCGAGAACAATGGCATGGCGTGGGGAATGTCGTTCATTGGAAAACTTTGGCTTAGCCTTTTCCGCACGGCAGCCATCATCGTACTGATATGGTACTTGCACCGCATCATCAAGCAAGGCACTTATCGCAATCGCTATATCATCATGATTGCCTTGGTGCTGACGGGAGCCATCGGAAACATGATCGACTCCATGTTCTATGGCTTGGTGTTCAATGAGTCATCAAGGTTCTATACATCCTACGTAGTACCATTCGGCACAGGTTATGCTGACTTCTTGATGGGTAAGGTAGTGGATATGTTCCGCTTCCCATTCTTTACATTCACATGGCCCAGTTGGATGCCATTCCTTGGAGGAAGCGAGACCACGTTCTTTGACCCTGTGTTCAACTTCGCAGATTCTTGCGTAACCGTAGGTATCTTTGCCTTGCTTCTGTTCTGTCGCCCAGAATTAGAGCGTATCGGCAACAATATATCAAGGGAGAAAAAGGAAAAACAAAAGGACAAAACCAACGAGGAGGAAGCATGAGAAAGGGTAAGAATATCATGAGGCTAACTGCTTTTATTCTTGTTTTGATGACATTCATGGCTTCTTGCAAGCCATCGATACCGAGTGATGTCATCTCCAAAGACAAGATGGAAAGTATTCTTTATGATTACCATATAGCATTGGCAATGGGACGGTATAATACTGATAACCAAGGAGCTTCTGTCATTGCCTATCGTGAGGCTGTGCTCAAAAAGCATGAGGTGACTTCGGCTGAGTTCGACTCATCCATGGTCTACTATATGCGCCACACCGAGTTGTTGCACGCCATTTATGAAGATTTGTCAGACCGACTTAGCAAGGAAGCCGTAGCCTTGGGTGGCAGTGCCAATGAGCAAAGTCGTTTTGGCAATCTTACTTCCAAGGGTGACACCGCCAATGTATGGAATGCCTCGTCGGCATTGGTATTCTCAACAAACAAACCATTCAACAATTATAGCTTCGAGCTGAAAGCGGATACTGCCTATCACAAAGGTGACCGCCTCATGTTGGATTTTGATTCGCAGTTTATCCTACAGGACGGTATGCGAGACGGTGTAGCTGTATTAGCACTGACATTCAGCAATGATAGTGTTGCCTCGCAAGTAATTCACATACAAAACTCCCAGCATTATTCCATTGACATCAACGATGGAGACAACCTTGGCATCAAGAATGTAAAAGGTTACTTCCTGTTGGGAACAGGTGATTTCTCCTCCAATGATGCCTCGACAACGACCTTGAAGCTCATGTTCTTACAAAATATCCGACTGATCCGTATGCACCAGCATACCGCACCAGTCAAACCAAGCAACAAACAGTCAGCGGATAGTGTTCGCAAGGATAGTGCCCGTCGGGATTCTGGCGTGCAAGTTATCACACGATAGTAGGGGAGCCTATGAAAGGATTTAGAAGATGTGGAGCCCATCGAGTGGTATTGCTCGATGGCACTGTGTTGGAACAAGCCGTCGTAGAGATAGAAGGAGGAAAGGTAGTCAACTACTATGAGTTTCATGATGAACTTCCTATGACCGAGTGGTTGGGCGGTGAAATCATCGTCAGGCGTGATGAGGAAGGTATCCTCCGAGCTGTGTGGAATGGAAAAATAATTAATAGTTTATAGCGGCTTAGCCGTATAGCATAAACCATTTTATGTCAAAGTTGCTATAAACGATAAACTTTAAACTATAAATTTAAATACAAGAATATGTTAAGCGTAGATCAATTAGAAGACAAATTGATAGACTTGGCTTTTGCCGAGGATATCGGTGATGGTGACCACACAACCCTTTGTTGTATCCCAGAAGATGCCATGGGTAAGAGCCATTTGCTCATCAAGGAAGATGGTATCTTGGCTGGTGTAGAGTTGGCAAAGAAAGTATTTAACCGTTTTGACCCAACCATGAAAGTGGAGGTGCTGATAAACGATGGAGCGGCTGTGAAGAAAGGCGATATAGCCATGATCGTCACAGGTAAGACACGCTCACTCCTGCAGACAGAGCGTTTGATGCTCAACATCATGCAGCGCATGAGCGGTATCGCAACCATGACTCATAAATATGTGAAGCGTCTTGAGGGAACCAAGACACATATCCTCGATACTCGCAAGACAACCCCGGGTATGCGTATGCTTGAGAAACAAGCTGTCAAGATTGGTGGTGGCATGAACCATCGCATTGGTCTCTTTGACATGATTCTCTTGAAAGACAATCATGTTGACTTTGCTGGTGGCATTGACAATGCCATCGATCGTTGCCATGCTTATCTTAAGGAAAAAGGCTTGGACTTGAAGATTGAAATCGAGGTTCGTAGCTTTGAGGAACTTGACCAAGTCATGAAGCACGGTGGGGTGAACCGTATCATGCTCGACAACTTCTCTGTGCCTGATACCAAGAAAGCCGTTGACATCATTGCTGGCAAGTACGAGACTGAGTCGTCTGGTGGCATTACCTATGATACCATTCGCGACTATGCGGAGCAGGGAGTTGACTTCATTTCCGTTGGTGCCCTCACTCATAGTGTCAAGGGCTTGGATATGAGTTTCAAAGCGTGTGATTAATAATTTATTAATAGTTAATAGTTTACAGTTAATAGTTGATAGTTAATAGCGGCTTCGCCGTATAGCAAGATTGCAGAGGTGGTTCATGCTATAAACTATTGACTATTAACTGTAAACTATCAACTATCAACTATTAACTATAAACTGTAAACTATAAATAAATGAATAAGAACATTTTGGCGGTGGCTCTTGCAGTTGCCGCTTCTTTTAGTACTATCGAGGCTGATGCCTGTACCAATTTCATAGTGGGTAAAAAGGCTTCTACCGATGGTTCGGTCATCTGTTCGTATAATGCTGATGACTATGGTATGTTTATTGGACTTTGCCATTATCCTGCTGGCAAACACCAAAAAGGAGAAATGCGCAAGATCTATGACTGGGACACCAAGGTCTATCACGGTGAAATCCCAGAGGCTGCCGAAACCTATAATGTCATAGGCAACATCAATGAATATCAAGTGACAATCGGTGAGACGACATACGGTGGTCGTGAGGAAATGGTAGACTCTACAGGTATCATTGACTACGGTTCGCTCATCTATATCGCTCTGCAACGTTCCAAGACTGCTCGCGAGGCTATCAAGGTGATGACCACTCTTGCCAATACCTACGGCTATAACTCAGAGGGTGAGACATTCACCATCTGTGACCCTAACGAAGCGTGGATTATGGAGATGATGGGCAAAGGTCCCGGTTCCAAGGGAGTTGTATGGGTGGCTCAACGTATCCCAGACAATGCCATTTGTGCTCATGCCAACCAGAGCCGCATCGGGAAGTTCAATATGAAAGATAAGAACAATGTGCTCTATGCCAAGGATGTAGTGGCTTTCGCCCGTAGCAAGGGATGGTTTACCGGCAAGGATGCTGACTTCTCATGGAAGCAGACTTATGCAGCTCCTGATTTCTCAGGTCGCCGTTTCTGTGATGCACGTGCTTGGGCTTTCTTCAATCATTTCAAGGATATGAGCCGTTATCTGCCTTGGGCACTCGGCAAGGATCCTCATGCTGAAGATATGCCTTTATGGATTGTTCCAGACCGTAAGGTGAGCGTACAGGATGTGGAAGCGTGTATGCGTGACCATTATGAGGGAACACCGCTCTCTGTTGCCGATGACGGTGATGACATTGGTGGTGGAATCTGGAGAATGCCTTATCGCCCAACTCCTTTGACTTATAAAGTAGATGGCAAGGTTTATTTTAACGAGCGTCCTACCAGTACCCAACAGAGTGGTTTCTCATACGTGAGCCAGATGCGTTCATGGTTGCCTCGTGAGATTGGTGGTGTACTGTGGTTTGGTAATGACGATGGCAATATGGTAGCTTATACACCAATCTATTGTAGTTCTACCGTTCAGCCAGAATGTTATAATACCCCGGATGCCGATGCTGTCACATTCTCAGACAAGAATGCGTACTGGGTATGCAACATGACCAGCAACTTGGTTTATCCTCGCTACTCCTTAATGTTTGATGACTTGAAAGAAGTTCGTGATAGTTTGGAGCAGAGTTATTTCAATGCACAGAAAGCAGTAGAGGACAATGCACAGGAATTATATGCACAAAATCCACAGAATGCGGTCAAATACTTGAACGACTATGGCATCGAGAAAGCGCAGCAGATGTTAAACCGTTGGAAACAGTTGTTTACTTTCTTGGTTGTAAAGTATAATGACATGATCATCAAGCCAACGGAGAATGGTAAATTCCTTCGTACTAAGGAAGGCTTAGGCAAGCGTCCTACTCGTGTTGGTTATCCAGAGAAGTTTGCTCGTGAGTTGGTAAAACAATCTGGCGACAAATACGCAGTACCAGAAAACAAGTAAAAGCTTATTGGCTTATACTAAATACAAAATAGCCGAGAGACATATAGATGCTCTCGGCTATTTTGTATATTTATTGCTAATCTCTTTAGTTGAGAAAACCAAGCAATGCACCAGCTGCAACGGCAGAACCAATGACACCTGCTACATTAGGGCCCATGGCGTGCATGAGCAAGAAATTATGACGGTCATACTCCAAACCAAGGTTATTGGATATACGAGCACTCATAGGAACAGCACTTACACCAGCGTTACCAATTAGAGGATTGAGTTTCTTGCCTTTTGGCAAAAAGAGATTCATCAGTTTCACAAAGAGAATGCCACTCGCTGAAGCGATGATGAAAGCCAATGCACCTAAAGCGAAAATCTTAATGGTATTGAAAGTCAAAAACTCAGATGCCTGAGTAGAGCATCCTACGGTAAGTCCTAACAACATGACTATAATATCATTCAAGCTGCTGCCTGCTGTTTTTGCCAATCGAGTTGTCTTTCCACTTTCTTTCAAAAGATTTCCGAAGAAAAGCATACCCAGTAGAGGCAGACCACTTGGTACGATGAACGTAGTAAGTAACAAACCTATGATAGGAAAGAGAATCTTCTCTGTTTGACTTACTTGACGAGCTGGTTTCATCTTGATGACCCTTTCTTTCTTGGTAGTGAGCAAACGCATCAAAGGAGGTTGGATAACAGGTACCAATGCCATGTAAGAATAAGCGCAAACGGCAATGGCTCCCATGAGGTTAGGACTCAATTTGCTTGACAAGAAAATGGCAGTAGGTCCATCGGCTCCTCCAATAATGGCAATACCTGCTGCTTGGTTTGGCTCGAAACCAAGTGCCAAGGCTATCATATAGGCACCAAAAATACCAAACTGTGCCGCCGCTCCAATAAGTATCAACTTAGGGTTGCTGATGAGTGCGGAGAAATCTGTCATCGCTCCGATACCCAAGAAAACGAGTGGGGGATACCATCCTTGCTTCACACCTTGATAGAATATGTTTAGTACGGAATTGTCCTCATAAAGTCCGATTTCCAAACCAGCATCTGCACGGAAAGGAATATTGCCCAAGATGATACCCAATCCAATAGGTACCAACAATAG
>CAKQXI010000127.1 GCA_934281565.1 uncultured Prevotella sp.
GCAGTAGCATTGTTCAGTATGACAACTACTTTTGCAGCAGATGAGAATGCAAGTGCAACAACAGCAACAGCTGCTTACAACATGAATGTTAATATGGGTAGCTTGACGGATGCCTTGAGTTTGAATATCGACCAGGCTGAGGCTGTGGCTGATGTGCATAAGAACTTCACTGCTGAAATGATGAATGCAGCAGTTGCTCCAACAGAGGAACGCAAGGATATGGTTGACAAAGCCATTGCTAAGGATTTGAAGTACATGCATACCATCTTGTCAAATACCCAGTATCGCAAGTACTTGATGTTGCTGAATGCTACTCTTGTAAACCGTGGCTTGAAATAAGCCTCTTTGAGAGACAAGAATAAATTTTAAGAGAGAGATAATTAAAAAAGCTGTAAATCGGGTTCTTGCTGATTTGCAGCTTTTTTGATTTTATATGTATAGTCAAGCGAGATAAGTCCCTGAAAAACATCCCCATAAATAGGTATTTAGGTGAAACCCTCATTTTTAGGTATTGCAGCATTCGGAAAATCATCGTATCTTTGCAACCGTAAAAAGAAATGTAATAAAGAAATAATGTAATTAAAAGTATAATAAGACAATGAAATCAACAATTGTAATTTATGGTTCTTCTACAAGCACTTGCCAAGGGATTGCAGAGAGCATTGCTAATAAACTTGGCGTCGAGGCAGTAGATGTAGCAAACATTGATGAGGCAACGGTAGCTAATCACGATAATCTCATTCTCGGAACTTCTACATGGGGTGCTGGCGAAATGCAAGATGATTGGTATGATGGTATCAAGACTTTGAAGAGTGCAGGACTTTCTGGCAAGACAGTGGCTCTTTTTGGTTGCGGTGACTCTGAGTCTTATTCAGATACATTCTGTGGTGGAATGAAAGAACTTTATGATGCTTCCATTGATGCTGGTGCTACTGTTCTTGACGGTGTCTCGACAGAGGGTTATACATTTGATGACAGCGAGGCTGTAGTGGATGGAAAGTTCGTAGGTTTGGCTCTCGATGACGTGAATGAAGAAGATAAGACCGAAGAACGCATCAATTCTTGGATAGAAACAATCAAACCATCTCTCTGATAGCATGCAACAGGAAGTCGTTATGCCAGTAGACATGAAAGTTCTGATGAACCATATTTACGAATATAAGAAGGGAGTGCGCCAGATGGTACTCTTTACATTCAATAAGAAATATGAGTCTTTTGCCATAACTCGATTAGAACATCAGAATATTCATTATATTGTTCAGCCAGTGGGCAATAATCGCCTAAACTTGTTTTTTGGCAAGCGTGAATGTCTGGATGCTATCCGACTGATGGTTACCAAACCACTAAACCTACTCTCGCCCGAAGAGGATTTCATCCTGGGTGCGATGCTCGGTTATGATATATGTGCACAGTGCGAACGTTATTGTGAAAGAAAATGTCGTACGTGTTTGAATGCCCAGTAGACGAAGACTTGTTTGAAACTTTTAGATAGAATCTTGTTCGCTAATAAAAAATAATTCATAATGTTTTTGTATAATATGTATTAGGGTGTCCGTGAGGATACCCTTTTATTTTTTACATAAACTCACATTTTTGATGTTTTCTTGCTTGCTAACGAATATATTTTGTATCTTTGCGCCATATATTTTAGCAAAGATAATTCAAATTTAAAGCATAAACATAGAAGTATTATGGTAAAGAAAATCTGTATCATGGCTGGTGCTCGTCCTAATTTCATCAAGGTTGCACCGATAATTCGTGCCATCAAACGTGCTCATGAACAGGGTAAGGAGATTGACTATCAGTTGGTATATGCTGGTCGGGAGGATGATGAGACTTTGGAAAGTTCACTCTTTGATGACTTGGAAATCGCCAAGCCTGATGTGTACTTGGGTGTGGATTGTGAGAACCTGAATGAGCTGACAGGACAAGTGATGTCGAAGTTCGAGCATTATCTGCAACAGCATCCTACGGATGTGGTGATTGTGGTTGATGACTTGGCATCAACGATGGCTGCTTCTATTGTGACCAAGAAACAAGGCATCACTCTGGCACATATTGCGGCTGGTACAAGGAGTTTTGATATAACCATGCCTAAGGAAATCAACCGCTTGGTCATTGATGGATTGTCGGATATTCTTTTTACGGCAGGCATTTCAAACAACAGTATTGCCAACAAGGAGGGAGCCGAACTTTCTAAGGTTTACATGGTGGGTAATGTATTGATAGATAATATACGTTTCCTAAAGAATCGTTTCAAGCGACCTGCCATGATGGATGAGCTTGGCTTGAAAGAGGGCGAATACCTTGTGTTTACACTCAATAGGAAAGCCATTGTCAATGACAAGGAAAAGCTGTATAGGATGGTGAGAGTGATTGCCAATGAGGCACATTCCATGCCTGTGATAGCTCCTTTGAGAGGTAAGGCGAAAGAGAAGGTTGGATTGCTCCATACTGACATCCTCTTGGTGGAACCTCAGAGTTATCTTGACTTTTGTTATCTCACCGCCCATGCCAAAGGTATCATCACCGACTCTGGAAACGTGGCAGAGGAAGCTACGTTCAACGGTGTGCCTTGTATCACGCTCAATAGCTATACCGAGCATATTGAGACTGTGAAAGAGGGTACAAACGAGTTGGTTGGTGAGGATGCCGACCGATTGGCGGAAATGATGCAATGCCTTTTGAAAGGCAAATGGAAGAAAGCGGGTATCCCAGATAGATGGGATGGACGGTCAGCAGAACGAATTGTCCAAATCTTAGCAGAATAAACTATCTTTGTATCTCTGCCTTAGGAGGTACGGGATAATTGTATTTGTCAAAATAGGAAGGTGTCTTGTTGTCATACCAGACACCTTCTATGTTCAGTCCAATAGAAAAGTTCTTGTTTACATTGTATTTTACACCTGCACCCAGCACGTTTGCGCCAGGCATTCCCATGCCATAGCCTCTTGGCATGATACCTCCAAAGCCCCACATCCCAGGATACATTCCGTATGGTGACATCCCATATAGTCCATAGCCATACCCCATGTATCGGTTATAGAACGAATTATAGTTGTTGGAAACGCTTAGTTGTCCATATACGTATGCTTCCCAATGCTCATTAAATTTATATCCCATGATAGCATATAATCCTACATCATGAAAATTATCTCCACCCCAGTTGACATTGTTAAAGTATCCACCTCCTGCAATCCATAGTTTGCCGTTCTTGGTGAGTGGAGTGAGATAACTGGCGTTGATAGTTTGGGAGAACCCTCCACGGTGAGGCACATTCTTTCCGAATGTCGCAAAGGCGGAGAGGTCGACAGAAGCATTGAAACCACTGTGTTTCTCTGTGACAGAAAAGTCTTGGTTCTTGACAGGCTTTCCATTGTAAATCATTTTCTTTCCAGCCTGTATAACTGTATCGCCAGGCAACAACCAGTCTTCCCTCGGACTGTCTGCACTGTGTAGTGGTCCGAAGTTCACTTGCTGGGCGTTCATCGGCAAACTGCATATGATAAGCAATATAAAGTAATATAATTTTCCCATTCTTTTCTATTTTTCGGCAAAAATACAAAGAAAGAATGAAAAACGCTCATTATTTTAGATTAAAATCATTATCTTTGCAAACAATAACTTAATAGAATATAAAAAGGATACAGCTAACTAAAGCATGAGCTATGAAATCGTTAAAAGAAATATATAGGATAGGAAAAGGACCTTCAAGCAGCCATACGATGGGACCTCAACGTGCTGCCAAACTCTTTTTGGAGCGTTGTGCCAATGCCGCTTTTTATGAGGTAACTTTGTATGGAAGTCTTGCTGCGACAGGAAAGGGACACATGACCGATGTTGCCATAGAAGAAGTATTGCAACCCCACCATGCCGTCAAGATTATCTGGAAGCCACAAATCTTCCTGCCGTTTCATCCTAACGGAATGAAGTTTGTGGGCAAGGACCTCAACGGTGATGTCATTGACGAATGGACGGTGTATAGCATCGGTGGAGGTGCTTTGTCGGATGGTACTGAGGGGCATGATGAACTGGGTGCCAAGGAGGTGTACGACTTGAATAAACTGGGCGACATCAAGCAGTGGTGCTATGACACTGGGCGTTCTTACTGGGAGTATGTCGAGAAATGTGAGGATGCGGATATCTGGGAATACTTGGAGACGATATGGCAGACAATGAAACAGGCTATCAAGCATGGTCTTGACCGTGAGGGTGTGTTGCCTGGTCCACTGAAGCTGCCTCGTAAAGCTGCCAATTATTACACCAAGGCAAAGGGATTTCGGGCATCGCTCCAGAGCCGTGGACTTGTATATTCCTATGCTCTTGCTGTAAGTGAGGAAAATGCTTCGGGTGGTATCATAGTGACAGCTCCTACTTGTGGTGCCTGTGGTGTCTTGCCTGCCGTTCTTTATCATATGCATACAGCCCATGAGATGAGCGAGCAACGTATCTTGCGAGCTTTGGCGACGGCTGGATTGGTGGGTAATGTGGTAAAGCACAATGCTTCTATCAGTGGTGCCGACGTAGGTTGTCAAGGCGAGGTAGGTGTAGCTTGTGCGATGGCTTCAGCCGCTGCCTGTCAGCTTTTTGGGGGTAGCCCTGCACAGATAGAGTATGCAGCGGAAATGGGGTTGGAACATCATTTGGGAATGACGTGTGACCCTGTGTGTGGACTGGTCCAGATACCTTGCATTGAGCGTAATGCTTTTGCTGCGGCTCGTGCGTTGGATGCCGACCTTTATGCTTCTTTCTCTGATGGTCATCACAGTGTTTCTTTCGACCGTGTGGTAGAAGTGATGCGACAAACAGGGCACGATCTTCCCTCACTTTATAAGGAAACAAGCGAGGGAGGTCTTGCCAAGGGATTTGGTAAAGAGTTTGGAGCAGATGTGAAGTAATCCTTTTCTTTTCATGTTTTTTCTTGGTCATAGCCGTCCGAAATCTTCTTTCCCAAGGCTATGGCACAAATGACATTGGCTCCGAGTGACAGGATATGGTTGGCAAATCGACAGATGGAACTGCCAGAGGCAATGATGTCGTCAAAGATAATCACGTTCTTACCCTTGAGGAAGTCCTCATTGATGCGGTCGTAGGCATTTTCCATACCAGTCTTGTCACAAACTTCTTGGCTGAAGCGTTCAAAGCGACGCTTGGTGTTCGCCTCCGTTGAGGCAGGGATACATACTAATGTGATGGATTTAGCCTCGTCAGAGAAAGTATCAGTGATAAGCTCTGATACATCCTTGATGGCTTTGTCGACAGCGTTTTGGTGGTCTATCTCGGTGGTAAGCTCTGAGTTTCCCTTGAAGTTGACGATAAAGTCACGTTTCTCCCAGTCTTCGCTCGACAGTTCAAATGTGCCAAAGGCACTGTACGTAGGGTAGTCGACGAGCCAAGTGTATCTCAATCCACCGTCCAACTGTTGCCAATCTTGAATTTTCTTAGTATATGCTGCCATCATAATCAATATAGTTATTTAGATTTTACGTACTTGCAAAAGTATAACTATTTTTTTGAATACTATGCCTTTTCGAGATATTTTTGTTCATTTTTTGCGAAAAAGTGCATTTTTTGAGGAATTTATTTAAAAAAGGTCATTTTTATTTGCCACATTTATTGAATAAGGTTATCTTTGCAAGAAACAAAGAGATATAACTATGACGAGAAAAAGTAAAATTCATGAAATCCGAGACTACATTATTATTGCCTTTGCCATGCTTATCGGGAGTGTGGGCTTGAATGTCTTCCTGTTGCCTAACCATATCACGATGGGGGGTGTGGGCGGTATTGCCTCCATCCTGTATTGGGGCTTTGGCATACCTGTGTCTGTATCTTATTTGGCTGTAAACGTGTTCCTGCTGCTTTTTGCCTACCGTGTCTTGGGGTGGAAGTTCTGTGTAAAGACCATTTATGCCGTGGCGTTGTTTTCCTTTTTTACGAGGATTATAGAGAACTGGAGTGGGGGAAACATCACGTTGTTGCATGACCAACCGTTCATGGCTACTGTCATTGGAGGCTTCTTCTTGGGTGGAAGCGCAGGACTGGGACTTTCGTGCAATGGTTCTACGGGAGGCTCTGATACAGTGGCGGCGATGGTCAACAAGTACTACAATATATCCTTGGGGCACGCCATTCTCCTTTGCGACCTTTGCATCATTACCAGTTCGTTCTTGGTGTTGAAAAGTTGGGAAATAGTCATATATGGATATATGTGCCTATTCGTCCAGTCGCTCTGTGTCGACCATATTGTGAATACACTTCGTCGCTCGGTCCAGTTCTTCATTATTACGGATAAGTATCAGGAACTCAGTGCTGCCATCAATACGGCGGCAGATAGAGGATGCACGATGCTCGATGGTCATGGATGTTATAGTGGCAAGGATGTCCACATGCTCTTTGTCTTGGCACGCCAACGAGAAAGTCAAAAGATTTTCCGATTGATTGACGAGATAGACCCTACTGCTTTCGTAAGTCAGAGTGCCGTGATAGGTGTCTATGGTCTGGGATTTGACAGATTTAA
>CAKQXI010000128.1 GCA_934281565.1 uncultured Prevotella sp.
ACTTCAAGGGAAAGGACTATGAGGTCAAACTTTTGCAGCATAACGATGACTTTAAAGATGTCGATATTGCTTTCACTTCCGCTGGTGGTGGTACTTCAGAAGAATTTGCCGAGACCATCACCAAGTATGGTGCTGTGATGATCGATAACTCCAGTGCATTCCGTATGTGTGACGATGTGCCATTGGTGGTACCAGAGGTAAATGCGGAGGATGCCCTCAATCGCCCTCGTAACATCATAGCCAATCCAAACTGTACAACTATCATGATGGTAGTGGTGTTGAAGCCTATTGACAATTTGAGCCATATCAAGAAGATTCATATTTCTTCTTACCAGAGTGCTTCAGGTGCAGGCGCAGCTGCCATGGCAGAGCTTCAGCAGCAGTACAAGGAACTTGTAGAGACAGGAGAGGCTAAGACTATCAATAAGTTCCCTCATCAGTTGGCATACAACGTGATTCCTCAGATCGACAAGATGACTCCTAACGATTATACCAAGGAGGAGATGAAGATGTATAACGAGACTCGTAAAATCATGCACTCTGATGTTCGCACCAGTGCTACTTGTGTTCGTGTATCATCACTTCGTTCTCATTCAGAGAGTGTATGGTTTGAGACAGAGAAGCCATTGACGGTAGAGGAAATCCGCAAGGCTTTGGAGGCAGCTCCCGGTGTAACTGTTAAGGATGATGCCCAGAACTATGTATATCCAATGCCATTGGAGAGTGCCGGCAAGGACGATGTATATGTAGGTCGTATTCGCAAGGACTTAGCTGATGACAACGGCAATACATTGTGGCTCACTGGCGACCAGATTCGTAAGGGTGCAGCCCTGAATGCTGTTCAGATTGCTGAGTACTTGATTAAGGTAGGTAATGTAAAGTAATCCTTATATATATAATTAAGGTATATCAGATATAAAGCGGATGCTTGGCTGAGATGAGCCGAGCACCCGCTTTTTTCTTGTTTCTTTTTTGTTATTGGATAAAACTAATAAAAAAAGCAAAAAGATAGATGGGACTTTTGGTCATTTAATATATAATGATTACCTTTGTGACAAATTTAAAGTTGAACTTTAAAATTGTCACAGTGATGGATAATATGTTGATAAAAAGAACGTTAGATGATGTTATTTCTCAAATGTTTAGGTTTTTACCAGTAATAACGCTTACTGGACCAAGACAGTCGGGAAAGACCACTCTGTGTCGTCAGCAGTTTAATTCACTGCCTTATGTTAATTTAGAGGATGCGGCAACTTTGTCTGAGATACAGTTTGATCCAAAGGGATTTTTGGCTAAATATCCTGAGGGTCTTGTAATAGATGAGGCTCAGCGTTATCCTGATATTTTTTCATATCTGCAAGTAGCAGTGGATGAAGATAGAATGGCAAATAACGAAAAACGTCATTTTGTAGTTACGGGAAGTAGTAATTTCTCTCTGATGCAACATGCTGTGCAGTCTATGGCTGGCAGAACAGCAGTCCTAACGCTTTTACCTTTGAGCATCAAGGAGATTTTGAGCAAGTATCCTACTGCGACAACGTCTCAAATGCTTCTTCGTGGTGGTTATCCTGCTGTTTGGAATGCTGGAGATGAGGGAAGACAGATCATCCTTTCTAATTATTACACTACTTATGTTGAGCGTGACTTGCGCCAACTCATAAATTTGAAGGATTTGCGCTTGTTCCATAATTTTATAAGGTTGTGTGCTGGAAGGGTGGGCTCTGAATTCAATGCTTCTGCAATGTCTGTAGAGGTGGGAGTAAGCGTGCCTACCATTAAATCTTGGCTGAGTATATTGGAGGCTTCGTATGTGTTGTTCCAGTTGCAACCTTATTATGCAAATATTGGAAAGCGCCTTACGAAAACACCGAAGTTATATTTCTATGATGTCGGGTTGGCTGCTTGGTTGATGGGTATCAATACTGAGGAACAGTTGGATGTTCATCCTTTACGAGGTGCATTGTTTGAAAATATGATAGTCAGTGATTTTATGAAACGCAGTTATAATAAAGGTGAGCAACCTCAGCTTTATTTCTATCGTGACCAGCGACAGCATGAGGTAGATCTTTTGGAGGAGCAGCCTGATGGAAGACTTCAAGCATACGAGATAAAAGCAGGTATGACCTTTAGACAAGATTATTTTACGCAACTCGTTTACTTGAAAGATGTTTTGGGAGACAAACTCTTGACAACCCAAGTGATATATGATGGCAGTCAGGAAAATAGACAATCCGATAATGGTATCATAAATTTTAGAAACCTTTTGAGGAGGAAAGAAATAAAATAGGCTGAATGTTTGTATATCTCGATAAAAACTTATACTTTTGCATCTATATCTAAAAAGAATAAGCCGAGAACTATGATAGAAAGATTTAAGCTCTTGCTTCGGGAGATGAACCGAGGCATCTATGAGAAAGAAACAGAAATATCGCTCTCGCTCCTTGCCGCTTTGGCAGGCGAGAGTATTATTTTGTTAGGACCTCCGGGAGTAGCAAAGAGTATGGTGGCTCGCCTGCTGAAGACAGCTTTCAAGGATGCTCGCAGTTTTGAGTATCTCATGTCTCGTTTCTCTACACCGGATGAAATCTTTGGTCCTGTTAGTATCCAGAAACTCAAGACTTCAGATACTTATGAACGTGCGGTGGATGGTTATCTTCCAACTGCCGATGTAGTCTTCCTTGATGAGATATGGAAAGCTGGTCCTGCCATACAGAATACCCTTCTTACTGTTATCAATGAAAAGTTGTTCCGTAACGGCAATCGGGAAATGTGTCTTCCATTGAAGCTCCTTGTAGCTGCAAGCAATGAGTTGCCTGCCAAAGGAGAGGGATTGGAGGCTCTTTGGGATCGTTTCGTCATTCGTATAGAGAGCAGACCGATTAAGCTGGAGAAGAATTTCCGAACGATGCTTTTGGAAGTGAAGAGTGAAGAACGAAGAGTGAAGAATTCAAATGCTATTTCTTCTGAGGAATATGAGGAATGGAGCAAGTCGATTGATAAAATTGGTGTGAAAGAAGCAGTGCTGGATGCTATATCTAACATTCGTAAGTCTTTGAGAGCCGTGAATGTGGATGAGGCAACCGAGCGCAGAAACATCTATGTGAGTGACCGAAGATGGAAGAACATCATCCGTTTGCTCCGTACTTCTGCCTTTATGCAAGATAGGGAAGATGTGTCGATTTGTGATATGTTGCCGATATACCATTGCCTGTGGCAAGAGCCAGAGGAAAGAGATGCTATTCGTAGCATAGTCATTCGTTCCCTCTTTGCTCCATTTGCAGAGAAGTTGGCAGATATGAAGCAGGCTCTTGCTGAGGACATTAAGTATCATCGTGTTCGCAAGGGACCAGATGATGGGCGAGATTACGAGAGTGAGATAGAAGCTCTTTCTGATGAATTGAGTTCCTTGGAGCACCAAATAGGTGACAATCTCTTTGTGTCGGCAGAAGACAAAGCGGAAGTTGCCACCTATCTTCGTGATTTCTATAAGGAATTGGCATTCACTCGACAAGATACGATGAAGTTGTATGAAATGTAGACACTTATTTTTATTTAAAGTAGAATGACGTCACAACACTTCCGTGGTCCGATGGCCAGCCTACGGGATGATGGGAGAGAGTTTCCGAACGATAAGGAATTAATTTGTCCCCTTTGTAATAGATGAAGTCGATACGTTGGGGTGGACATCTTAGTTCTCGGAATCCTAAGTTCATGGTAGGAGACCATGTAGCTCCCGGACATAGAGAAACATTCGGGTAAAGATGACGGAAACTATCCGTGAAACCTTCACTGATGACTAATGGAGATACTTGCGACTTGGCATAAGAGCCAAGGTACTGCTCATTCCAGTCTAAATGCGAGTCGCAGTTGAAGTCACCAACCAATATGACAGGAGTTTCCGCCGATTGAGCAGTGTAAGGTGACATCTGTTTCAAAATCTCCTTAATCTCAGGGACACGAGTTTGTGCTTCCTCTTCTTCATACTTCTTAACGGCTGCCATTCCTTTGTTCTGCTCTGAAACATCTGGCATACATTGGAGCCAGATGTCATAGAAAGCAATCCGTTGTTTCTCACTTAAACGAATGAGTGCCCCTCCTGAGTTGAATGGGTGGAACAATCGGATGGTCTTGTCTATTGGATAACGACTCATGATGCTGAGATTGGAACTAATCAGATAAAAATAATATCCGAGCGAATCAGCGATGATAGTTCCCGAACCGTATGTCTCAATCAAACCAATCACATCGGCATTTTCTCTTTTCAGTACTTCAATAACACGGTTTACACCCACTTGTTTACCAAAGCGATGTCCTCCATGCCATATATTCCAGACCTGTACTTTTAGTCGGTCTGGCTTGTATGACGGATAGAGAGGAGGCAGAGGGAAGAATTGTTCATAGCTCTCCCGTACTTCCGTACTGCTGACAGGGCGATTCCACATTCTCACTTCGTCAATCTTACCATTGAAAGCCGTCCATTCGCCATGACATCCCCAGTCTTGGTATTCATCGCTTCCTCCTATGAATGTCCTGAACTTACTTTCAAGCGATTTCAATCCTTCAATATGATAGATGGCGACATTGCGCCCATCCAAGTACATCCATACCTCTTTTTGTGTCTTGTCAATGGATACTGTTATTTGGTGCCATTTTCCGTCATTGATAGCTTGGCGTTGTGCTGTCGGTTGATAGGTATAACTGTTTTTCCCATCGTATAGACTTAGATACCAAGCACCGTTTTCCTGTGTGCCAATACACCAACCTGTCGGATCGTAGGTGGTAGTATTGGTCATGATTGGAGTGCCTAAGGGAGCATTAGGCTTGGTCTTAACCCAAACTTGCAAGGAAAAAGAACAACCATCATCAAAAGATGGACAGTCTTTTTTCGTCAAGGAAAGAGGAATGCGATAAGCTACCTCGTCTGTCAGGTCGAGAGCTTTCCCTTTCAGACCTTCACTGTAAGACGATGTATGCACTTGAAA
Source organism: uncultured Prevotella sp. (assembly GCA_934281565.1). Classification (GTDB taxonomy): domain Bacteria; phylum Bacteroidota; class Bacteroidia; order Bacteroidales; family Bacteroidaceae; genus Prevotella. The sequence goes on from CAKQXI010000128.1 coordinate 4,983, forward strand.
AAGAGAAGATGAATCTCGTGTGGCAATTTCAGCCATTCGGATAGCTTCCGATTGTGGGGCATCAAATGATTGGTGATAGATTACACCTTGTTTAGGATTTTGTGCTACCATACTGGAGCAGGGGGCAAGCAGGAAAATACCCAAAATAAGTTTGTTAAGCATAGGTAAAGAATTCAAGTCTTTATGGTTAAACATTAGATTATCGTTGGTAAAGTTACAAAAAAAATCAATCGGTATGAGAAATGCCATGCTTTTATAGCTTAAATTACAGGTTTTTTAAAGTTAATAAAACAAAGTTATCAAATAATTGTAGTATCTTTGCAATCGGAAAGGAATTACAATTATGGAGAATATAAAACAAGTGCCATACGGAGTGGCAAACTTTGCCACAGTCATGGAGCAAAGTAAGGGAAAGGAGGAAGTCGAGTAATGGCAAGGGCTAATGGACCGATAGGCTATGTGGAGCATCATGGTAGCGTGGTAGATAAGTCACTCCTCCTTTCCGCATTTAATACCCAAAGGAATAGTAGGTTAATGGATAATAATATATCTTTGACTGCCGATTTGGAAGCGAGAGTACAACGTGCAGTCGATAATTTCATGCAAGGTTATGGTTGTTGTCAATCAGTGGTAACAGCTTTTGCCGATTTATATGGTTTGAGTACCGAGATGGCAAAGCGCATTGGTGCTGGCTTCGGAGGTGGAGTAGGCAGGATGAGAATGATGTGTGGCGCAGTTTCAGGCATTGTGATTTTAGTAGGATTGGATTGCGGACAGACGGAGGGTGATGACCGTGAGGGGAAATCGGCTTGCTATAAGGTAGTGCAAGATTTACTTGCCAAGTCGAGGGAACAAAACGGTTCTATTATCTGTGCCGAGATCTTGGGACTGAAAGGTCATGAGAAAGCACAGTCAAGTTATGTGGCTTCTCCCCGAACTGCAGAATATTACAAGACTCGTCCTTGTGCGGCAAAAGTTGAGAGTGCGGCAAGGATTTTTGCGGAATACTTGATGCAGAAATGAGATACCAAACCAACAAGGACCTTGCGGAGACACAACATTATCTGAAGATATTGGACGACTTCTGCAAGTCGGGGCAGATTATAATTCCTGAGCCCGATACCTCCGTCATGCCCTGGCAAAGGAAAGAAGACCCGCTGGAAGAATACTTACTTTATCTATTGAATGATGAGAAATATGGGAAACAAGTGGTGAATAGCCGAATAAGAAGCAAGGTGTTCTATGATTCCGTGGGCAAGTTCTTGGTGGAATGTGTGCATCATCAACGATTTCAACGACAAAGAGCTTGGACGGAAAGTCATCGGGCAGAAGCTGTGCTCGACTGGTCGCCTGTGAAACGAATGGCAAAGGACATCTGGATGCCATTGCTTGATGAACTTGATGAGCAACATCGTGCCGATGGCTTTGACAAGATGTTCTTCTTACAGTTGATGCAAGATGCTGGGGCTACGAAGAACGAGAACTGGGAACGACTGGTCAGGGATTGGAAAGAATGTGTGGAGCGACAGGTCACTCG
>CAKQXI010000129.1 GCA_934281565.1 uncultured Prevotella sp.
GAACAGATCCGTCTGGGAATGTGATTTTTACCATAACAACTTAGTATTTTTATTAAATCGATTGCAAAAGTAATGCTTTTTTGCATACAACGCATATATTTTTCCAACTTTTTTTGTTTGGGATAGAATTTTATTGTATTTTTGCACACACTTTGAAGTTATTATAGATAAACAAGAATAAACGAATATGGCTACAGCAAAAGTTCTCCTTATATATACAGGTGGCACAATCGGCATGGGCAAGAATCCTGAGAATGGGGTCTTGGAACCATTGGACTTCACACACTTGGTGTCTTCCATGCCGGAGTTCCAACTTATCCAAGCTGACATCGATGTTCGTAAGTTCGACCCTCCCATTGACTCCAGTGACATGGATCCCATGAGATGGGCTGAGCTTGTTAGCCTCATCAGCAACAACTATGAGGAGTACGATGGCTTTGTCATCCTGCATGGCACTGATACGATGGCTTATACTGCCTCTGCCCTTTCGTTCATGTTGGAGAACTTGACGAAGCCTGTCATCTTGACTGGTAGCCAGTTGCCTATCGGTGAGTTGCGTACTGACGGTAAGGAAAACATGATGACTGCTATCGAACTGGCTTCAATGAAAGACACCAATGGGCATCCATTGGTTCCCGAGGTATGTATATTCTTCAATGGCAAGTTGCTGCGTGGCAACCGTGCCATCAAGATGAATGCCGATGGTTTCCATGCTTTCGACTCCTACAACTATCCTCATCTCTGTGATGTAGGCGTTAGCTTCACGTTCCACGACCATCATATCTTGATGCCCGACTACGACAAGCCGATGGTTCCTCACTTAAAGCTGGACCCAAATGTCATTGTATTCAGCCTTTTTCCTGGCATCCAAGATACCATTGTGCGCCATGTATTGGAGTCACCATCGTTGCGTGGCATCGTCATGAGAACCTATGGTTCGGGCAATGCTCCACAAGCTCCTTGGATTATGCGACTGCTCGACCAAGCTGCCCATCGTGGCGTGAACATCGTCAATATCAGCCAATGCCTTACAGGTAGTGTGGAAATGGGAAGATATGGCGCAGGGTTCCAGTTGAAGTTAGCCCATGTGATCAGTGGACACGACAGTACCGTGGAAGCTGCCGTCACTAAGCTGATGTACCTGCAAGGAAGATATTCCGACAACAAGATGGTAAGGGAGAAGTTAAAACAATCTCTCGCAGGAGAAATCTCTATATTATAAGGTGAAACATTTGATATTTCTCATTACACTGATCATTACGATGACCCTTGGAGGGGTTGGTAATGCCTCGGCTGTTCCGATGACTAAGCAAGCGGAACAGTTGGAGGAACTTGTGCAACAGAGAAAGGACAAACTGTTCGCCGTGGTACAACAACAAGACAACGGTCAAGAAGCCGTATTGACCGATGCCTCCCACCTTTACCGTATATGCAATAGTCGACCACAACGACTTATCCCGTCTTGGAACTTGGTATTACAAGGGCAACAGGATAAATCGTTACTTTATAAGACCAAATTTTACGAATCCTTTTTATTGAATTTCCGTGGTAGGGAACGACAGGAATCCGCTCCCATCCACTTTGATGTCGCCAGCAGGTATTATGTCATCTGCTTACGGCATCTTGTGTGTTAGTGACAAGGGATTATTATGCCCTTTTCACAATTCAAAAAACAGTACAAACTATATAACACAATACATATTAATTTAATAATAAGGATAAAATTATGGCAAACATCAAACATTTAGATATGTGTGCCGATGTAATGGCACTTCCAGAAATAACAGTAAAGAAAACCTGTTTCGGTCTCAAGACCACGATTACCTATGTTCCAACCAACAGCCCTGTGAAAATAAAACAGGGTGAGTATTCGGCTGAAATGGGAAAACGTTGGGAACTGCTTTTGAACGTAGAGCAAGATGTGGCACTGGAACTTCTCAAGAAATATAACTTCATCCCTACAAGCATTGGAAACTTTAGGGTAGATGCCTGTATTTCAGAAGATAAGCAGTTCGCTGCCATCCAGTTGCTCCACTTCGCCGACTTCGATTACCAGCCTGCTACTGGAGTAAAAATCTTCAAAGGAAAAGCCGCAGAAGCGATTAGTTCATGTTTATGATATTTTAATGCAATTTCGGATGTAATTTTTGTTAATTTAGACAAAATAACCATTTTTAGGTATTGACACACATGGATATTTTACTTATCTTTGTACCGAGAAACGACTCAATATGATGTTTAATCAACAAAAATCTGAAATATCATGAACAGTAATGAAGCTAAAGAGTATGGTGAGTTCGTAGACATCACAACTCCCATCGATGCGGAAAGTTCCTCCAGTGTGTTAGGAGGCGAGATTTGGTATAACTAATTTTTATATATTAGCTATTCAGACTATTTAAACTATTAGTAAAGTTCTAATAAGTAACGGATGAAATAGAGGCTCGACCAATCACTGGTCGAGCCTCTATTATTTTTATATGCTATCTATGCTTGGTGCTGGTCACGAAGCAAGTCGTTCACGGTCTTCACAGGATTGAACGTACCCAATGGTACTTCCACGAAAACAGTGTTCCAATCGCTCATCGCACCATTCCAGAGACCCGGCAGCTCCAATGCTTTCAAGTCCTTGCCATTCTTGCTCTTGTTGCTGATGAAACCAGTGCTTGGATCCACATAATCTGGCAAGTTGAATGGTTCGCCCTTATAGTTCTTGGTAGCGCAAACAAGGTCTACTGGGTTGAAGTGAGTCCCTTGCGTGAACATCTTCATATATTCCTCATTGTCCTTGTCTATCTGTGAGCTTTCCAAGATTTGCAAGCTGATAGTACCATCACTATTATAGGTAAGGAAAGGACCGCCACCTGGCTCACCCACATTCTTGACAACACCACAAACACGCATCGGTCTGTTCAGCTTCTTGCGCAGATAAATAACCAAGTCAGCATCCTCCAGTTCCTTGATGTCTGGACGACGGCAGCAAAGGTCACGCTGTACAAAGCGGATGATTTCTTCCAACTTCTCATGGTTGTAAGCACCTGTGTCAAGGATCCTCAGATATTCAAAAGCTCTTTTCTGCAAGGTAACGAGGATACCAGCTATCACCTGCTTGTAAGTTACGGTCTCGTCTTTCAAGCGGTCTGGCACCACATTGTCTATGTTCTTGATGAATACCACGTCGGCATCTATCTCGTTCAAGTTCTCTATCAATGCACCATGACCACCTGGGCGGAACAAGAGGCTTCCATCCTCGTTGCGGAACGGTGTGTTATCTGGATTGGCAGCGATGGTATCCGTACTTGGCTTCTGCTCCGAGAAAGAGACATTATACTTGATGCCATATCGTTCGGCATACTTGCCTACCTTTTCTTCCACCATCTTCTTGAATAGCTCCAGATGGTCGTGGGAAACAGTAAAGTGGACATTCGCCTCGCCATTGCTGCTGGCATAGAGCGCAGCCTCCACCAAATGTTCCTCCATAGGGGTACGAACCTCGTTCAGTTCCTTGTACTCATGGAACTGAAGCAATCCCTTTGGCAACTGCCCATAGTTGAGTCCATCTTCCCAAAGGAGATTGGCAACGATTGTCTTGTACTTGTTCTCGGCAAGCAAGGTCTTGATATTGTCTCCCTCATTCTTACGACACTGGGCGCAAAGTGACTCACGGAAAGCGAACTTCTTGATATTCTCGAAGAAATGTTTTTCAAAATCAGTGGTTGGCGCATCATATGGGGCAACCAAGAAAGCGAACATATTCTTGAACATACGGCTTGCCGCACCAGATGCTGGCACGAACTTCACAACCTTGTGGCCTTCTTTCTTGTAAGCGTTCCATGCTTCTTCATACTTCTTCACTTCATCATTGGATGGGGCGATGATGCCCTTGCCGATGGCTGCTGCGCCCTCTAACTTCAAGAAAGGGAACCCCTCCCTGATTTGCTCCAACTGATGCTCTATTTGCTGCTCGCTGATACCACGAGCCTTGATTTGGTTTAGGTCTTGCTGATTCATAATACCATATTTATGTTATTTATGCCTGTAATATGGCACAAATATAGTTATTTTTCCTCATAAAGGGAAATTTTTAAGTGTTTTTTTGTACCTTTGCCTGAAAATTTTAACAAGGAGGCTAAAAACATGAATGAAATTTTCACTTTTACATCTGAGGAACGTGAACAAACTATGCTCATCTTGGATAGACTGAGAAAAGCCATTGGCGATTCTTTCAAGCCTGGGGATGAGGAACATCTACGTGAGGATATCCATCATGCCTTCGAGAACCACCAGATACGCCGTGATGTATTTGGCTTCAATCCTATATTGCAGGCATTGCAAACTGCCGAGATTGCCGTCAACGAGATTGGTTTGAAACGTGATGGAGTGATTGCCATTCTCATGCAAACCAGTGTGATTGACGGGTATCAGACACTCGAAGACATCAAGAAGAAATACGGTGAAAGTGTGGAGCATATCATCAGTGGACTGCTACGCATCCACGACCTTTATAAACGTAATCCTGTCATCGAGAGTGAGAACTTCCGCAACTTGCTCATTTCTTTCTCCGAGGATATGCGTGTCATCCTTATCATGATTGCCGACCGTGTGAACGTGATGAGACAAATTCGTGACACGGAGCAGAAAGAAGCCAAGCATCGTGTCAGTGAGGAAGCGAGCTATCTCTATGCTCCGCTCGCACATAAGTTAGGTTTATATAAGCTAAAGAGTGAGCTGGAAGACTTGAGCTTGAAATATTTGGAGCATGATGCTTATTATATGATCAAGGAGAAGCTGAACGCCACCAAGGCTTCACGTGATGCCTACATCGCTCGCTTCATCAAGCCTATCCAAGAGAAACTGGATGGCGCAGGTCTCAAATATCACATGAAAGGAAGAACAAAGAGCATCCACTCCATCTGGCAGAAGATGAAGAAGCAGAACTGTGGCTTCGAGGGTGTGTACGACCTCTTTGCCATCCGCATCATCCTCGATGCTCCTCGTGACAAGGAATATATGCAATGCTGGCAGGTATTCTCCATCATCACCGATATGTATCAGCCTAACCCTAAGCGTATGCGTGACTGGCTCTCGGTGCCTAAGAGCAATGGTTATGAGAGCTTGCACACCACCGTCTTAGGACCTGAGAACAAATGGGTGGAGGTACAGATACGTACCGAGCGCATGGACGAGATTGCTGAGCATGGTCTTGCTGCCCACTGGCGATACAAGGGCATCAAGCAAGGCGAAGGTGGCATTGATGAATGGCTTGCCAACATCCGCAGTGCCTTGGAGAACAACGATGACTTGCAGTTGATGGACCAGTTCAAGATGGACTTAAAGGAGGAGGAAGTATATGTCTTTACTCCCAAGGGCGACCTTTTGAATTTTCCCAAGGGTGCTACTATCCTTGACTTTGCATACTATATCCACTCTCGCATTGGCAACAACTGTGTGGGAGGCAAGATCAATGGCAGGGCTGTCAGCTTCCGTCAGGAGTTACATTCCGGCGACCAAGTGGAAATCCTCACCCAGAGCAACCAGAAGCCACGCCAAGAATGGCTCAACATCGTGAAGACTTCCAAGGCTAAGGCTAAGATACGCCTTGCCTTGAAAGAGACACAGAAGAAAGACGGTCTCTTTGCCAAGGAACTGCTGGAACGCCGTTTCAAGAACCGTAAGCTGGAGATCGACGAGAGTACAATGGCTCGTATCATCAAAAAGATGGGCTACAAAGAGAACTCCGATTTCTACAAGGATATTGCCGAGGAGAAACTGGATGCCAACACGGTCATTGAGCGTTATATAGAAGAACGTGACCACGACTTGAACATCACCAATACGACCAAGCCTGCCGAGAGCGCAGCCAACTTCGAGTATGAGAATCCTACGGAGGAAATGATGAAGCAGAACGATGATGTCTTGGTGATTGACGAGAACCTGAAAGGCATAGACTTCGAGCTGTCTCATTGTTGCCATCCTATCTATGGTGACCCTATCTTTGGCTTTGTTACCATCAACAAGGGCATCAAGATACACCGCATGGACTGCCCCAACGCCAAGGAACTTCGTCGTCGTTTCGGCTATCGCATCGTCAAGGCTAAATGGAGTGGAAAAGGTACTTCGAAGTATGCCATCACCCTGCGCATCATTGGCAACGATGACATTGGCATCGTGAGCAACATCACCAACATCATTTCAAAGGAAGACAAACTTATCATGCGTGGTATCAATATCTCGTCAAAAGATGGTTTGTTCTCTGGCAATGTCACGGTAATGATTGACGATGCCACCAAGACGGAGTCACTCATCAAAAAGCTAAGTGCCGTAAAAGGAGTTAAGCAAGTAACAAGAATATAAAAATCTGCGTAAATCCGCGCAATCTGCGGGAGATAAAGAACTGCTGGGCAGACGCATTAAATTGCGCTGCCCTCCAAAAGTTTTGACAAGTACTCTTCATCCCAGCCTGCCTTCAGTCTTTT
>CAKQXI010000130.1 GCA_934281565.1 uncultured Prevotella sp.
AGATACCCATCTTAGCCATAATCTTGAACAAGCCCTTCTTCACAGCCTTGATGTAGTTCTGCTCGGCTGTATGGTAGTCCTCCTGAATCTTGCCACGCTTGACGAGGTCATCGAGTACGGCATAGGTCAAGTAAGGACAGAGGGCAGATGCACCATAACCCAACAAGAGGGCTGCATGCATCACCTCACGAATCTCACCACTCTCCACGATGAGGGCGGTCTGTACACGCTTACCTGCATCAATCAAGTAATGGTGAACGGCACTCACTGCGAGCAATGATGGGATGGCGGCATGGGTCTCATCCACGCCACGGTCGCTCAAGATGATATAGTTGTATCCATCATCCACACTCTTCTCAGCCTCCTTACAAAGGTTGTCGAGTGCCTCATGCAGTCCTTCCTCGCCCTTGGCGGTCTCGAAGAGCATGTGGAGCTTCACGGTATTGAAGCCCTTGTAGCGGATGTTCTGGAGAATATCGAGCTGGGTGTTGGTCAAGATAGGATGTGGCAAGCGCACCATCTTACAGTTGCTCTCGTCAGGATTCAAGATACCAGAACCTACTCTACCGATATACTCGGTAAGACTCATCACGAGGTTCTCACGGATAGAGTCGATGGCAGGATTTGTTACCTGAGCAAACTGCTGACGGAAGTAGTTGAAGAAAATCTGTGGCTGGTCGCTGAGCACGGCAAGTGGAGTATCGTTACCCATAGATGCCGTAGGCTCCTGACCCTTGGTAGCCATTGGGATGATGGTACCGTCGATGTCTTCCTCGCCAAATCCGAATTCCAATTCGTTGCGAGTCAAGTTCTCAATGCCATTCTCCACCTTACGACCACTGCGCAGTTTCTCCAACTCGATACGGTTGGTGTTCAACCACTGGCGGTAAGGGTGAGCGGTAGCAAGGCGCTCCTTGATCTCACCATCATAATATATCTTACCTTCCTGGGTATCAATCAAGAGGATCTTACCAGGCTGGAGACGTCCCTTCTCAGCAATCTCAGTTGGGTCGAAGTCCATCACGCCCACCTCGGATGCCACTACCATCATATCATTCTTGGTGATGGTGTAGCGGGCAGGGCGCAGACCATTACGGTCGAGCATACCACCGGCAAATCTGCCATCGCTGAAAAGTAAGGCGGCAGGACCATCCCAAGGCTCCATCAAGATAGAGTGATACTCATAGAAAGCTTTCAAGTCCTCGGAGATAGGGTTCTTGTCGTTGAAACTCTCAGGCAACATCACTGCCATTGCATGAGGCAAAGACAAGCCACTCATCACGAAGAACTCAAACACGTTGTCGAGACTCGCCGAGTCACTCATGTTAGGCTGAACGATAGGAGAAATCTCTCGGATGTCGCCCAAAGCCTCACTGCTCAACACACTCTCACGAGCCTTCATCCATCCACGGTTACCACGAATGGTGTTGATCTCACCATTGTGACAAAGGAGACGGAAAGGCTGTGCCAAGCTCCATGTAGGGAAGGTGTTGGTAGAGAAGCGAGAGTGAACCAATGCCAAACCGCTGGTGAAATAATTATTGGTCAAGTCAGGATAGTATTGGCGCAACTGAAGGCTGCTCAACATACCCTTGTATACAATATTCGTATTAGATAACGAACAGATATAGAAATCAGGATCGGTGACACGTTTCTCGATGCGTTTGCGGATAAGATAGAGGGTGCGCTCGAATACAGGCACCTTATCATCAGTAACGCCAGTGATGAAAACCTGTTTGATGGCAGGCTCATTGCTGAGGGCCGCCTCACCGAGACAGTCTGGGTTGGTAGGCACATTGCGAAGGTGCATCAACTGAAGTCCCTCACGTTCGATTTCCTCAATCATGATGGAGAGGATATCCTGCTGTTTCTTCTCATCCTTAGGCAAGAAGACAAGACCTGTACCATATTTTCCTTTCTCTGGCACAGGGATACCCTGAAGAAGAATAAACTCATGTGGAATCTGGAGCATGATACCAGCGCCATCACCTGTCTTGTTGTCGGCACCCTCAGCACCACGGTGGCGCATATTCTCGAGTACCTTCAAGGCGTTGTCGACCAGCTCATGGCTCTTGTTGCCGTGGATGTTAACCACCATACCTACGCCACACGCATCGTGCTCATAGGCTGAACTGTACAATCCTTTTTCCATTTCTTGTTCGTTTTTTATCGGTTATTGTTTTACTATTTCTGGTTATTTGGAGGAATTCTTGGGGGAAGTTAAGAGAAGTTATCGCTCTTTACAAGAGCTCGGGAAGTTAAGGGACAACAGCTTTAGTATCCTTATACTTTCCTTGTTTCCTTTTCCTATGTATATCCATTTTGAAGCAAGAGGACTAATGTCCCTTAACTTCTATAAATTCCCATCATCTACTTATACGCTTGCTCATGCACTCCCGCTACCGCACGACCGCTTGGGTCGTTCTGATTTTTAAAGGAGGCATCCCAGGCAAGGGCTTCTGCCGTAGAACATGCCACGCTTGGTACGGATGGAACGCTGTGGGCGGCACTGTCGCTTGGGAAATGCTCGGCGAAGATAGAGCGATAGTAATATTCCTCTTTGTTCTGTGGAGGGTTGATAGGGAATCGCTCGGCTGCATGTGCCATTTGCTCATCGCTGACGGCTGATGCAGTGATCTGCTTCAAGGTGTCAATCCAAGAATAGCCTACGCCATCGCTGAACTGCTCTTTCTGTCGCCATGCCACCTCCTCAGGCAATAAGTCGGCAAAAGCCTCTCTTACAACTTTCTTCTCGATGGTCTTGTCTGGACACATCTTCAAAACTGGGTTCATGCCCATCGCCACATCCAAGAATTCCTTGTCGAGGAATGGCACTCTGCCCTCAATGCCCCACGCTGCCAAACTCTTGTTGGCACGCAAGCAGTCGTATAGATAGAGTTTTCCTAATTTTCTGACGGTTTCCTCATGGAATGCCTTGGCATCCGGTGCCTTGTGGAAGTAGAGATAACCTCCGAACACCTCATCGGCACCCTCACCAGAGAGCACCATCTTGATACCCATGCTACGAATGACACGAGCCAAGAGATACATTGGGGTAGAGGCACGAACGGTGGTAACATCATAGGTCTCGATGAAGTAGATGACATCACGGATGGCATCCAAACCCTCTTGAATGGTATAGTTGATCTCGTGATGCACAGTACCTATGTGCTCGGCTACAAGACGAGCCTTTGCCAAGTCTGGCGCACCTTTCAAACCAACAGCAAAGGAATGAAGACGAGGCCAATACGCCTTGGTCTCACCGCCGTTCTCCACACGAGTGGAGGAATATTTCTCGGCAATGGCAGAGATGACTGATGAATCAAGACCACCACTGAGGAGCACACCGTAAGGTACATCGCTCATCAACTGGCGCTTTACGGATGCTTCGAGCGCATCATGAATTTCGGCCACGGTTTTCTTCTCCTGTGGCTCAGCCTCAGCGAGCTGTTTGGCAGCTTTCTTGTTATCATCTATCTGATATTTCTTCTGCATGGTAGCATACTCGAACCAATCGCGAGTATAATAACGCTTCATGCCAGGATTCTTGCTATAATAATAATGACCTGGGAGGAATGGCTCATAGTGGTCGCACTGCCCCTCGAGTGCCTTCAGCTCAGAGGCAACCATCACCTTGCCGTCCTTGTCGTAACCTATATAAAGAGGTATAACACCGATAGGGTCACGGGCTATCAAGAACTCATCCCTCTCCACATCGTAGAGGGCAAAGGCGAAAATACCATTCAATTGCTCCAGCATCTGACAGATGCGCTCATGCACGGCATCCTCACCTTTATATATTAAAGAGGTGAAATCAGTATCTTCACGCATCTCACGATAGAGAGAAAGAATCACCTCGCAGTCGCTACCTGTCTGATACTGGTAACTGCCAGCGAAGCGAGAACGAATGTCTTGATGATTATAAATCTCACCGTTTACGGCAAGCACCTGTTTCTTGTCTGGTGCAAACAAAGGTTGGCGACCACTCTCAGGGTCCACGATGCTCAGACGCTCATGTGCCAGAATAGCCGAACCACCACAATAGATTCCGCTCCAGTCTGGTCCGCGATGACGGATCTTCTGACTCATACGTAGTGCTTGCTGTCGCAATTCAGGAGTCTGCTCCTGAATATTGAAGATAGATACGATTCCACACATAATAGCTTTTCCTTTCTTTTACGGTTATTTATAACATATTGTTATGTTCCTCGTGCAAAATTACAACTTTTTGACAGAACAAAGAAAGAAAACAAAGCATTTTGTACTATTTTAAGCAATACAATACCGATTTAACACATCTTATTGCTTATTATCTTACATTTTATAAGTATTCAACCAATCATACATTACAATTTGAAAGATAATAAGCAAATCAAGATAAAAATAGGAAGTTAAACTCTCAGAACCTTACCCTTACTCCACCCATCGCCGTAAAGCCAGGCATCTGGTAACCATTGTTGATCATATACTTCGCATCGGTGATGTTGTCAAGATGAGCAAAAATATCAAGGCACCTTACAGGCTTATAGGTCAAGCGCAAACCTAACAAGGCATAATTCTGACGCTCTACCCCATCAGCCACATACAAGCCCCCGATACCTTTCAACTCAGCATCCACCGATAGTTGGCGAAGAACTTGCCAACTCATGCCCAAGAAATATTGATTCTTCGGTGCAGCCGTGAGGTTATCAAGCGAAGTATACATATAGCTATACGAAGCTCTGAGCGAAAGAACATCAATAGGAGAACTCTGCGCAGACACCTCGATACCTTTATTAATAAAGCTGCCAGTGTTCATGTTGCGCAGGGTAGTACCGCCCTCGGTAGTCGGCACACTCGCCGTCTGAATCATGTTACTGCCCTGTGAGAAATAGCCTGTGACATCAATGCTGAAATAGCGTGAGAAATGCTTGGCAACAGTCAACTCATAGTTCATCATGCGCTCAGGGTCGAGGTCAGGATTGGCAACCGCATAGAGGTACAGCTCCCTAAAAGAAGGATTGCGATAGCCTTTCGCCAAAGATGCTTTGATGCTCCATCCCTCGGCAGGACGAATAGCAAAACCTATCTGTGGCAACCAGTGCGAGCCAAATTTATCACTGTTCGCCATGCGCAAGCCACCATTCAAGGTCAAAACACCATTGATCAATGCCTGTTGCAAGGTAATATAGGGTGAATACTCCGTGATGCTCTTTCTATCAATAGTTTGCATCTGGGCAGGGCGACTGCCATCCCCATAGGCATGGCCACCCGACATCGGGATCTTTCCTGTATAGGTATTGAAGTCAAAACCGACAGTGGCAGTTGCCATTTTCCATGGTTGAAAGTTCTGATAGGCAAGGATACCGAAGCGGTCGTCCAAACTATGGAAATGGTTTGGATCGTCAATGTAATGATTGCCATAGCTGTAATAAATGCGGACAGCACCATTCACCCTTTCATACAGATTATTCAGAGTAACAGAAGACTCACCTCTCGTCACGTTCTGGTGATAGATGTCAGTGGATTCTGCATTTCTCAGTCGGGCATAGATAGGGTCGTTGCCAATGAAGTTCATCAGCGAGTAATCGGCAGACAAGTTCCAATGAGGGGTAAAATCATACCCCACCTTGGCATAGAGGCTCGATTGCCTGAAGTCAAAATTGTCTTGCAAACCATCCGTGCGGTCATAGCCGAGCGAAACGAGCGAGGAGAACTTGCCTTTACGCACCATGTTGGTCAACGAATTCTGCCAAGTGTTGTAGCTGCCATATTGCGAGGTAAGCGTGGTATGCACACCATCATGCAGGGCACGCTTGGTAATGACATTGATGACTCCTCCCATCGCATTCGAGCCATAAAGCACAGAACCAGGACCACGCATCACCTCCACATGATCCACATATTCCGTCTCATAAAAATCAGCCACAGGATGAGAGTAAAGACCAGCAAACTGGGGTTGTCCGTCCACCATCATCAAGATAGCATTGGTAGGCGAGCCACCCACTCCACGGATCTTGATGCCACCGCTTCCGCCATTGCTCACACCAAAACCAAAGATATTGCGTTGTGACACAAAGAGACTCGGCACCTCGCCCGAAATAGCAGCCAAGAGCTGTGTCTTTCCAGTAGCCTCCAACTGGCGACCATTGACAACGGATATGGTATAAGGCAAGAGATTGCGGGAAGTGGCTTGGTTAGAACCCGTAACCACCACTTCATTAATGTCGTGAACTTGGGTAGTATCAGCGATACCTGTACCTGTCATTGCCGAAACAGACAACATAGTCACCAAACAAGAACTCATCAAAACTTGTTTCTTCATAAATAACAACTTTTATATTACATACTTTTGTTTTCAGTGGCAAAGGTAATGCTTTTCCGAAACATACTCAATAAACAAATTACCGATTATCTTATCTTTTTTACAGAAACTCTTTTGCCAATTCAAAATAAATAATGTACTTTTGCTACCATATTAAGATCAATAG
>CAKQXI010000131.1 GCA_934281565.1 uncultured Prevotella sp.
ACCTGCCTTGAACTCAGGGAACTTCTTGCCGGTTGCAAATGCTTCTTCAGCAACTTTAATTAAATCCATTTTGTTTATTATAATTAAATATTGTTTGTCGTTCCAACGCAACATAGCCAAGCCACACATCGACCTATGCCAGCGGTTACGCCGAAAAGCGGTTGCAAAGTTACTACTTTTTCTGCTAACCTCCAAATTTTCATCAGCTTTCTTCATGTTTTCTTGCAGATTTTAAGTTTTTATTTTGTCGTTCTCTTTATTTGCTGTAACTTTGCAAGCAAGTAATTAAATTTATATTTGATAATGAAGAATAGATATGATGTAAAGATGGTGTTAGCCTCGGCAGTCTTGCTGATGGCTGCAAGTCCTTGTGCTGCTCAGAAATATAGGGTGGCAAAGGTTGAACGTACACGTATCCTTGTGGATAAGCGTTTTGATGTTAATCCAGATGTTGAGGCTGCGACCTTTATTGCTCCTTACAAGCATAAGGTGGATAGCATCATGAGTCCTGTGGTGGGAACTACCGCTCATTATATGGCAGCCCATCGACCAGAGAGTGAACTCAGTAACTTGCTTTGCGATATTCTCGTTTGGGCTGGTAAGGATTTTGGTGAGAAGCCTGTTTTCTCTGTTTATAATATGGGAGGTATCCGAGCTGCCTTGGCTGCCGGAAAGGTTACCATTGGAGATATTAATGATATGGCTCCTTTCGAGAACAAGATTTGTTTCCTTACTCTTACTGGGACAAAGGTTGTCGAACTGCTGCAGCAGATAGCCATGCGGGGTGGAGAAGGAGTGAGCCATGCAGTGAAGATGGTTATGACAAAAGACGGAAAATTAGTGAGTGCAACCATCAATGGCAAGCCTATTGAGCCTACGGCTTCTTATCGCATTGCAACTCTTGATTATTTGGCTGAGGGGAATGACCAATTGGTCGCTTTCAAGTCTGGCACAGATGTGGTAGCACCCAAGCAACATGAGAACAATGTACGTTATATCATTATGAATTATTTTCGTGAGAAAGCTGCCGAGGGTAAGGCTGTTGAGTCACGTATGGAAGGACGAATTATAGTTAGTGAGTAATATGAAACTGAGATTTACATTATTATATATAGCTTGTAGCCTTGCTTTTTCTGCAATGGCTCAAAAACAGTTAGTGGTACTTCATACAAACGATACCCATAGTTGTGTAATGCCTCTCAATCCTAATCTGGCTGATACGGCTGTTGCCGACCGTGGAGGTTATTTGCGCCGAGTAGCGTTGGTAAAGCAAGAACGCCAACAACACCCAGGTCTCTTGTTGTTCGATAGTGGTGACTTTTCCCAAGGCTCACCTTATTATTCGCTTTTTAAAGGCGATGTGGAAGTTGGATTGATGAATGAGATGAAGTATGATGCAGCTACTATTGGCAACCATGAGTTTGATTTTGGTATTGACAATATGGTTCGTCTATTTAGGTTGGCTAAGTTCCCGATTGTTTGTTCTAATTATGACTTTACAGGCACTCCGCTTGTCGATATTGTGAAGCCTTGGATTATATTGGAACGCAATGGGTTGAAAATTGGCGTCTTTGGTCTTTGTCCAAAACTTGACGGATTGGTGTCTGCTGCCAATTATGGCCCTATTAAGTATCTTGACCCAGTAAAAAAAGGTTTGGAAATGGCAACTTTCCTAAAGGAAAAGAAGAAATGTGATGTCGTTATTTGCCTCTCTCATCTCGGTTGGAGTACAGAAGGAGCAGATGACCAGAAGATGATACCTGGCTCTCGTTACATTGATCTTGTCTTGGGTGGACATAGCCATACTTTTTTCAAGAAATTGAGATATGTGAAGGACCTTGATGGTAAGTTGGTGCCCGTTGACCAGAATGGCAAAAGTGCAATCTGGGTAGGCAAGATGATTTTGGATGTGGAGAAGAAGTAAGAGGCTTTTATTTCGAAAGCGTATAAATTGTAAAAATAGTGATACCTAATTATAGGTATTTCAAAAATAATTGTTATCTTTGCACCATACAAAGTAGGTATACTCCTAGTACATATTGTACAGAAACATTATTAACATTATAAAACATTATTATTATGGCTTACGTAATTGGTGACGATTGTATCGCTTGCGGTACATGTATCGATGAGTGCCCATCAGGCGCTATCTCTGAGGGCGAGAAGTATTCTATCAACCCAGATGTCTGCACTGAGTGCGGTACTTGTGCTGATGTTTGTCCAAATGAGGCAATCAGTCTTCCTTAATATTTAAGGATAGATACTTTTAGTTACATAAAACATCGAGAGCAGTTCTTTTTAGGACTGCTCTTTTCTTTTAATGTTAGAATACCATTTGAATGAGATTAGAATGCTTTTTGAATGAAACGGAGTATAGCAAAAGCATATATAAAAATAAAAGGCTACGCATTTCACAACGCATAGCCTTTCTAAATTAAACTATTTTTAAGCAATGTATTCTATTTGTTAAGCACCAGGCTCGATGCCTGCTTTCTGGAATGCATCCAGGGCAATCTTATTAGTTGGGTCGAGCTTCAATAACTTGTCGAAGTATGGCTTCGCAGTCTCGAAGTCTTGCTTGTCGTAAGTATAGATGAAGCCCATGTACTGATAAGCTTGCTTTAAGTAGCTGGTTTCATCCTCATCGCACTGCTTAGCTTCCAATTCAGAGATAACCTCTTGATATGCAGAAATGGCCTTGTCGTCCAATTCATTCTGGAATGCAGTGTTACCTTCTTGCAATTTAGCGAATGCTTTCAAGGTAGGGTATTTCTCTGCGAGCTTAGCATATACATTGATAGCTTTCTCAATGTTCGCAACCTTGTCTGCTCCACCTTTCTTTGCCTTGGTAATATAGATGTCAGCAAGCTTCATGAAGTCTGTAGGAGCTGCATTTGGATTCTTGTCCATATACTGCTGGTTATATTCCAGAGCTTTGTCTTCCTGTCCCATCTCTTTATAAGCCTCTGCGATATACTGTAATGGCTTAGGGTCGTCAGCTTTCATCTCCAAGGCTTTGTTGTATTGGGCAATAGCTTCGTTGTATTGTTTGTTGCCAGCCAATGCCAAACCATAGTATGATACGATGCTGGCGTTTTTCTTGATAGAGTCTGTATTCATCACTACATTTGAGTGCTGAAGGGCTACATCGAAATTCTTTAGGTCTACGGCAGCACGCATAGCCAAAACTTGCATGGCAGCATCTTTAGGGAACTTTTGGATACCAGCCTCACAAAGATTCAAACTTTCCTCTTTCTTGTTAAGTACGTATGCTGTGAATGCGTACTCATAGTATAGATACTCTTCCAGTGTGCTTGGCTTAGCCTTGGAGAAATACTCGTATGCCTTGTCATAATTGCCTGCGCTGAAAAAGTTGTGTCCAGCTTCTGCCTCAATAGGATAGTCAGGATTGATTTCTCTTAGTTTGTTCAGAGCCTCTGCGCTTGCTGCTGGGTCAATCTTGCGATATACATTTGAATAGCTAATGTATCCTTGTGGATTCTTAGGATCCATAGTCATACACTGACCATACCATGTAGCAGCTTCACCACCATTGTCTTGCATCGCATAGATGTCACCTTTCAAGATATAGGCATCACCATAGTTCTTGAACTTTGCGATCACTGCATCAGCGACAAGGTTAGCTTGGTCATACTGCTTGTTCATTGCAAGAATGTTACCAAGGGAAACAAGTGCCTTAGGGTCTTTCTTGAATACTTTCTGATACTCCTTGAGTTCTTTCTCGAATTCCTTGGAAGTTGAATTGCCTGCTTTCAAGGAAGTCTCTATTGGCTTTAGTAAATCTTTGTAATTTACATCCTGTGCCATTGCTGGAGCTGATAATCCCATTACCAGCAATCCTGCTACTAAATATTTAACTGCTTTCATAATTCTATTTGTTTATTTCTTGTTCTTTTTCCTGTCTCTTTTGACGTCGCTTGATGGAAATGGTTTATTGTTTGCCATTACCTTTTTACGTCGACAGTTTTGATTGTAATGTCACCTCTATATGGCAGTAGACCTGCCTTGAACAGGATCAACTGACCTTTTGGACCTGATATGTAGTTGGCGAAGCTCCAAGGCAATGCCTTATGTGGGTCAACTACAATTGCGTATATAGTTCTAACGAATGGGTATCTTCCATCCAGCAAGTATGCCTGATAAGGTTTCCAACTGTTCATTTCCGTAGCCTTGTCCTTGATGGATACTTGCATTACATGAATATTCTTCTTAAATGTGGTGTTGGTAGAGTCTCGGCGGTCATTGAGCCAATTAGAGCCGATTACACCAATAGCGTTAGGTGTCTTGTCTACATAGTCGACAACCTGCTTGCTTGTCTTGGCAGCCATGATGTTTGCGCCAAGTTTCTGTCCATGGAGTACGGAGTCTACTACGAAGTTGGTTGTTGCCGACCTTGTGTTGTCGAATACCACCTCGATGTCTCCTCTTTTTGAACCAGGGACAATGTCACTCCATTTAGTTGCTTTACCCGTCAGGATACGCTTGATTTCATTTACGGTAATGCAAGTGTCATTGTTGTTCTTGTTTACAATAAATGCCAATCCATCATAGCCGATGGGGAAGACAGCTGGAATAACGTTACTTTTGGTTTTGAGATAAGCGATTTCACTTTGCTTCAAGCTACGAGTAGTAAAGAGAAGGGTAGTCTTGAAATCCTTTATCATTTGGAGCCCTGTTACTTCATCCGTATAAAGTGGTTTGAGGTGAGATTTGGGATATTCATACTCAAACTGACTTCTTTCTTCGTCAATGATAGGGCTTAAACTTTCGTCAGAGACGAATTGTATCGTCCCTGACGTCGGTGTATCTGTTCTGCCATCTTTGGCTTTCTTTTGACCACAAGAGCCAAAGAAAGCCAAAGACAACATTGTTAATCCTATAAAAATATAAGATGTTCTTTTCATTCTATTACTGCAATCTAAATACAACTGGTACAGTATACTTAACACGTACGGCAGAACCGTTTTGCTTACCTGGTTTCCACTTAGGCATAGACTTAACGACACGTTGTGCCTCACGGTCAAGTGAAGGGTCTACAGAGCGCATAACCTTTACATCTGAGATAGAACCATCTTTCTCAACGACGAAACCTACGATTACACGACCTTGTACACCGTTCTCCTGTGCTACGACAGGATACTTGATGTTGCTGCTGAGGAATGACATCAAGGCACCTTGTCCACCTGGGAACGAAGGCATCTCCTCTACAACGTCAAACACCTTGTTGGCAACCTCTGGTTTTGGTGCTGGTGGTGGTGGTGGCGCTGCGACAGCGATATCATTTCTTACAGCTTCGACTGTACGGTCCTTAGTACCTTCCTTGTTCTCAGTACCGACAGCGACCTTATCATCCAGTTTATCCATCTGCTTAACCTGGTTTTCCTCTTTTACGAGTTCATCCTTCTTAATGACAGGTGCAGTAAACTTCTGAGTCTCACGAGCCACAGGTATCTCTTTCTTCTGTTCAACCTTAGGCTTGATAGGCTCCTGTTTCTTCTCACGTTTCTTAGCCTGCTCCTGAAGTTGAGCGAGCTGCATGGCTTCCATGTAAGCTTGCTGTGCTTCAGCGTTCTTCTGCTCGATTACCTTCCAAGCAAGAAAACCACCCACGAGAGCTGCAGCTATGACCAAGATGAGAAGAGCTTTGATGTTACGTCCAGAGGTACCCTTACGCAGCTTGTAAGCTCCGTATTCCTTGTTTCTCTGGGCGAATACCATATCGACCCATTTAGGATCGTAAAGATCTATTTTTGCCATTTCTTTCTTGTTTTAATTGTTAGTATCCATCTTACATCTTAACGCCTTTTGAGGAGAGCAATTTCTCATCATCTGGGTTAATCTTATCGATGACATACGTACCAATACTCAATATCTGCATTTCATCGAGAGCATCGACCAAGTTCTTGTATGAAGCGTTATCGGTTGGCTTGATGACGATGGTAAGAGTAGGAATCTTACCGTCTTTCAACTCACCGCCCTTGATCTTGCTAAGTTCCTTCTGGTAGATACTATCAGGATACATCTTTGGGTTCTTAGCTTTCTCTGCGTTAAGCTCCTTGACAGCGAGTGTAATACGCTCCACTGGACGAGTACCATTTTCTGTTGCGTGTTCTCTCAAGACCTTGCGGATACCATTGCTGCCCCATGTAGTTTCCTTGAGCCAGTTTGGATTATTGTACTCTGGAATACCAGAACCGTAGTAGATCTTGTTGTCTGCAGTAACATAGATGGTGACAGTCTCAGAAGCCTTCGCCTCATTCTTCTGGTCATCTTGAGTGTTCTTATCATTACTTGGCATGGTCAACTCCATGGTCTGAGGTTTGCTCAGAGTGGTACACAGCATGAAGAACGTGATAAG
>CAKQXI010000132.1 GCA_934281565.1 uncultured Prevotella sp.
TGCGAAATCTGCGAGAAACTTTAATGTCCAGCGAAGTCTATGGAAAATAAAATATCAATCTGCGAGAAACATTAATGTCCAGCGAAATCCATGAAAGATAAAATAATCAATCTGCGAGAGATTATAATACAGGGTTAGGATTTTCTTTAGTGAGGTGTAGTTCCACGACCTCCCCAGTCTCCAAAGATTTCTTGACATTGATGAGCCTTTGGTTGCTGCTACCCCTGAAAAAGAGGTCTTCATCCCGCAGAGCTTGGACAAAAGGCCCATCAACGAGAACATCAATCAGTTTTAGAAGCTCCAGTTGCTTGGGATTTTTTAATAAGTTCTCATACTTAAATCCCGTGAAGCACCAGATAGTTTTATTGCTTTGTTCACGAATGGCACGTGCCAGTTCGGCGAAGCCCTCAGCTTGGAACATAGGATCTCCGCCAGAGAAAGTAACGTTGGCGAAAGGATCACTCATGATTTCCTTCATGATGTCCTCGGTCGATGTCATGGTGCCATTGTTGATGTCCCATGACTGAGGGTTGTGGCATCCGGGACACCCATTGGGGCAACCGGCACAATAAATAGAGGTCCGGAAGCCCGGACCGTCTACCATTGTATCATGTACAATACTTAATATGCTAATCATGAAAACTTACTTGTTACTTGGGCTGTCAATGTGAGTCACACGGTCGTGGAGCTCGGCAAGTTTGCCACTGTTCCAACGGTCGGTAGTACCAACAAGATAACCTGTGATACGTTGCAACTTATCAATATGGTGGCTTCCACACTTAGGACAAACGGTTAAGTTGGCATCAGCGTTCTCATAGCCACAGTCCAGACAACGGTTACGGTTGTGGTTGACAGAGCCATATCCCATGTTGTACTTATCCATCATGTCTACGACACTGGAGATGACCGATGGGTTGTGAGTGGCATCACCGTCAATCTCTACATAGAAGATGTGTCCACCACGAGTCAAGTCATGGTAAGGAGCCTCTATCTGGGCTTTCTTCAATGCGGTACACTTGTAATATACTGGTACGTGGTTGGAGTTGGTATAATAATCACGGTCGGTAACGCCCTTGATGATACCAAATTCCTTGCGGTCTTTCTTCGTGAACTTACCGCTCAATCCCTCTGCTGGGGTAGCGAGGATAGAATAGTTGTGATGATATTGCTCACTGTATTCCTTGGCACGGTCACGCATATAGGTGACAATCTTCAAACCCAGTTCCTGAGCTTCTTCGCTCTCGCCATGATGCTTGCCAATCAAGGCTACCAAACATTCTGCAAGACCGATGAAACCAATACCGAGCGTACCATGGTTGATGACACTTTCGATGGTTTCCTCTGGTTTCAACTTGTTAGCGCCAGTCCAGAGATATTTCATGAGCAATGGGAATTGCTTTGCCATGGCTGTCTTTTGGAATTGGAAACGCTCGTCAAGCTGCTTGGCTGTGATGTCGAGGATATTGTCAAGTTTATTAAAGAAGATGTCAATGCGTTGCTTCTTGTCCTCGACTTTCATACATTCGATGGCAAGTTTTACTATATTAATAGTGGTGAAGCTCAAGTTACCACGACCTACACTTGTCTTCTCGCCCCAACGGTCTTCAAATACACGAGTACGGCAACCCATGGTGGCAATTTCCCATTTGTAACGCTCTGGGTCATTGGCGTTCCATTTCTCGTTCTGGTTGAATGTGGCATCGAGGTTGAGGAAGTTAGGGAAGAAACGACGAGCGGTAACCTTGCATGCCAACTGGTAAAGGTCGTAGTTGCGATCCTCTGGCAAGTAGTTTACGCCACGCTTCTTTTTCCATATCTGGATAGGGAAGATGGCTGTCTCGCCATTGCCAACGCCTTCGTATGTGCTCGATAGGATTTCACGCATGATGCAACGACCTTCTGCGCTGGTATCCGTACCATAGTTGATGGAGGAGAATACAACTTGGTTGCCACCACGTGAATGGATGGTGTTCATGTTGTGGATGAAAGCCTCCATGGCTTGGTGTACACGGTTCACGGTCTTGTTGATGGCGTGTTGCTCCAGTCGTTCCTCATCGTTCAGTCCGTCAAGTGGTTTCTCTATATAATCATCAATTTCAATGTCGTAAAGGCGACTGAGGTCTTTCCCAGTCAGTTTCTCCAAGTTCTTTACCTCCTCTTGATAGGACATACGAACATAAGGAGCAAGGTAGAAATCAAATGCAGGGATAGCCTGACCTCCGTGCATTTCGTTTTGACAAGTTTCCAAAGAGATACAAGCTAATACGGCTGCGGTCTCGATACGCTTGGCAGGACGGCTGGAACCATGGCCTGCGGTAAATCCGTTCTTGAGGATGACATCAAGAGGATGCTGTACGCAAGTTAAACTCTTGGTAGGGTAATAATCTTTATCATGAATGTGAATGTAGTTGTGGAGAACAGCATCGCGAACTTCTTCGCTAAGAAGGTAGTCGTCAACAAATGGCTTGGTAGTTTCGGAAGCAAATTTCATCATCATGCCGGCAGGGGTGTCGGCGTTCATGTTGGCGTTTTCGCGGGTGATGTCATTGTTCTTGGCATTGACGATGCTCATGAATACATCGCGAGTCTTTGCCTTGCGAGCAATGCTGCGTTGGTTGCGGTAAGCAATGTATTTCTGTGCGACATCCTTGCGGGCACTTTTCATGAGTTCCATTTCAATCGCATCTTGGATGTCCTCTACATTCATCTGTTTTTTTCCACGATAGGCAACGTGCCCAGCGATTTGTTCGATGAGAACGGAGTCCTCACCCTTGTCTGTGTGTAACATAGCTTTGCGGATTGCTGCTATGATTTTTTGCTCGTTGAAGTCAACGATGCGTCCATCGCGTTTTACTACTGTTTGTATCATTTCTTCCTTTACTTTTATGATTATTATTTAAATTACTTACTATTAACTCGTTATGTCGGAAAGTGGTTTGTAGAACCTTATTTCTGACATTGCAAAGATACAAAATATATTTGAAAGTTGAACGTTTTGGATAACTTTTCTCAAGTTAAAAAATGTCAAGTCGCTGATTTATAGGTATTTAAAAAATCGTTTTGGAAAACTTTTCTGTTTTGTAGTTTTCCAAAACGATTAACTCTATATAAATCAAGCGTTTGCAAGATTATGTCTTTCTTTGTTCTACTCTTTCTGTCTTTTATAGTCGAGTGCTGCACCGATGGCAGTACAGAATTCCGAGTATTTGGGGATGCGAAATCGCACGTTGTATAGTTTCTCCATGGCAGGGAATACCTCACGACATTGAGGCAACAAAGTTAGGTTTCCTATCAAGACGAAGTCCTTGATGCCTGATTCCAGTGATGAAAGGATTGTGGCGGAGCCGATACATTGCAGTACCATCCAGATAAGTCCTTTGGCTATGTCCTCACGAGAAGCATTTGCCTTGGCGTTGCTGAACAAGGATGCTACGGCGTTCATTGGCAATCCCGGCAGAGGCTTGGCACTGATGTCGCCGATGAGCAAGTTGATTCTCGAAACGTCGCCATTCTGTGCGAGGTTGGCTATCTGCTTTACATCATCGGTCTTGAGCATGATGCGGCTCAGTCCAGAGAGTGTGCCCCCTCCGATGCCAATACCTCCGATATGGCGTATCTCGTTGCCAGTGCATTTAACAAGAGAAGTACCAGTGCCCATGCTTACGACTATCATGCGGTCAAGTTTGCTTTCGTAGCGTGCTCCTAAGCCATCGGCGATGAATTCCTCGCTCTTGGATGTTGGCAAACCGTAGATTGGTTCGTCGATATAAGCGGAGCCTACTCCTGTGAGCATCACGTGCTCCACTTCATTGAGTCTTATCTTGTTGTCGTGCAGATATTTGCCGAAGGCACCATATAAGGAAGTAATGGGGTCGGTGGCTTTGATGCGAATCGGTCTGACTACAAGCCCATTCTCATCAATTCCAACAATCTTGGTCGTAGAAATACCTACGTCAATTCCAATTATTATCTTTTTCATTTCTTTGGAAATGTTTCTTTTCTGTTTTTATAGCGGCTGCAAAGTTACTACAAAAAGAAGACTCTGCCAAATTATCTCATGAAATAATCGTCAGAGCCTTCTGCTTTTATGTTTTATTAATTATTGTTGTGTAGAGAAGTTAAATGTTAAATTAGTCTTGCGCCCTAAATGCTATAAACTATTAACTATCAACTATCCTCCTCATTCTTCACTCTTCGTTCTTCACTCTTCACTTACTAAAGTATTCCCAGTTTACAGAACCCAATGAGCACCGCATATCCAATGACCATACTGATGACACCGATTGACAAACCAGCTTTCACCATGTCGGTTTGTTGGATGAGGCCAGTGGAGTAGGCGATGGCGTTTGGAGGCGTGGATATAGGAAGCGACATGGCGCAAGAGGCAGCCACGGCTACACCTATTAATATAGTGGAAGTTCCACCGATACTGTCGAGGCGTGTTCCCATGCCTGCGCAAACAACAGTCAAGATAGGAATAAGGAGAGCTGCTGTGGCAGTGTTGGATATGAAGTTACTCAAGATGAAACATACTAATCCTGATACTACCATGATGACGAATGGGTTGAAGTCTCCGAAAGGAATGCTCTTTACTGCGTTCTCTGCCAGTCCTGTACCGTTCATGGCAAGTCCGAGTGCGAAACCACCAGCCACCATCCAGATAACTGCCCAGTCAATGTCTTTCAAGTCTTCTGCTGTGACAACACCAGTAAAGGCGAACACGGCGATAGGGAGCATGGCTACGGTATTGGCGTTGATGCCTAACTGCTTGCCAAAGACCCAAAGGAGAATGGTGAGGAAGAAAGTCGCCCCTACGACAACGGTGCGCCAGTTGTGGTGTACTTCGCCGTCGATGTTGATTTCTATCGTCTTTTGTGAGAATGGGAACATCTTGCGAATGACTACCCAACCAACGAGCAGCATGATGATGACCATTGGTGCCATCACCATCATCCAGTCGCCGAAGCTCAAGCCAAGGTTTAGACCTGCTGGGTCGTTGAGCACTTTGTATGCAAAGGCATTAGGAGGGGTGCCGATGGGGGTTCCCATACCACCAAGGTTGGCTCCGATGGGAATGGCCATGGTCAGTGCAACGCGTCCTTTCCCGTTGGCAGGCAAAGCCTTGAATACTGGTGTCAGGAATGTAAGCATCATTGCTGCGGTGGCTGTATTGGAGATGAACATGGAGAAAATGCCTGTGATAAGCATGAAACCGAGCAATACGTTTTCCGATTTCTTGCCGAATGGGGCGATGAGTGTCTTTGCCATCAGTACATCGAGACCGCTCTTTGTGGCTGCTATTGCCAAGACGAAACCGCCGAGGAAAAGGATGATGGTAGGGTCGGCGAAGCAAGCCATCACACCTTGGTAGTCAAGTAGCTTTCCGTATTCTCCCTCGGAACCTTGCATCACGTTGAATGCAGAGTCGGATACAAAGAACAGCAGTACAAAGATGATGACTACTGAGGTCGCCCAGGCTGGGATGGCTTCGGTGAGCCAAAGCATGACTGCCATTACGAAGATGGCGATGACACGTTGTTGCACAACGGTGAGTCCCTCTATGCCAAAGCAATCGATGGGCAAGTTCCATACCAAGATGGTTAGCAAGGCAGTGATGCAGAACATCAATGCCTTTTTGCGATTAAAGTCGCCGTTTAATACTTTCTTTACGGTCTCTTGCATTTTCTCTATGTTTTTATGGTTTCTGTTACGTTTTTTAGACTCCTATGTTTCAGGAAGCCACGGACAAAAGTACTCATTATTTATTTATAATGCAAGACTTTTCCCTGTTATTTTTGAAAAAATGGAGAAAAATGTACCTTTTTTCAAAAAAACTCTTGGAAAAAATGTTTGTTTGAAGAAAAAGTGTTATATTTGCGAGCAAGAGTTGTCTAAAGAACGACCTTTAAGAATATCATTAATTAAAATCATAAGGAGATAAATATCATGAGCAATTCTTCTGTTTTTATCATCGTTGTTTTGGCTGTGGTGCTATCCATCATCGTTTTTGGTTATCTTCATAAGCGTCACAAGGAATATCACATAGCTGATATAGAGAAAGCAGTTCGGAGTGCCTATTCCGAGGGTGTAAGTTCTGTTGCAAAGCAAGTGTTGGTCAAGTCGGTGAAGAAATATTTCCATTGTAGTTCCAAGGAGGCACATTATATAATTGGTGTGGCGAGAAGAAAAAAGCTGATTGATATTGCTGCCGATTCGGTTACATTGTTATGCTAAATGCCGTAGCAAAGAATATTAAATAACTTAAAGTCTTATCGGAGCAAGAACGGAGCAGGGGTAAACTTGATACGGAGTTGGTACGGACTTGATACGGAGATGGTACGGACTTGGTACGGA
>CAKQXI010000133.1 GCA_934281565.1 uncultured Prevotella sp.
GTTATACCAATTGTAACCTGAGACCTGAGATGGTTCATCCTGACCTGAGGCATCAAGCATCAGCATCGTAGAAGCATAACCAAAATCGAAATGATTAACAGCACCAGCCCATTGACTGATTGCACCATATTCTATCATGTTGGCATACATACCTACAACCTCTGACTTCAACTTACTTTGGTCTTGAGCCAACACATCAGTCAACTGCCCATCAGTCAATGTGCCGCCACTCGGTTCAGCATCAAGGTCAGAGCAACTTGCCGTTGTCAATAACATAGCACCACCAAGAAGTGCCATCACATATTTATTATATATCTTCTTCATTGTTTCTATCCTTTAAATTAGAACTTAACACTAATACCACCAGAGATGGTACGAACTGCAGAATACTGCATATTAGTTGCCAGCCCGAATGATTGCCTTGGGTCGAATCCCTTACGCTTCGCAAATAATGCTACGTTGTCTGCCGTGAAGTAGATACGAAGACCGTTCAGTTTAATCTTGTAGAGCATGGACTTAGGGAATGAATAACCTAAGGACAGGTTTGTCAAGCTCAAGTAGTCTGAACTAATCAGCCAACGGTCAGAATTTGCATTTGTATATTTATCATTAGCGTTAAGACGAGGAATGTCGGTATTGGTATGAGTAGGAGTCCAAGCATTCTCTATATCCGTGCTCCAACCCGTACCAGCATCTGATGCAGAACCACCATGCATCAATGATTGATAACCATTGTCCCAAGACTTGCCACCCAACTGGTAAGCTGCCGCTATGGAGAAATCAACGCCATAAGCTGCTACCCTTACACCGAAACCACCATATACATCAGGCAAGCAGTCACCTTGCACATAACGATCTGCATTACTCCAACTGCTTGTCTTCTGTCTAACAACATTGCCGTCCTTATCTTTCACATCCTTATAAAAGAGAGCCTGACCTAATTCTGCCTGGTCACCAGCGACAAGCTCCGATGCATCACCATTATATACACCAGCATAGCTTTTCATATAGAACTGATACATTGACTCACCCTCCTTATAGATACGGCTTCCATCAATTATCTGTCCTTTGAGAGCCTCATCCAATTTGACAATCTTGTTCTTCCATGTCGTTGCGTTCGCATATACATCAATCTGAATGTTCGTAGTCTTATATACCGTTGAGTTCAAATCAAGCTCAAATCCACTGTTGCAAACCTTGCCCATGTTGGTCGGGAAAACAGAATAGCCATTGGAAACTGCCACTGGCATATAGTAAAGAAGGTTCTTGGTCAAACGATTATAATACTCGATGCTACCGCTCAACTTGCCATTCCAAAGATTGAAGTCGAAACCAGTGTTAAATGAGTAGGAAGTTTCCCAAGTGATGTTCTTGTTACCTTTGCTATACAAACTAACAGCGAAGTCGCCACTGTTATTGGATACTTGATAGATGTCACGATAAGGATATTGGTTCAAGTCTCCCCCATCCTTTGTCAGCAGGGCATCGTTACCCTGGATACCATAACTAATCTTATACTTCAAGAAGTTTAGCCAACTCTTGGTGTTTGCCATAAAATCCTCCTTACTAAGGACCCAAGCGGCACCTATGCTACCGAAGTTACCCCAACGATTGTCTTTGGCAAAGCGAGATGAGGCATCGCGACGATAAGAAGCACTGGCTATATACTTGTCATCGTATGAATATTGAGCACGTGCCAGCCATCCCTCCGTGGAATACTCATCTGAGTTAGAACCTGTCTTAGGCGACAAGATGGCATTGTTTATCTCAATGACATTAGGATTGTACAATTTGTTCTTGCTACCCCACAAACCTGTATTCCTCCACTTGTAAGTTTCATGGCCTACAAGCAAATCAATGCTATGTTTGCCAAAGTCATGAACAAATGTAAGCAACTGCTGATTGTTGAGAGCCGAAGTACGTGAAGTTTGCTTCTGCACGACACCACCTTGGGAAGCATACTGACCATAATATGAGTTGTGAAGAATGCTCTGTATCGTGTTGTCTATGTCCAAGCCCAAGTTATAAGTAAATTTCAAGCCTTCACAAAGGTTGACATCCACGGACCAGCGACCACTGAAGGCATCTGAAATATATGAGTTCTTGTTCAACTGTCCAGAAGAAGCAGGATTACTGCCACTCATAAAGTTACGCTTGTACTTATAGCCAGCCAAACCTTTGCCATCACCATAGTCATACATAGTAAATCCATGGCTATCAGTCATGACATTGCCATTGGCATCACGTATATAAAGTGGGTAAATTGGAGCCATATAGTTGGCTACATAGAAGATATTTGCACTGGAGGTATCGTTGTAATCATCCTTGTTAGTCACAGAATACTGGCTATCATAGTGAGTATATGCCAAATTGGTGGACAACTTCAACCAAGGCTTGGCTTGATAGTCTACCTTGGCACGAGAGCTATAACGCTCGAAACCTGTATTCTTGACGATGCCTTCATCTTTCAAGTAACCACCCGAGATGAAATAGTTTACCTTGTCTGTGGCACCAGAGATATTGGCATTATATTCCTGACGGAGGTTGCCGCCATTGAAAACCTCATCAAACCAGTTGTCTGGCAGATAAGTATATGTGCCGTCGCTATATCCAAGAGTTGCCTTGGGATTTAACTTTCCGTCCAATCCTATGAGACTTTCACCATCAGGCACGGTGAATACATTGTAGCCTACACCACCATTTCCTGTCGTTGGCAAAGTAGCGTTGGCATAAGCATTGGCTGCCTCATTGGTCTCATAGCCCTTCGTGCCATATACGCTATTATAGATAGCTGTATACGCTTTCTCATAATAAGTACCGGGAGACTTGATTACATTATAATTTGGCAATGCACGAGAGGAACTACCCAAGCGAACATCTACATTGATCTCCGCATCACGTGAATGACCTTTCTTTGTTGTAATCAAGACGACTCCATTGGCACCACGCGCACCATAAAGAGCATTGGATGCTGCATCTTTTAACACGGTGGTGCTCTCTATATCCGCAGTATTCAATGCGGATATATCACCATCGTATGGTACACCATCAATCACATAAAGAGGCGCATTGCTGGAAGACCAAGAGCCAATACCACGTACACGGATGGTTGATGCCTCGCCCGGCTTTCCACTTGGCTGGGTAACCTGCACACCAGCTATCTCACCACTCAATGCCTGGGTAATATTGGTTACCTGACGGTCTGCAATCTTCTCATTCTTCAAGACGGCAACAGAGCCTGTAAACGAAGATTTCTTTGCCTTGCCGTATGCCACGACCATAACCTCATCAAGGTTATGCGCATCTGGCTCTAAGATTATCTTCATGTTTCTGCCTGCCTTTACTGTCTTGGTGTTCATGCCAATGTAAGTAATCTCTAACTTTGCATCGGCAGCGACATTCAATGAGAACTTACCGTCAATGTCGGTAACTGTACCAGTATTTGTTCCTACTACCTTAATGGCAGCACCTACTACAGGCTGTCCATCTTCGGAAGAGGTGACAATACCGGAAACTTGAGTTTGTGCCAGCGCCATTCCTATACTAAGGAACAGGCTGACGATAAACGTCATTAGTCTTTTTTCCATAAATCTCTCTCTTTTAAAACAAACGAATTACCGCCCCTGATATGACACTTGATAACACGGAAGGCAAAACTTACTTAATTCTTTTAAATATTTTTAATCGGCTGCAAAAATAAGTATTATTTAGGATTTCGCCAAACCTTTTTCAAGAAAAGTTGTATTGTTCGTAACAATTTGTTACGAACTTCCATTTTGGGTACATAGTTTCGCATCTATCATAAGAAAAAGCGGCAGCTTTTTTAGAAACTGCCGCATATATGAAGAAGAATTAATCTAAATATTCAATAGGCTATTCATCATGACCGAATCTTATAACCATGAATACTATAATATAAGATGTATAGGAAGCAAGGCAGACACAACCAGTAAGCCGACTGGGCTCCCACTGCATCCTTCAAGCTACCATAAAGCGTTGGCAACACGGCACCGCCGAACATCGCCATAATCAACAATGACGAACCTGCCTTGGTGAACTTGCCTAAGTCTGCCATTGCCAAAGGCCACAACGCTGGCCACATCAAGGAGCAACCTAACGCCATCAGTGATATGAAATAAATGGATAGATGGGCTGGTGTAAGCACTACCAACAACGAGCCTGCAATCGCTAACCATGAGCATATCTTCAAGGCTGTTGCCTGACTCAGGTACTTTGGTATGAAGATGATGCCACAGATATATCCTATCACAATGCCTATCGGAGCTATCCAAGCATAGTTTGCCGCTCCCGGCAACCCCAATGAGTTGGCATAGTCCACCAATGTACCTAATGATACTGTCTCTACTCCTACATATAAGAAAAGTGCCAAACAGCCTAACAACAAATGAGTGAACTGGAACACCGAGGTCTTGCTTGCTGCGTATGGACAAGCTGGTGCTTCCTCTGCATTATCATCCTCACCTGCTGCTTTCACCTCTGGAAGTGGAGCCAAGAATGCAAGCACACCCAATACCAAGAATGCGATGATGATAATCCAGAAAGGCTTTCCTAAATCTTCAATGCCTATGAAATGCACATCCTTGCCTAACAGCCATACAATAAAGATGGATGGGATTGGCCATGCCAACTTGTTACAGATACCCATCAAACTAATACGTTTGGCTGCACTCTCCAAGGGTCCTAATATTGTGATATAAGGATTGACTGAAGCCTGAAGATAAGCGTTGGCTGCTCCACTTACAAACGAAGCTAACAGGAACAATGGGAAACTTTTCTCCCCTGCCGAGAGGATGAACAGATAGAATGCCACGGCAAAGATAAAGAACGACAACGACATCGTCTTCTTATAGCCTATGGCCTTGATGGTAAGTCCTGCTGGATAACCAAATATCAAGAATGGGATGAATGTTGCCGCTATAATCAAATAGGAGGCTGCGTTGGAAATGCCCAATGATGTTTGTAGCACTGGAACCAACAAGGAGTTAATACCGAGGGCAAAGCCCAATGAGAAAAACATGATTCCGATAAATGACAAGGGAACCACAAAGTTTTTAGATGATGATTTCATTACCGTAAATATTATGATTGTTAGTTATTCGTAATTGATTTATTGTTACATTGCAAAGTTACAATTATTATTCCTAACTTCCAAGACTTTTCGGAGAATATTTGGATACTCGGAAAGCAAAAAAGCATACTTGCCTAAATACTTTCTCTGAACTCAAGCAGGTCAAAATACATTAAGCGAGTGTCCAAATCCACAGGCTGCATCTGACGTTTCTTCTTGTCTTCATCATTCTTTGCAGGAAATGTATAAAGTTCTTCTTGTTTCTCTGAAGAAAACAAATATTGGAAACCATTCTTCTCATAAAATGACAAAACATTTCTACTATTAACAGCATCAACTATCAAGAATCTACACCCTGTTTTGTTATCAGGATCTATGAACATATGCTTTATCAATTCTAAAACCTCAGAGCCAATACCTTTATTTGCAAAGTCCTTAGCAACAGCAAGTCTTCCAATAAGCAAACCTGGATACCTTCGCAATACTTTTTCGTGATGAGTAATAGACTTCATGTAATCTCGCCTAGAACGAGGCAAATCATTTATTCTAATGCTATCATTAGACAATGTAAAAGCACAAACGATAATGGACATATTACTTTTCAAACGAAAGCAATACGACTTACCCATCATATAAAAAGAATAATCAGAATAATCTTTACAGAAGAATTCATCCATGTCTGTTTTCCCACATGAAAAAGGCACACATGATTTATGAATTTCTTCTGTAAGTATACTTAATTTACAATTATCTACCAAGAACCCCATAATTATCTAACCATTTCCGCCCACAGTTTACGTGCTGCAATAACACCAGGATTCTTATCCCAATCTATCTTTGGTTGAGACCTAAATTGACGTTCAACCTCGTCTGCACGTTTTTTAAAACGTACTGCATCCTCACCATATAAGGTAGGAATCGCTTTAATTGCTGTTGCCATAATTCTTCATTTTAATTATTACATTGCAAAGTTACGATTATTATTTCTAAACACCAAAGGTTTTAAGGGAGAAAATTTAGGGAGGGAACTCACTGTCCTGCTCTTAGACAGCCAACTGTCTTAGCCGAACACGAGACTGTCCTAAGCTAAGACAGTTTATTATCATACAATCCTTTTCTTCCTATCTGTCTTCCATCAAAAAATTGTACAGGGCAGACGCATTAAATTGCGCTGCCCTCCAAAAGTTTTGACAAGTACTCTTCATCCCAGCCTGCCTTCAGTC
>CAKQXI010000134.1 GCA_934281565.1 uncultured Prevotella sp.
AAGAAAGTCAAAAATGCAGCGAGGAACTTCTCTACCATAAGCAAGATGGCCCTCTCCATCTTGAAAAATGACAAGACCACCAAGGGAAGTCTCAACCTGAAAAGATTGAAAGCTGGCTGGGATGAAGAGTACTTGTCAAAACTTTTGGAGGGCAGCGCAATTTAATGCGTCTGCCCTGGACTATTTCCTGATGTAAGACAGATAGGATGAAAGGGATTGTATGATAATAAACTGTCTTTCTTAAATAAGTTCAAGGCAACGAAAATATCTCCAAAGTGGCATAGTATCTTTGGAAACAACTTGTCAAATGTTAAAATATAGGTCTAAGTATAGATTTTCAACATTTTTTTCTTTATTCTTGATTTGTTTCTTTATCTTTGTAGTCAAAATGTGACAATTCTTTCAAAAGAAAGTCTATCGGTATTCATCTAACCTCTGAAATGACATTGGAAGATAACACCAAACAGCCAATAATGGCTAATGCTTCATTGTATAATGGGCAGCCTACAGACACAGGCTCATCGTGTCCAAGTACAAAACTTACCTCTTGTACGTCCTCCATTTCTGATGATGTTAGGAATGGGGTGTCGGTGGAAAATGTGCCTATGGAAAAGAAGCTGTGGTTTGTTCTTCGTGTATCGTATGGTCGCATTCTCAAGGCTCAGACCTATATTGAAGGCAAAGGTATTGATTGTTATGTACCTTTACGATATAAACAGATAACCAAACAAGGAAAGAAACACATTGTAACAGAACCATTGCTCCCTTCATTTATCTTTGTTTGTGCAACTTGTAATCAAGTTGAAGCATTGTGTCGCAATATCAATGTGTCTGACAGTAGAGCACTGCTTAGTTTCTACTATGATCACACTTCCTTCCGTGAAGATGCTCCAGACAAGAATCCTCCGCTAATCATTTCTGATTCAGCCATGGATAATTTCATTCGTTTGACATCAATAAAGAATCCTCATGTCATCCCAGTTACTTCTGAGAATATCAAGTATAAGTTGGGTGATGAGGTGGTAATTATCGAAGGTGAGTTCATGGGCATTCATGGTCGAGTGGCAAGGATAGCTGGGCAGCAGAGGGTAGTCGTGGAGCTGTTTGATGGGTGTTTGGTGGCTACAGCATATGTGCCGAAAGAGGCGATGAAAATTACAGATAGAAATATCTTGCAATTTAGAATATAAAAATAAATAGTAAATTATGGATAGTACAACAATGTAGATTTTTTTTTGGGGGGGGGAGTAGAAATGTCTACACCTAATGCAGTTTCTGTTGGTAAAATAGTGAATTTTTCATATACTATTATAGCTTTTGAGAATAGAATGAGAATGCTTTCGTGTAAAAAGGTGTACGGACATGCTTGCTCTGATCTCAGACATATTGTAAGTAAACTTCGTGAATTAAAGATTTGAATGAATCTAAATAACAATGTCTTAACCATTACAACAATATGATGAATAACGTTATACATCAAAAACTCATATCAGTATATCTTTCTTTGCAGAAAGACTCTTTGCCAGGAAAAGGTGAAGGATGGGTTAACATGGCTAATTTTGGTCCAGCCTTGCTCAAAGCTGGCATTGATTACAGAACTATGGGATATGAGAAGCTCAATGAATTTGTCTCCAAATCAGGTGTGTTTGAGATATATTCCGACACTTCTTGCAAAGTGCCTGTAAAATATATAAAAGAGAAAGAAGCCCTAAAGGATATTTCTAAAAAGCCTGGGGCTGAACGTGTGCAAGCGACATATATGGATTCTAAAGAGGTTTTAAAGGTTAAGAGAAGATTACGCCTGGACAATAATATATTCATTGGGCAATTTGCACCTCAGAATGAAGGATGGTATACGATAACAGATATTCGCAATACTGATTTTACAAAAATCGAGGATAGAGAACGAGGTATAAAGAATTTGTCGATTTCGTTCAAAAGTCCGAAAAAGGAATTTAATCGTTTTGCCTATTATAAGTTCACTTGGGTATTGCTCAAAACAGAACCGTTGAAGTTTGGTATCGATTTGCGCAAGGAAATAAAACCAGTCTTCCCTAAGGATGTCGTAAATAGTCTTTACGAGGGAATTATGCGTTATCCTGCAGGTGCTGCAAAGAAGATTGCTCGTTCGCTTGATACTCTCAAAAAGCAACTTACACAAAGCGGTAAGGAAGTGTTCATATATGAGTTGTTGCAGAATGCTAACGACTATCCTCGTCATGCAAAAATTGATGGAAAGATTCAACCTTTGTCTGTTGATGTGGAATTCCATATTACTCAGAGCTATTTAACCTTCGAACATACAGGTGAATATTTCAATCCTAAAAATATTGCAGCTATTTGTGATATAAATGATGGCGAGAAGGCTGATAATACCGAAGCCATCGGATATAAAGGTATTGGTTTTAAGACTGTTTTCCTTGACAATGACTATGTTCTTCTCAATACAGGTAATTACACATTCAGGTTCGACAAGTCTGCTACGGATGTAATCAATACACCATGGCAGATATTGCCAATTTGGACAGAATATAATGAGGTTGATAATGAAATAAAGTCTGTATTTCGTCAGCATCCTAACGAAGAGTTCAGAGTAAAATTCGCCCTCCAACCACGAGATACGGAAATTCTGACAAATGAAGACAGGGATGATAACTACATCGACTTGTTTACCAATGTATTTGACTCAGAGCGTGTCATATTGTTTATCCCGAACATCAAGAAGGTTAGCATCTTTATTGATGGTCAGGATGAGCCGATAGTACGTGAAAAAGACAATAAGGACTGGTGTGTATCAGCTTCTCTTATAGATGATATTCCTGAGGACATTACAGATAAAATAAACGATGTCTTGGAAAATCCAGACTCTCTTCGTTCGGATGGTTACGAGAAAATACCTGAGAAGTACATGAACTTCCGTAAGACTGCGGTAAAGTTTGCATGCAGGAAAGTTGGAAGAAAATTGATGCCGGTTGATGATGCCATTCTTTATTGCTATCTGCCTGCAAAGCGTGCTGATTGGGGCTTCAATTTTCTAATGAACACCGATATGGTGCCCAACGGACAGCGTGATGATATTGAGGATATCGAACTCAATCATATTATTTCTCGTATCGCAGGTAAACAGTTCTTTTATTGGATCAGGCAGCTTATTGAAAGCAAGAATTATGACCTTGACTCCATCTTTTCACTTATCCCAGACTTTGATGAGTGCAAGAAGAGGCGTGTGTACAAGACGTTTATAGAGGAATTCCAAGAAGAATTTGAAAAACTTATAAAAGAAGAGCCTTTTGTTCCATGCGTGGATAAGGATGGTCGACAAACTTTTGAATGCATCGACAACATTATCAACGACATGACTGGTATGACAGTGAACGGAGTCATTTCAGACGAAGACTTCATAAGTTTTATGGAGTTGGGTGACTATTCCTTGCCTGTTGATGAGTTAAGACAATCAGAGGCATTCATGAATTTCTTGTACAAGCATTCTCCTTCGAGCCTTGATGTAAAGGTTGATGCTGTTGTAAAGAAATGTGAGGAAACTGTTTTCCAAACATGGTTGACAGATCCCGAAAACAATACACGGTTTATAAGACATTGGTTGAGTAAGGATGAACTAAACGAGTTTGCGAAGAAAAATATATTTATTGAATACGAAGGCAATCTGTTCACAGCAGGAAGTCTCTACTATGATTTTGACACGAATTGTGATGGATTAGGATTCTTGTGTAGATTTGTACCGCATCTCTGTGAGGCATCAAAAGCAAATTTTGAGGAGGATGAAAATTGGAAGCCATTTGCAGACAAGTATTTTCTGCCTTTCTGTGCTGCGTCTATGATTACTGATTACATTCTATCCAACGAGGATGCTATGGCGTTACTTAACGTGCCAAGCAATTCTGTTGCATTTTATCGTTATCTTGCAGTAAAAGAAGTTGATTTAAAAGCTGACATGTCAAAGGTTCCGTACATTACAGAGGATGGAGGTGCAAGTACCGACTATACCAATTATCACTATTTCTTCAACGAAGATGCTTATGGCTTAACATGTGAGAAATGGCTGGGAGAGAATGTTATCAACGTACTATCGCATATCTATTTTGACAGTTTGGATGATGACGACAAAGGTAACATAACTGCAATATTTGTTAATCTTGGATTCAACGAATTTGCCAAGGATTCGTTCGTTGCGACTGTCATAGTTGACGATGCTGATTTTCGAGCAAAAGTAAACGCAGTCATAGAAAACAATTATGCCGCCAACAAAGCATTTGTTGAATATGTGTTCGATTGTGAAGCGCAGTTGAAAGAAAACTGTTTCAAGGATTATGTCTTGCGTTGTGTTGACATACACAATAATGAGGTATATCTTTGCAACGATGATGTGCGATACTTCAATCAGAATGCGTATGTTCAGAACAGCACCTATGCCGATAATATCAATCATACCTGGTTGCAGGATAGCATGATGTATGCTCTCTCGAATGCTTACTTTGAAGGCTATGAGAAAGACGAGGCAAAGAAGTTAGAATCTTTCTTTCGCCAGAAGTTTGGCGTTAAGACCTTTACAGATAAGTCGTTCTTTACAGATGTTGTAATCAAGAATAAGGCGGTTATCTATGACAGTCTTGCAGACGAGGCGACTATGCTCACATTCTTGGAATACTTGAAGCGAGACGCAGACAGACTCTTTGATGATACTATGAGTTTCAATGACATTAAGGATATGCCTTTACTTGCCTATGATGGAACTATAGTAAGAGCAAGAGAACTGAATGTTCAATATATCGAATACAACGAGGATGCAAAGACTCTGTGCGAGAAAGCATGGTGTCCGAAGACGTATGTTATACTTTCACAGAAATATACAGATGATTTCTCTCAGGAAATGCGTCAGCTATTTAAGATTGTAAAATTCGATATCAATACCATAACTGATAATCTTGCTCAGAACGCAAACTTGCGTCAATCGGTTAATGTTATAAACAATAACGTTGATTTCTGGCGATGGGTAAAGATAAAACAGAAGCAAATAGCATCTGTTGATAAGTTCAAGGCGATTCCGTTACTTGACAAGAACAACGCACTTATAAATGGTGCATCGCTTTACATTTCTGATACCTATCAGCAAGAGCAAATTGAGGTGCTGGTAACTAAGTATGTAAAGGATGCGCAGTTCGTGTCTTCGTCTTACATCGAAACCGTCAATGAGAACGAGAAGGCAGAGTGGATGAAATTATTCAGAAAACTCGGTCTTAAGTCTGATAATAAGGATATTCTTTTCTCTGACATCTTGCCTAAGCTTTCTACTATTGAAACAGAGTCTTTGGATTCAATTGTAGCGATGATGACCAAGCACCTTAAAGATCTGAAGGATAAATGGGCTGAAAGGAAACGCCAAATTATGCAGTTGAGAGTTCGTACTCAATCTGGCGTATATAAGACTCTAGACCAAGTTGTAATCGTCAACGTGGATAAGGACTCTGTATCTGAACCATTCAAGTATATCACTCTCGCCAATGAGGTTCATCCCGATATCCTAAGGGCAAACAAGGACTTGCTTCTTGCTATCTCTGAAGAGTACTATAATCGCAATCTTATTACCACAAAGCAAATGTGGATTGACGCAAAGGTTAAGGATTATCTTGCGAAATTTGCTGCCGATGAGAATAGCGTTGCTGGCATTCACATTCAGTTTGTACGTGAATTTGCTAAGATACAGAGTGAGTATAATATAAATGACACACTTCGTAAACAGATAAAATATCTGGTTAAGTCGAATGAAACGACATACAGGTTTGCTCATGAGCTGACACTTGGAACAGAATATTCTCCAACGTGCGACTTTGAGGCAAATGGCGTGTCTGAATTGCCGTATCTTTCTGACATTTATATCTTTGAAGGCAACAAGGATATCATCAAGCAATATTTCAAGGCGGAGAACTTGCATCAGAATATGACACGAGAGGACTTGAAATATCTAGCAAACCGTACATTTGCTTGCTATTTCTGGTCGAAATGTTTCTCTCGTCGCTTGTCTGAATACGAAACATGGATAGGGGAAGGTCGCTTTAACAATCTTGTCTGCATACCAACAGAGAACTCTGTTCAAAAACCAGAATTGTTGTATGCACCTCACATAGCAGGTTATGCTGTTCGTGCCAAGGTACCTCAATGGCAAGAGAAGGTTCCTTGCAAAGCTATTGTTGACTCTATTGACAA
>CAKQXI010000135.1 GCA_934281565.1 uncultured Prevotella sp.
CAACAAATCTGCGTAATTTGCGAAATCTGCGAGAAAATAAAATAATAAATCCGCGAGAAAAATAACCAATCTGCGGGAGACACCTTT
The DNA here is from genome assembly GCA_934281565.1 of uncultured Prevotella sp. Taxonomy (GTDB): domain Bacteria; phylum Bacteroidota; class Bacteroidia; order Bacteroidales; family Bacteroidaceae; genus Prevotella. The sequence goes on from CAKQXI010000135.1 coordinate 88, forward strand.
ATAATTCTTTCAGCAGCAACTGCACATATTCTCTTTTCCAATCTTCTTCCCGAAATTTCAACTCTCCATATTGTAATAAGTCGATGTCTAATCTCACAATATTTTTAGCTTTATCCTCATAACACCTACCACATTCTCGTTCTATCGCTTTCAAGTTCTTGACAACATCTTCAACTGTAATATTTGAATAACCAATCGCCAAGGCATTGACAAACTTGTCCGATTCAATCCCGATTGGTTCCGTCCATAAAATCCGAGAGAATTTTATCCCCGGAAAGCACTCACGGAGCCTTTCCATTGCATACCTCACATTGTGCACTTGTTCACAATTTGACCCTAAAGTCAACACCATCTTGACGCCATTATTAGCCATTTCTCATGTTTTTATGTGCAAAGTTAGTGAAAATACCTAAATTATCCCTTGCTTATCCGATATTTTTATTATTTTTGCACTATGAATTATTTAAAAATATATTTAGTAGGATTACTTGCGCTTCTCAGCACTACCACACTGAGGGCGCAAATGAGGTGGAATCAAGCCTATCAAACATACATCAATCAGTATAAGGATCTTGCCATTGAGCAGATGCTTCGTTATCGTATTCCTGCCAGTATTACCCTGGCACAAGGACTGTTTGAAAGTAGAGCTGGACTAAGTGACCTTGTACGACAAGGAAACAATCACTTTGGCATCAAGTGTCACAATAGTTGGACTGGTGCCAGACAGTATCATGATGACGATTCACGTGGTGAATGTTTTCGTGCTTACCAAGATGCCAAAGAAAGTTATGAAGACCATAGCAAGTTTCTCGCCAAACAACCACGTTATGCTCGTTTATTCAAACTTTCCATCACCGACTACAAGGGATGGGCACGTGGACTGAAGGACTGTGGCTATGCCACCAATCCACAATATGCCACCAAACTTATACAAATCATCGAGTTGTATAACCTCTCCGAGTATGACAAGGCTAAACGATACGACCGTTTCATGGCTACCCATAGTGGCTCTGACCAGCCTATCAATGCCCAGGGATTGATCCATCCTATCCGTTTGTTCAACAAGAACTATTACTTGATAGCTCGCAAGGGGGATACTTTCAAGAGCATAGCCAAAGAGGTAGGCATCAGTTGGCGCAAACTCGCCAAATACAATGAACGTGACAAGCATGACACCTTGCAAGAGGGTGAAATCATCTATCTCAAGAAAAAGAGGAAGAAAGCACCCAGCCAGTACAAGAAGCGTCCACATATCGTGCAAGTGGGTGAAAGTATGTACTCTATCGCACAGAAATATGGCATCCGACTTGATCGTCTCTACAAAATGAACAACCTGAGTCCAGACTTCCGTATTTTCCCAGGTGCCAGACTTAAAGTTAGATAAAAACGAGTGGATATGAAAAAGATTATCATCACAATGTCTACCTTGGCAGCCATTTTGCTGCCAAGCAAGATGACAGCCCAGAATTTCAACGATTATTTCGTTGACAAGACATTAAGAATAGACTATACTTTCGCTGGCAACGAAAAGCAACAACTGATTGCCGTCGACGAACTGAATGTGATGCCTCGTTGGTATGGCAAGAAACAACGCCTCAGCGAAATACCTATGGAGGGAAACGGACAAATCACAGTTCGCGACCATCATTCTGGCAATGTCATCTATCGCAACTCTTTCTCTACCCTCTTTCAGGAATGGCTTTCTTATCCAGAAGCAAAGACCACGACCAAGAGCTTTGAGAATGTCTTTCTCATTCCGATGCCCAAGGATACTGTCGATATAACCATCAACCTGCTTAACAACCGCAGAAACGTGATGGCATCGCTCACCCATCAAATAGTTCCTACCGACATCCTTATCCATCACAAAGGCAATCGTGTTACTCCATACGTAACCTTGCAGCAAGCCGCCGATACAAGTCGTTGCATTCACATCGCATTCTTGGCAGAAGGCTACAAGAAAGATGAAATGGAAACTTTTGTCAATGATGCCAAGGAAGCCTACAACGCTATCTTTGCCCATGAACCTTTTAAGAGTCTGAAAGACCGCTTCAATATCATTGCCGTAGAAGCTCCATCTGAGGACAGTGGCACCAGCGAACCGGGCAAGGGCATCTGGAAACATACAGCACTCAGCTCACACTTCGACACATTTTATAGTGACAGATACCTCACTACACTCAATATCAAAGATTTACACAACTGGCTCGCAGGAACACCATACGAGCACATCATCGTGTTAGTGAACAGTGAGCGATATGGCGGTGGTGGTATCCTTAACTCTTATAATCTCACAACCACCCATAACCATTGGTTCAAGCCAGTCGTAGTACATGAGTTTGGTCATTCTTTTGCTGGTCTTGCCGATGAATATGCCTATGAAAACGAGCAAATCCCTATGTATCCCCACGATGTAGAACCATGGGAACCCAATATCACCACACATGTCAACTTCAAAGGGAAATGGGAGAACCTTATAAAGAAAGGTACCAAGATACCTACTCCATTATCTAAAGACCCTAAGGTCATCCCTACCAAAGTGGGTATGTTTGAAGGTGCTGGATATAGCTTAAAGGGTGTGTATCGTGGCGTACAAGATTGCCGTATGCGCACCAACGAGAACCCAGAATTCTGCGCTGTTTGCCAGCAAGCACTTACCAGAGTCATTGACTTTTATACCAAGTAACAGATGAAAGAGCTAACTACAACCATCAAATATCAATTAGCCCAGTTGGAAGAACTGAGCAGCAAAGAGCAAGCACTCGTTACAAAAGCAATGCAAGCTACCAATAACTCGTATGCCAAGTACAGCGATTTCAGGGTAGGTGCAGCTTGTTTATTGGCAAACGGACAGATTGTCATCGGAGCCAACCAAGAGAATGCCGCCTATCCATCAGGCTTATGCGCTGAACGAACAGCCATCTTTGCAGCACAAGCCAACTATCCCGACCAGCCAATCTCTACCCTTGCCATCGCCGCAAGGAATGCAGACGGATTTATCAAGTCGCCTATTTCTCCTTGTGGAGCTTGCCGACAAGTTATCTTGGAGATAGAAGACCGCTACAAACAGCCTGTTCGTATATTGCTCTATGGCAAGGATGGCATTCTTTGCATCAACACGGTCAAAGACCTCTTACCTTTCTCATTCATTGACGATTGTATGAGATAACAATGAACCTTACTTCATAGAAATAGGAATTAAACAATAATAATAATGATACTTTTAAGTTTCGACACCGAGGAGTTTGACGTACCTCGTGAACATGGCGTAGACTTTTCCTTAGAAGAAGGAATGAAAGTCTCTGTATTCGGAACCAACCGCATACTGGACTGCCTAAAGCAGAACCATGTAAAAGCAACATTCTTCTGTACGGCTAATTTTGCCAAGCACGCCCCAGAAGTGATGCAACGTATTATGGACGAAGGGCATGAAGTTGCTTGCCATGGAGTGGATCATTGGCACCCACAGGCCACAGATGTTGAAATTTCAAAACAAGTTATCGAACAGATTACAGGCAGGAAAGTAGCAGGCTATCGCCAACCCAGGATGTTTCCCGTAAGCGACAGTGAAATTGAGCGAATGGAATACGCTTATAACTCATCTTTAAATCCTGCTTTCATCCCGGGTAGATATATGCATCTCAATGCACCACGTACTTGGTTCATGAAAGGTAAGGTGATGCAAATACCAGCATCCGTAACCCCTATCATTCGCTTTCCTCTTTTCTGGCTATCACTGCATAATCTCCCAGAGTGGCTTTACCACATGATGGTAAGGCGTGTTGTCAACCATGATGGATATTTCGTCACTTATTTCCACCCTTGGGAATTCTATGCTCTCAAAGAACACCCAGAGTTCAAGATGCCATTCATCATCAAGAACCATAGTGGCGAAGCTATGTTCCATCGTCTCGACAAACTCATCAAGATGTTGAAAGCCAGAGGATACCAATTTGCCACATTCTCTGAATTTGTTGAATCAAAGAAAGCTAAACCATAATGATAAAACTTGCTATCGTATCTCCTTGCTACAATGAAGAAGAAGTTCTGGAGACTTCGGTCAAAAGGCTTACGGAACTTTACAACCAGCTCATTGACGATAAAAAAATCAGCTCAGACAGCTTCTTTCTTTTCGTCAACGATGGCAGTCGTGACCATACATGGGACATCATCAATCGCTTGCATCGTGAAAATCCTTTTGTACATGGACTTAACTTAGCTCGCAACGTAGGTCACCAAAGTGCTATCATGGCAGGAATGATGACCGCCAAGGACCAAGCTGACGCCGTTATCACCATTGATGCCGACCTGCAAGACGACCTCGCTGCCATACCTCAAATGATAGACGACTATGACAAAGGCTATGACATCGTATATGGTGTAAAAGTGTCACGCCAAGCCGACCCTTTGCTCAAACGCTTTTCTGCCGTAACTTTTTACAAACTGCAAAGCAAGATGGGTGTAGAAAGCATCTATAACCATGCTGACTTTAGGTTCATGAGCCGTCGTGCCTTGGAAATATTGTCACAATACAAGGAAAAGAACCTCTATCTTAGAGGTTTGATACCAACCATCGGACTTAGTTCGACCACAGTCGACGACATCATCAGCGAACGTACTGCAGGCGCATCGAAATATACACTAAGCAAGATGCTCAACCTCGCCTTAGACGGCATCACCTCATTCTCGGTCAAACCTATTTACAGCATCATATACTTAGGCGTACTCTTTATCTTTGTATGTTTTGCCATAGCCATTTATGTTATTCATGCGCTTGTCGCTGGTACTGCCGTACCAGGCTGGGCATCCCTCATCCTCAGCATCTGGCTGGTGGGGGGGCTTGTCTTGATTTCCATCGGTGTGGTAGGTGTCTACATCGGACGCATCTACAAGGAGGTAAAAGGCAGACCACTCTATAACATCAAGGAGACTTTGGAATAATCAAGAGAGAATGAATATCCATTATAACAAGGAACAATTACTGAAAGAGTTTTGGCGTATATTTCGTTTTGGCATCACAGGAACCATATCCTCACTCATCCATTACGGCGTATATTGCCTCGTATTACTATATTGCAACCCTACCCTATCGTATAGCGCAGGCTATATGGTAGGATTGGTATGCAACTATGCCTTGACTACCTTTTTTACGTTCCGTCAACATCCATCCAAGAAGAATGCAGCAGGATTTGTAACAAGCCATATCATCAACTACCTCTTAGAGGTTGGCTTGCTCAACCTTTTCCTATATATCGGTTGTAGCCAATGGCTTGCACCTATCCTTGTCATGATTATTGTGGTTCCCATCAACTTCCTCATTCTTCGTTTCGTATTTCTCTATAAGCATCATGCAGCATAACATTATACAAGCTCTAAAGCAATGCCCTCTTTTTGAAAATATGCCAGAAACAGACATTGACGAAGCTCTGGCAGAAATTAGTTACAAGATCGTGAATATTGATAAAAAAGACATTTACGCCCTTGGTGGTTTTCCATGTAGCCATGCCGACATCGTCTTACAAGGCAAGATGGTAGCACGAATGGTCGGTGCTTCTGGCAAACAAATGGAAGTAATTCGACTCAAAGCTGGCGATGTTATCGCACCAAACTTCATTTATGCAGCCAACAACAATATGCCTGTCACCGTGGAAACGGAAACCAAGGTTTGCATCTTTCGCATGAAGCCCGATACGTTAAAGGCACTCATCGACACCCATGAGACAATACGTTGGAACTTTATCCATATTCTCTCCGACATAGGCTCTTACCTCGCCTCCAAAATCAAGTTCTTATCTTTGCTCACAGTGAGAGAGAAAGTTATATTCTACTTACGTTCAGAGATACAACAACAAAAGAGTCTGACAATTACATTAGCGAAATCTCGCCAACATATCGCCGACTCCTTTGCCATTCAAAAGTTTTCTCTCATGCGCTGCCTTGCCGACCTCGCCAATGAGGGAATTATCAAAATCAATGGGAAGGAAATAACCATCCAAGACATCAAGAAACTTAGATTATAGAGAACATCTTCAAGTCTTCCTCTACATTCGTTATACCTCCTAATCCAAACTTCTCAACCAACACATCAAGCACTGCTGGAGAAACAAAGGCTGGCAAAGTTGGACCAA
>CAKQXI010000136.1 GCA_934281565.1 uncultured Prevotella sp.
CTCCACCTTTCCCGCGCAAATATATAAAGAGGGAAACAGATGAAATGCTATGTATGATTTTTTTAGACAGAAAAAGGAAGGATGATACGACTGCATCTTTCTCGAAAAGGCACAATATGCCCTTGCATCTAAAACTCACGGATGTGTGACTTTAGATGCAACTGGGAGAATTTGTTGATAGAGTATCAAATTTTATCAGAATACTTTACAATATGGGGGAGAACCCATGATACTGCCGAAAGCATAGAGATAAAGTATTTGTTACCCAGATGTTACTTAAAGGATTTGTCTATAAGCCCGATGGCATGCTCCTTTTCCTTGTTTACTACCTTGGCATAAACTTGTGTTGTTGTGATGCTCTTGTGTCCCAGTAAAGTTGATACGGTGTATAGGTTCGCACCCAAGGACAACTCCAAGGTGGCAAAGGTGTGGCGAGCGCAATGGAACGTAATATCCTTGTTTCTTATTCCGATGTTATGAAGCCATTCTTTCAGATGCTTGAATATTGCCGATTGGGATATGGACGAGAACACTATCCCTGTTGGTGGAGTGGGACGCTGGGGGAGCCATTGTCGGGCAAGGACTGGCAAGGGTATCTTTAGCCAACGTTGGGTCTTTTGAATTTTCTTGTTGATATAATACTTGTTGTTCTCCTTGATGATTTCTTCCCAAGTGAGATTTAGGACATCGCTCTTTCTAAGTCCAGTGAAGCAACTGAAAAGGAAAGCTTCTTTCAGTTGAGGTGTACTACAAGGAGAGGCAATCACTTTGTTGAGTTCTTTCCTGTTGAGATAACATCTTGTAGAGTCAGGTCGTTTCGGACGATAATTGGGAGAAAGCAGGGATAGGGGATTGGATGGTATCAGTTCCTGCTTGACAGCTTCTTGCAGAACACTTCGGAAGATACTATATTTAAGGTATATCGTACCGTCAGCCAACTTACGTTTGTTCTTGGTTGCTCGCAAGTCTGTTGCGTTGTGGAGATAGTCGATGAAGTTTTTGCAGAACTCAAGGTTTACTTTGTCGAGCAGCGTGTTCTTGGCACCGAAGTTCTCCAAATGGCGTTTCAGGGTAATGATGCTACTATACCTACCTTTGTTAATATCTTGGTCGGGTATCTTGCGGTCGTTGGCAAATTGCTGTACGAAGTCAAGAAGAAACACTTTCTTGGCATTTCTGTTCTGTTGCTGTGATGTATCGACCAAAAGCTCAATGATCTTTTTGCTCTTGATGATGTAGGCTTGCTTAAGAACCTCCAGATTTTGTTCGTATGCCATTTGGTCAATTTCTGGTATGAGATACAGATGAAGAAAAAGGTAAGTGCGATGCCCTTTCCAATAGATATCCAGATACAGGCTCTTGTTGCCATTTTCCAGTTTCTTGCATCTTAGTTTGATAGGTTCCTTGAGCTTTAAATGCCTCTTGATGATATTGATAGACTTATCCATAGCTTTTCCTGTTAGGTATGTAAATAAAATAAGTCACAAAACCAAGAGTGATTTTGTGACTTACGGTATTGTTCGTGGAACATCATTGCAGTGGGTTCCATCCTTGCGCCTTAAGCTCAAACTCCTGATTGTCACGAGTAACAAGCATCTTTCCAAGGCTTTCTTTGGTGATATATCCTATCTGTTTAATTCCCTCGATTTCCTCAATCTTGGCATGGTCACCGATAGGGACGGTGAACAGCAGCTCATAGTCTTCGCCACCATTCATGGCACAAGTGGTAAGGTTCATGTTGAATTCCTCAGCCATTACAGCCGTCTGGTAGTCGATAGGTATGTTCTTCTCGTAGATGCGGCATCCACAATGGCTTTGTTCACAGATGTGCATCAGCTCACTGCTGAGTCCATCGCTGATGTCCATCATGGCAGTAGGGCGGATGTTAGCCTCACGTAGTTTGACCAATATGTCGCCACGAGCCTCAGGTTGCAACTGTCGTTGTAACAGATATTCTTTACCAGCGAAGTCGGGTTGGAAATTGCGCATATCAGCCAAGTCTTGGTTAAAGGCAGCGAGCTTCTGAGTCTCTCCACTCGCCTTGGCCTCAGCTATTTTCTTGCGAATATCCTCCACTTGTCCATAGTAAACGGATTTCTCACGTTCCAAGAGCTGAAGTCCCATGTAAGCAGCACCCAAGTCGCCAGAAACACAGATGAGGTCAGTCTCCTTGGCACCGTTCCTATATATAATGTCTTCTTTGTCGGCATAACCAATGCAGGTGATGCTGATGGCAAGACCTGTATAAGAAGAAGTGGTGTCACCACCCACGATGTCTACGTTCCATTTGTCGCACGCCATGCGCAATCCCTTGTAGAACTCATCCAAGTCCTCGACCTTGAAACGCTTGCTCAAGGCGATGCTGACTATCATTTGCTGTGGAGTACCATTCATGGCAAAGATGTCACTGATATTGACCATGGCACTCTTGTAACCCAAGTGCTGGAGGTCTATGTAAGTGAGGTCGAAATGCACTCCCTCCATAAGCATATCGGTCGTGACAAGTACCTCTTTGTCGGGATAGTGCATCACGGCGCAATCGTCTCCTACGCCATAGACGGTGGATGTGTTCTTGTTCTCATATCCTTTAGTAAGATGGTCGATTAGACCAAACTCACCTAACTTAGCGATGTCCAACGTTCTTTAATGTTTAATGTTAAATGTTTAGTGTTAAATGTTAAGTTATGAGCGTCGAATGATTTCACGCATGATTTCAGTCATCTTAGGTTGCGCAGCGTTGGCAGCAATCTGCACTTCTTCATGACTTACTTCCACTGGGTCATCGAAACCGCCGAGGTCCGTGATGATACTGATACCAAACACTTTGATGCCACAGTGGCGAGCAACGATAACCTCTGGTACAGTGCTCATACCAACGGCATCTGCACCAAACTTATGATACATACGATACTCGGCAGGAGTCTCGAAAGTAGGTCCTTGAACACCTACATACACACCGTGTTTCACATCAATACCTTTCTCTTTGGCTATCTCATCGGCAAGGTTGCGCAACTCGAGATCATAAGCCTCGTGCATATCTGGGAAACGAGGACCAGTAGGGAAGTTCTTTCCACGCAAAGGATGCTCAGGGAAGAAGTTGATGTGGTCGTCGATAATCATTAAGTCACCAACCTTGAACGATGGGTTCATGCCACCAGAAGCGTTACTTACAAAGAGAGTCTTGATACCAAGCTCGTACATCACACGCTCTGGGAAAGTGACCTCTTTCATGTTGTAACCCTCGTAGTAGTGGAAACGTCCCTCCATAGCCATGATGTCCTTGCCACCCAATTTGCCGAAGATAAGTTTGCCAGCATGACCTTCAACCGTGGAAACAGGGAAGTTTGGTATCTCGCTATAAGGGAATTCGTAACTATCTGTTATTTCCGAAGCTAATTGTCCCAGGCCTGTTCCCAGGATAATAGCAGTCTTTGGACTTGTGGTCATCCTTTCTCTTAGCCAGGATGCTGTCTCTTGAATTCTTTCGTACATAGCTAATTATTTTTTCGTTAAAATTATGTTCTTGTTCTAACATGAAGCTGATCTTGATAGGCAAGGCATAGATGTTAGCCTTCACCTGTTCGCTCAGCCCCTTGGTCTCCTTTAGTCTTACGGCATCTTTCTCCGTAGTGATAATGATGCTTGGTGACGGCATGGCATCGAAATGCTCATTGATGCGAAGTGCATCTTTGTGCTTGAACTGGTGATGGTCGCCGAACGCCAGTGTCGTCATGTCGGCAACCAATGGTTTCAAGTCGTGCTCCATCTGCTTGGGCGATGCTATCCCGGTGAGCAACATCACGTGCAAATCTTTCATTTCAGGTAATGTGAGCGTCTTGCCAGAGAAGATGCCGACAGGATTGTCATAGTCGATGCAAGTAAAGTAGAGCTTCTGGAACGGATAAAGTTCCATAGCCTTTGTCAGCACACGAAACTCCATAGGCTTCAAATCCTTAGGGCATTTCGTGATGATCACAATGTCGGCGCGGTTCTTGCCACTCAATGGTTCACGCAATCTTCCGGCAGGCAACATCTTGTCGTATATGATGAGGCGGTGGTAATCCACCAAGAGGATATTGATGCCAGGCTTGACATAACGATGCTGGAAAGCATCGTCCAGAAGCACGACTTCTACATCCTTGGTCGCTTCATTGTTCTGGAGCTTTTGTATGCCTCTTACACGTTTGGCATCGACAGCCACGTAAATATCAGGGAACTTTTGGTGCATTTGGAACGGTTCATCACCAATCTCAGGCATAGTCGTATCCTTGTCGGCAATGACATAGCCATGGCTCTTGCGCTTATATCCTCGAGATAGAACAGCAATCCTTGCCTTGTCTTGCAAGAGGCGGATGAGATATTCTACATGAGGAGTCTTGCCCGACCCACCTACGGTGATGTTGCCCACAGAGATAACAGGCAGACTAAAGGCACGGCTCTTTTTAACGCCAATGTCAAATAGCCAGTTACGAAACCTCACGACGGCTCCGTATATCCAGCTTAGTGGCAACAGCCATTCGTTTATCTTGATAAGATCTCCTTCTGTTCTCATATACCTTATTAATATATATAGGTTATTGGATGTTCATGATAAAAGGGAGGGTAGCTTGAACAGGCTCACGCTCCTGAATGTTACGCAGCCACATGAACGGAGTGTAATATTCGCCAAGGGTCAAGCGTAACTGTTCTTGAAGATAAGTGTTACGACAGCCAGTAGCCTTGTCCAATATTTGGTCCATCCAGTCCTTTGCCTCAGGATATTCCTCGGCATGATAGTCGCTGACCTTGGCTAATTGCGCAGCCTTGGCAATGGCGTCATCAATACCTCCGAAACCATCAATGAGCTTGATGCCCTTGGCATCAGTACCTAACCATACATGACCTTGCGCAATCTTTTCCACATCATCAACACTCATCTTCCTACCATCGGCAACACGTTGGCGGAACAATACATAGCCACGGTTGACATGAGCTTGGAGATAAGAAAGTTCTTCCTCGCTCCAAGGACGGGCAGAACCAGCAGTAAGGTAAGCACTGTTCTTGTTAGTCTTAACTTCGTCAAACTTGATACCCAGTTTCTGTGTAAGCAGACCGCTCATGTCTGGCAAGGCACCAAAGATGCCGATACTTCCTGTCAAAGTCATAGGTTGTGCCATGACATACCTTGCTCCCATACTCATGTAATAAGCTCCAGAGGCAGCCATGCCCCCCATGGAAACAACCACTGGCTTTTTCTTGTTGAGTTGGGTGACAGCTCTCCATATCTGTTCGGAAGCATAAGCATCACCACCACCAGAATTGATGCGAAGAACAACAGCCTTGATATTATCATCGTTGCCAAGTTTCTCTAAGTCCTTGATAACTTTGTCACTGACTATTTCTTCTCCATCACCCCAAATGCTTGATGAGGCAAAGCGAGTGATGCTACCTTGGCAATAATATACGGCAATGGCATCGCCACCAAAGTCATCGGCAACAGCGGCATTTACATCATTGATGCTCACTCGGTTGACATTCTTGTCTTCCGTGATACCAAGTTGTTTCTTCACCACCTCTTTTATTTCGTCATAATAGCAATAACCATCCACAAGTTTCATGGGTTTCAGTTTCTTGCTGTCGTCGAAAGCCATAATGCCATCGGCATAGTGATTGAGTGTATCCTTGTTGATGCCTCTGCTTTGAGCAACATCAGTCAGCATATTCTTCCATAAGCCATTGATGTATCGAGAAACCTGCTCACGATTGGCATCACTCATCTTGTCTTCAGTATATTGCTCGGTATAACTCTTATATTTGCCCACCTTGACAACTGTGAACTTAATGCCAAACTTAGCATAAAGGTCTTTCAAGAACGTAGGTCCAGCAGCAATACCATGCCAGTCAATGGAACCCTCTGGATTAATGTATAGTTTATTGGCGACAGAGGCAAGGTAATATCCACCCTGTGAGTAGATGTCACCATAGGCAATGATCCATTTGCCACTTTTCTTGAAGTCGGCAAGAGCATGACGTATCTCTTGGAGCGTGGCATAGTTGGTTTGGAAGATGCCAGTCTCCAAGTAAATACCTTTTATCTTATTTTCAGTCTTTGCTTTCTTGATGGCAGCGAGGATCTCGTTCATACCAAGTTGGTTGGCTTGACCACCAGTCAGTTCACCCAGTATGTCGGTCTG
>CAKQXI010000137.1 GCA_934281565.1 uncultured Prevotella sp.
AACTTAATAATGCTCATTTTGTACCTTTTGATTGTTAATCATTTCTTTACAAAGATACAAAAAATATTTCATATATACAAATATATAATGTTAATATTCAATAAGTTACTATAATACAACACATATGTTAATAAGTAAAATATTTAATGCGTCTGCCCTGGGGAAATAGTACAATACCATAATTTCTTGCCACAAAATACTTATTTCATGTCATGCAATAAGTATTTATTGACTATAAATAAGTATTTCCAAACACACAACAACACAATAAATAAGGTTTTCATACGTTGTAGCTTATATACAAACTTCAAAACATATAAGCTATGGCAAAATTTATCCAACAAGAGATGCCCGATCTCAACAATACAGGCAAGAAACAAACCTATTATCGCATGGACGTAAAGCGTAATATCGACACCAAGGAATTCATCCAGAAGATGACATTCCCTGGCTCCGCCATGGATAAAGGTAGAGTGATACAAGTGATTACGGAGATGAGCGAACGCCTCTCCTATCTCCTCGCCGATGGCTATTCTGTAACCATCGATGGTTTGGGCACATTCACTGCTGCCGTTGGACTTGGCAGATGGAGCAAGAACGAGGAAATGGATACCGTGGATATTAATCGCACCGCCCAAAGCATGACCATTACTGGCATCAATTTCAAGGCAGACAAGCAACTCATCAAAGACACCGCCCGCAAATGCAGCCTTTCTCGTGGTGGCAAGCGTTATCTACACCGCTCACCATATACCAAGGAACAACGATGGCAAAAGGCTGTGGAGTATCTCTCCGACCCTGCCCATCCCTTGATGAGACTCGGCGACTATGTTCGCCTAACTGGCGTATCTCGCTCCGTGGCATCAAGAGAGCTACGAGAATATTACGACCTGCCCGACAGCCAGATTAGTACATTTGGCAAAGGAACCAGCAAGGTGTATGTGAAGAGAAATATGGAGTAACATACCTGTCATATGTGCTTTTGTGGAAGATATGAAGAAAAGTGGCATGAAAGAGTTTGCAACAATAGATTTTGAGACAGCCAACAAGGAGCGAACAAGTGTTTGCTCCGTCGACATCGCGATAGTGAGGAATGGGGAACTTGCATTTTAGCGAAATTTAAACTTCGTAATTGCTTTTATATTAGCGTTTTTGGGTATTTTCGTATCAACTAACGAATTTACGAACCAAAAATGCAGTGAAATATGGTAAAGGAACAGCAATATACGACTCTTTCCCTCTTGATGAGGGCGATGATAAAATATGATAGTGGCGATGTGCCACGCATTCAATAATATCTCCACACCACTTTTCTATTCCCGGGAAATGACAAAAATGTCATTTTCTGGGAATAAGATTTGCATATTTCCAAGAAAAGCCGTATCTTTGTATTCCCGAAAAGTGACACTAATGACATTTTTCGGGAACGAATATGATTATAAAACGAAATTATTACTTACAGCAACTCATTGCTGGCAAATCCAACAATCTCATCAAGATTGTTACAGGCATCAGAAGAAGTGGCAAGTCATTTCTTCTATTCAACCTATTTCACCAGCATCTGCTTGAAAGCGGAATATCGCACGACCATATTATCGAGATAGCCTTGGATGACCGTATGAACATCGAAATGCGTAATCCTGATGTCATTCTCAAGTACATCCATGCACATATCACGGATGAGAAACAATATTACATCATTTTGGATGAGGTGCAAATGATAGAAGATTTCACGGATGTACTCAACAGTTTGCTGCATATTCGCAACGCAGATGTATATGTAACAGGAAGCAATTCTAAGTTTTTATCCAAGGATGTGGTGACAGAGTTTCGTGGAAGAGGAGACGAAATCCATCTTTACCCTTTGTCGTTTGCAGAATTATACAATACCATCGGTGGCGATAAGAACAAGTTGTGGAAAGACTATTATATGTTTGGAGGGTTACCAGGTGTATTGGAACTAATTGGTGACCAAAAGAAGACCAGCTATCTCCAGTCGCTCCATGAAACTGTCTATCTCAAAGACATCATAGAGAGAAACCACTTGAAAGGAAGTGAGGAATTTATGGAACTCATGCGTGTCATGGCATCTTGCATCGGTTCTCCTTGCAATCCAAGTAAACTGGAGAACACCTTCAAAAGCATAAAAAACGAGTCGCTTGACAGAAAAACTATCTCAAAATACCTATCATACATGGAGGATGCCTTCATGATAGAAAAATCCATGAGATATGATATTAAGGAAAGAAAATACATAGGTACACTATCCAAGTATTATTTTCAAGACATCGGATTACGCAATGCATTGCTAAATTTCCGTCAGGTAGAAGAAAACCACATTATGGAAAATGTTATCTACAATGAATTACGTTCCAGGGGATTCTGCGTAGATGTGGGTATGGTAGAGGTAAGGACATCCACGGAACGCAAGCAACTGGAAGTGGATTTTGTGGCAAATATGAGTGATCGCAGATACTACATCCAATCGGCATTCTCCATGCCTGATGATGCCAAGAGAGAGCAAGAGTGTGCTTCTTTGAAGAGAATAGATGACTCTTTTAAGAAAATCATCATTGTACGTGATGACATCAGACCCTATCATGATAATAACGGATTTTATTTGGTTGGATTGATGGACTTCCTACTAGAGCCAAACTTGATGGAGCTGATATAAAGTCAATTAAGAAAATAAAATGACACAAGATACAATTCAAGCAAAAATCATTTTCCAACGACCTGTGTGGGTGGTGGTCTTCGCCCTCACTGCAGCCATCGCCCCATGGCAAGTTATACCCAATAAATCACTAGCAGAACGTGCAAATCATAATAATCGGTGCTGCGAAACTTTAGTTTTTATTTGCAAGAGGCACTAAATACCGCTCTATCAGTTTCTTGATGTTTTCCTCAGACATCTTTGCCCTACCATCCTCTATGATTTCATGTGCCAAAGGGCTTTTCCTTCTTGCCATACATATAGGTATAAGAGACGCCGTCAATCTCTGCCGTTAATTGAAATTCATGGTGTTTCGTTTCATGCAACTTAAAAGAAGTTACCATCAAGCCTCCTTGAGTCTTATGGGGAGATGAGAGAGATATTCTCCTCTATTATATTTATATCTTTTATCACATAAAAAGAAGAAAGTTATGAAAGTACAGGAAATTTTCAATTTACCAGCAGTAAAGTCCATAGAAGAAGATATTATAAGTATCTACTTGGAATTAGAACATAATCGTGGGAGAAGTAGTGTTCAAAGAGAAAGTACAAAAGAATGTATAAAAGAACTACTTGAGGTACGTAAAAATATACTTAACCACAAGTTTGTAATGGATTCGTATTACAAGAGAATGTTGGAGGAATTCAATGAAAGTATGAAAATACAATTATTGAAAATGCGGAATGAAACGATTAAAGCATACAATGCTATAAAAGCATCTGGTATCATATATGATATAGAGGCTGTTGGCAAATGCTTTATGGGTTATTGCTATTCACCCATCCATCCTGTACAAACAACGAGAGCAAAGAGAATTTGGGATATCATGAATGGTTCTCTTGATGATTTTGTTTCTCTATATTTTGATGGCATTGTTCCATGTGGGTGGAGATATTCAGGTGGAAAGCCTGATTTGGCAACAAGGGCTATTAATATACTTAATCGTCATGCGTAGTTATCCTATCATGGGTACTGCTGCAATGAGTGACAGTACAGCCCTTGTACACCTTTTGCTTTATTGTACTAACATTGTGCCACGTAACTTTTTGTCGGCATCAAGTGAATTTTCCAAAGCAATGCCCCATTTAATTTCCAAGTCGCTATTCAAAGAGGAAAACCAATTATTCAATACTTCTAACTCTTCCATTCCCACCCCATCATCAGCAGGACAAAATACACATAGCATCATTTTGTTAATCGTTGATACATTCTCACATTTTTGCTTTAACAAACCTACAAGTTGTTCCATTCGATTCTCTTTCGATGCATCGACATTAGCTTCAAAAGCAGTAATTTTATCTCCATCGTGAAATAAACCCTTGACATCATCCGCATTAAGACTTATCATCATATTGTCGGATAAAATAATATCCAGCATTAATCTTTTTACATTATCATGTTCCATCGGTGTGTTGCCTTTCATACAGATGGAGTCAATGAATGCCATCGTCTCTTCCGATAATTCAGAATGATTGTTCTTTGCCATATTTTCCATAATTCTTAAGTTTAAATGTTACGATATAAATAATATAGACCTCTGCTATCATTTTGGCAGAGGTCTATATCATAACATCTTCAATGATAGTGCATTGGTTTATGCCAAAAAGTCCATTACTTGTGGAATTTGCTCTTTTAGATACTCTTTCCATAACTCAGGACTATAATATTGAGCTGTATGGTGAATCATGATGAATGGAAGTTTGTATCCATCCTTGAAACGAATTTCTCCTGTTCGTGGATAAGAATTGTTGATTTTTGTTTCAGGGTAATTAATTTGATAATCAACATCTTTCTCTTTCAATACGCTAATGCAGGTATCATTTCTTAATCCTACGAAAAGGCAGAAAGTAGGTTTCAATATTCTTGCGACATCAGCCAGACATTTCCATGCTGTTTCATAGTTTGAGTCTGAAGGTAACTCATGAATACCTTTCATTGGCTCTTGTATGAAGTTGTATGATGCCACTTTTGACCAAAACTTTTCTGCATCTAAGTTGTTCTCTTCCATGAAAGTTTTGAGAAGATTCTTTTGAAAGTTCCAAGGTCCTTTATCGATTGAGCAATTAATAATATTTCTCGTGTAGTTCTTGTCTGTTTTACAAATTTCATACTCTTCCTCGCAGAACTCTCCATTTTCATCAACAGTATAGTGTGAATCGCCTAAGACGAGCACTTTTATAGGTGATGAAGCATAGTCTTTGCCTACCCAAGGATAATGTTCCAGTAAGGCGATGTTGTCAAACTGGGAGTCAAATGCTAAATCTACTCTGTTCATAATTTTTATATTTTAAGTTTGTATTTTAGTTAATAAAGACATTACCACTTCTATCAAGCATTTATTTAATTGCAAAAAACGATCCATATTAAGCAATAATTATGCTTTTTTATTATTATATTTTGTAAAAATGATAAAACTCATAGTTTTATATCTGCCAAGATCAGAACACAGCGTATGTATTCATTAATCATTGATTATCAATATTTTACGCTCTAAACGGTAGAAAAGTGGCAATATGGATTCAGCATGAATACAAGAAGGGATAGATTTAACGTATTTAACCTCTATTAACGGCAGTATTAAGTCTTAACCCTTAGATTATTTGTGCTTTCATATAAAGTTTTCCTCATTTTCTAATAGTTTCTTTGACAAAAATATTATCTTTGCGGTGTAAAATATGATACTTATATCAGAAACTATACCGTAATATGATATTTGAACGCAGAAAATATTTGAAAGAACTTATAGCAGGCTGTGGAAACGGACTTGTGAAGATTATAACTGGAATCAGGCGATGCGGGAAATCCTTCTTGCTATTCAATATTTGACATAACTGGCTTTTGGGACATGGCGTGACCGACAGTCACATCATTGAGATACAACTTGATGATTTTCGGAATAGGAAACTGAGGAATCCAGACGCTCTGCTTGAGCATATAGACTCCAAGATTACAGATGACGGTAATCCTTATTATGTAGTGTTGGATGAGGTGCAACATATTGAGGAGTTCGTTGAGGTTATCCTTAGCTTGACTCACATGAGGAATGTGGATGTGTATGTGTCAGGCTCCAATTCGCGTTTCCTTTCAAGCGATGTCGTCACCGAATTCCGTGGCAGAGGCGATGAGATACGCGTCTGGCCCCTTACCTTTGATGAATATTTTGGTGGCATAGGCAGGGCAGACGCATTAAATTGCGCTGCCCTCCAAAAGTTTTGACAAGTACTCTTCATCCCAGCCTGCCTTCAGTCTT
>CAKQXI010000138.1 GCA_934281565.1 uncultured Prevotella sp.
GGCTGTTGAGTGCGGTTACTGGCACTTGTGGCGTTACAACCCACTGTTGGCTGATGAGGGTAAGAACCCATTCACCTTGGATAGCAAGGCTCCTAACTGGGCTAACTTCCGCGACTTCTTGCTCGGTGAGGTTCGTTACCTCTCTGTACAGAAGGCATTCCCTAAGGAGGCTGATGAGTTGTTCACCCAAGCAGAGAAGATGGCTAAGCTCCGTTACCAGACTTACGTTCGTAAGAGCCAGGAGGACTGGAGCGAGCAGATCTAAATTTAGGAAAGAACATACAGTTAAATCTGTTTATAACAAAAATCCCCGTGCTTTGAGCACGGGGATTTTTCTTTTCATCTCATCTATATCATGTACTTACTTCTTCCAAGCACCACGAGTAAAATCTGGTATCTTCACTGGTGCAGAACCATTCTCAATAGAAATTCTTGAGAGTTCACCGATGCAGCACCATTCCGCCATATCATAGACATCCATATCAAGAGGAAGTCCATTGCGCAGACAGTAAACAAGACGATAATCCATGATGTAGTCCATGCCACCATGACCACCAATCTTCTTAGCCTTGTCCTCTATCTCTTTCACATAGTCAGGAGTATATTTCTTCAACATGGCATCACGAGCCTCGTCGGTCAATGGCTCGTGTGAATTGAGGTTCTGGTAATCCACATTCATATTCTTAGCTTGCTCCTTGCGCAACAAGATTTGCTCCACAGGATACTTGCTGGCATAGCCATCGGTGCCAACAATCTGGAACATACGGCTATAAGGGCGTGGTGTCATCACATCATGCTGAATCAACATAGTCTTGCCATTCAAGGTACGAATCAACGTAGAAGTCTGGTCTCCATTCTGGAAGTCCGTGCAAGGCTCACCAGTCTGTCGTTCAACAATCTTCGGACCATTCACAGACTTTGTATCCATGGCTACGAGATAATCCATGAGGTCGGTACGATGGATGCCAAGAACTTGACAGTCAGGACCAATGCCATGGGTAGGATAAACATCGCCACGGTTCTTGCGATTGAAGTCCAGGCGCCAGTTGTTCCAATAAGCACCCCAGAAATCATCAAGGTTATGTAAATAAGAACCCTCTACATGAAGAACCTCACCAAACACACCCTTTTGAGCCATGTTGAGCGCAGCAACCTCAAAGAAATCATACACACAGTTCTCCAGCATCATACAGTGCTTTCGAGTACGCTCCGATGTGTCAATAAGTTTCCAGATGTCCTCCATGGAGAAAGCAGCAGGAACTTCCACCGCCACGTTCTTACCATGTTCCATTGCATAGAGAGCGATTGGCACATGATGTACCCAGTCGGTGGCTATATATATCAAGTCAATGTCCTTGCGCTCACATAGTTTCTTGTAGGCATCGATGCCCACATACGCCGTGGCGTGCTTACGACCATTCTTCTCCAATAGTTTCTGGCAGTACTCCACACGGTCGGCATTCACATCACAAAGTCCCTTTACATCAGTGCCATCAATGTTGGCGATACTCTCTACGGCACCCGGACCACGCATTCCTAATCCTACGAAACCTACACGTACTACATCCATCTTAGGCACAGTCAAATTGAGGGCATCTTTCTGACCAGCAGGGCGCACTGGCGTCTGCAACACAATGGGATGAACATCACTGGATTTTGCTACTTGGTTCGGTTGCTGAGTGACAGTTGTCTCTGTCACCGATTTTGCGGAAATGCTCATGGTAGCAAGCACTGCCGCAAGTGTAATCATTAATTTTCTCATAGAATAATTGGTTTTTGAGTTATTTATTTGATACTAATAGCCACACCTCCACCCGGTGCCAAACGTTGCGACAGCTTGGTACGTGAGGTTACTTTGCGTGTCATTATCACATAGTCCTGAGGATTTTTCTGCCAGTCGGCTTTCTTGCCATCCGCATAGATGGTTGCAGTATAGGCACGACCTGCAGGCAAGAAGCTGAAGTCTATCTTCGCCATGCGAGCGTTCTCGTCAGTGATACCACCCACAAACCACTCATCCTTGTTGCGAGCCTTGCGAGCAATCGTGATATAATCGCCTGGCTCTGCCTCCAAGATATAAGTCTTGTCCCAATCCACAGCCACATCCTTGATGAACTGGAAAGCATCAAGATGCTTCTCATAGTTTTGGTAAAGGTCGGCTGCCATTTGGAGCGGGCTATACATCGTGACATAGAGTGCCAACTGCTTTACCAACGTGGTGCTCAGCTTAGCCTTGTTGGAACCATACTGCGAAAGGTCTCCCTCAAAGATGCCCGGTGTATAATCCATCGGACCACCCATGAGTCGGGTAAACGGCAAGATGGTTGTATGGTCTGGACGGTTGCCATTGAATGACTCAAACTCCGTACCTCGTGCCGACTCTTGCGCCAGCCAGTTGGGATAAGTGCGATACAAGCCAGTAGGTCGAACAGCCTCATGAGAGTCTACCATAATGCCATTTTGCGCTGCAGTCTCAGCTACATAATTATAATGGTTCACCATCCATTGTCCGTCATGATGCTCACTGCGAGGCGTGATAGGACCTACATATCCAGTCTTCACGGCATCATACCCATTGTCTTTCATGAACTTAAACGCTTCTTTCATCTGTCGCTCGTAGTCGGCAACCGAAGAAGTCGTCTCGTGGTGCATGATGAGCTTGACGCCCTTTTCTGCGGCATAGCGATGCAAGCCATCGACATCAAAGTCGGGATAAGCCTTCTTGAAGTTATAGATTTTCTCTTTCACGTAAGCCACGTTATCTTCCCATCCTTCATTCCATCCCTCGACCAATACAGCATCAAAGCCATGCTTCGCTGCAAAGTCGATATATTCTTTCACGTGGGCTGTGTTCGCACCATGATGTCCGTTGGGCTTCAACTGCGTATAGTCAGTCTCGCCTATTCGGATGTCTTGGGTATCGGAATAAGCCCAAGTAGAGCCTTGTCCCGTGAAATATTCCCACCATACACCAACATACTTGGTAGGATGTATCCATGATGTGTCCTTGATTTTGCAAGGTTCGTTGAGGTTGATGATCAAGTTGGAAGCCAAGATGTCACGCGCATCGTCGCTCACCACGATAGTACGCCAAGGGGTTACGCTGCCTGTCTGGATGAACCCTCTGGCACCGTTACGATCTGGCGTAAGGTGGGAACTCAGCACCATGTTCTTGTCATCTAAGTTGAGGTGCATGGCTGGATAATTGACCAAGGCTGCCTCATGGATGTTTATATAAAGTCCATCATCCGACTTGAGCATCAAAGGTGTCTGTACCGCAAGGTTGGGTGTTGGCGACTTACATGCCAATGGTTCCTCGCGTACCTTATCTATAAGGTTAGCCACCTGCGAAAGCCTTGATGTTGTTATTGGGAACTCATTGGTATCATAATCGGCTGGTATCCAGAAAGCCTTATGGTCACCGTTCAAGCGAAACTCTGTTTCTTCTTCCTCAATGGTAAAGTGGCGTAAGTTGGGCTGGACTGGGAACTCATAGCGGAAACCAAGTCCATCATCAAAGAGGCGAAAACGGAGATTTAGCTCCCAGCCTGTACGTTCTTGCCTCAAGGCAACAAATAGCTCATGGTGCTTGTCCGTCACGAAACGGTTTTGTCCCCATACTGTTTCCCATGTACCGTTCACTTCCTTTGTCTCGGTACGAATCACCTGAAAACGTTGGTCAAGATGACAGTTGATGCGTAACGAGAAACCTAACTTGCTCTCCTTGATAACGGGGTGGTCCTTGTACTGCAAAGAATAGGTAGGCACTCCATCCGCCGTAAGGTGAAAATCCATCTTCAAGCGACCGTTTGGCGACACAAGTGTCTGCGCCATTGCCATACCGGTCATAAACAAAATTGTAAATACTGTTAATAATAAACGCTTCATGCTTAGATGCTTTGTTTTATAGTTTTAAGGTCTTTATATAATAATGTTACTTTTTCATTTGCTCGGCGATAAAATGCTTCATTTCGTCAGTATGTGCCAGCACGCTCTGGAACAAATGCCACTGGTTCTTGGCTCTTACCAAGTTATGTGTAGGATACTTCGTCTTCCAGTAAACATCCCCGTTGAGATAGTCCCAGAGGAAACGTACGCTCTGCATATAAGGGAAAAGTGCGGCGGCATATGGCAAGTTCTCTATCTCTATCGGAGTGAGGAAACTACCTGCTGACTCCAGATAGCCACTGGTGAACGCCTCGAAGATATCCATGCGGAAATCTATCTTGTCGAAATCAGGACAATCTTCCGCTACGGTATTGGCTGCGGTACGGAGAAAGTCGCCATAATCTGAAAAGACGAAGCTCGGCATCACGGTGTCAAGGTCGATGACACAAAGCACCCTGCCCTGCTCGTCAAACATCATGTTGTTGACCTTGGTGTCACAATGACAAATGCGCTTGGGCAACTTGCCCTCACGGTATAGTTCTTCGGCACGGCACATTTCATGGATATACTTCTCTATGTCGGCTATGAAGTCACTCACCTCTCCTACTCTCCCTGCCTTGTTCGCCTCCATTGCCTCATGCAACTGCCGATAACGCAGCTCCATATTATGGAAGTCGGGTATCGTCTCGCCCAATGGTTCCTTGACATCGGCAAGCATTGCCTCGAAGTTACCGAAAGCCAAACCAGCAAAATGGGAATAATAAGGGTCTACCGTCTCATAGGTCTTGGCATCCCGAATAAAGAGCGAGATACGCCAGTAGCTGTCCTCGTCCTTGTAATATGTCTTTCCCTCATTGGTCTTGACAAACTGCAGAACCTTGCGGTCTATGTCTTTCTCGCCTGCTTCCACCAACTTTTGGCGAATGTGATCCGTGACAACTTCTATGTTATGCTGTAAAAGTTCTACATCGGTGAAAATAGAATGGTTGATACGCTGCAACACATAGTTTGGCGCATCTTCCTCAACGGTAGTAACTAAATAAGTATCGTTGATAAGCCCATTGCCAAGAGGCTGGATGCTATCAACGGATCCCTTGATGATGAAATGGGATACGATGTTTCTTAAATTTTCATTCATAGGTCTTAGGTTTTTAAATGAATTATGAGACAAAGTTACAATAATTTTCCCAAATACCTATGATAAGGGTAGCTTTTTACAGTTTTTTATCTAATCATTGCTTATAAACATTCAAAGAACGGCAAGGACCCCTCCGTGGAACAAGGATTGGGTACTTTCTATCTGCTAAAAAACCACTTGGGGGGCCTTGAGGTTCTTTAATAAGTTAAGGCCCCCTCAGTTGGTCAGCATTTGTCCTTACTTACATCGGTCAAATACCGCCACTGGGGGCTGCCTTGAGATTCTGAAAAAATAAATCAGTTGGTCTATTGGTGTTTATATGTACGGCACTGATGCCTAAAGCATCCGCTATATGCCACCACACCTACGGTGCTGGCATTGAAAGATATTTGATTAATCAATTCTAATTGTTCCATTATTTTGAGTTAATTAAATCTATTGCTGTTATTCTTTATAACTTAAAAATTTTCTGCAAAAATACACATTTATTCGGTAAATACATCATTAGTATTAAATATTTAACACGAATTAATATTTTATTTCTGTGTGGCACAAAGAAACTTCAAGAAATATTTGGAAGTTTCGGAACTATTTCCTACTTTTGCAAAAAATAACAACAATGGATAGGACATATCACGCTAAAAAGTATTTTGATTATTGTGTCGATAAAGGTACTTTATACCAAGATTTGGTAAATCATTGTTGGACAAAGAACGTACCAACTTTTGCATGAAATAATATTAATCGTTTGTTTCCTTACTCGTTGGCTGTAAAATTGGCTGCCGAGGAAACTAAAAATCTCTGCCGAGGAAATTTTATTTTCCTCGGCAG